>JAZNMQ010000013.1:0-56419 GCA_045579745.1 Candidatus Flemingiibacterium sp. | reverse complement strand
CCGGATTCGAACCGGGGGCGTTCCGCTTAGGAGGCGGACCCTCTATCCTGCTGAGGTACAGAGACGTGTATGAAATTTTATCTATATTATCGCTCGCCTTTTGAGCAAAGGCGAGTGATTTAGTATAACCTTAGGAGGCGGTTGCTCTATCCTACTGAGCTACGGAGACAGAGTAGATTATGCTGTTATATGATACCACAACTCGAATCTTTTGTCAAGATAAAAAATGCAAGGGGAAGTAACACTTCTTCCCCTTGCAGCGAGGTAAACTGCATATTGCAGCGAGGTAAGCTTTAGTTGTTTTCGATGATCCACTCACCAACAACGCGGTCAACTACGAACGCGTCAACACGGCCTGCCTTGAGGTCCATGTAAGCTGTGAGGTTGTCTGCGAACTTGATGATCTCGCCGAGAGTTTCGTATGTAGCGGTGTCAGCTTCAACTGCGTCAAGTGCGGACGAGCCCTCCTGAAGCGCGATCTTCTTGCCTGCGAGGTCAGCCTTTGTCTTGATGGGAGAATCCTCAGGAACGATGATGCACTGAGAGTTTGCAAGGTAAGGCTTGGAAAGGAACATGTTAGCAGTACGCTCTTCGGTAACAGACATACCGTTCCAGATAAGGTCGATCTTCTTACCGTCAAGCTCG
Organism: Candidatus Flemingiibacterium sp.; assembly: GCA_045579745.1. Classification (GTDB taxonomy): domain Bacteria; phylum Bacillota; class Clostridia; order Oscillospirales; family CAG-272; genus Flemingiibacterium. Next base: position 55,774 of record JAZNMQ010000013.1, on the reverse strand, counting down.
AGTTCCTTTGCGTTCCAGTCGATCGGCTGAAGGTCAAGCTTTACACCGAGACGCTTTGCAACCTCTTTTGCAAGGTCGATATCAAAGCCAACGATCTCACCGGTCTTTGAATCGCGGTAGCCCATAGGCGGGAAGCTTTCATCGAGGCCAAGTACGAGAGTACCCTTGTCAAGAACGTACTGGAGCGAGTTGTCGCCCTCAACAGTCTTCATTTCGCGCGGGAATTCCTTGCCCTGCAGGAAAGCGTCCTCACGGCCGAACCATTCCTTTGAAATTTTGCCTGCGGTACCGTCCGCTGCCATTTCGTCGAGTATTTCCTGAATCTTTGCAGCGAGTGCGTAGTCGTCCTTACGCATACCGATTGCGTACTCCTCAGAGCCGAAGTTGTCTTCGAGAACTATGTACTTCTTCGAGTTTCCGCAAGAAGCAAGGCAAGCTGTAATCATGAGGACTGCGAGTAATAATGCAAGTAGTCTTTTCATATCTATCCTCCATAAAATTTTTTATTAACAAGTTGATTATAGCACACTTTCGCATTTTAGTCAAGTAGTTTGGTAAAGTATTTTCATAAAATATTTTCAAAATTTTACAGCGAAATTAACAACTCGACTAAAATTCACCTCTGCTCTTGACAAGCCATTTATTTCAAGGTATAATATATCTATTAGCTATTTATTGAAAGGAATTATAAACATGGCAAACGATAAGAAAATGGTCGAGCAAATTACATCCATGGATGTTGATTTTGCGCAGTGGTATACAGATATCTGCAAAAAAGCCGACCTCATCGATTATTCAAGCGTAAAGGGCTGTATGATCATCCGCCCGTACGGCTATGCTATTTGGGAAAATATTCAGAAAAATCTTGACACTCGCTTCAAGGAGCTCGGACATGAAAACGTCTACATGCCGATGTTTATTCCCGAGAGCCTTCTTAATAAGGAAAAGGACCACGTTCAGGGCTTTGCTCCCGAGGTCGCTTGGGTAACTCATGGCGGAAGCGATAAGCTTAACGAGCGCATGTGCGTTCGTCCGACCTCTGAAACCCTTTTCTGCGAGCATTACGCTAACATTATCCGCTCCTACCGCGATCTGCCGAAGCTCTACAACCAATGGTGCTCCGTCGTTCGCTGGGAAAAGACTACCCGCCCGTTCCTTCGCTCGCGCGAATTTCTGTGGCAGGAGGGTCACACCATGCACGCAACCGCAGAGGAGGCTCGCGAGGAAACGATTCAGATGCTTAATGTTTACGCCGATTTCCACGAAACCGACCTCGCAATTCCCGTTATTAAGGGCGCAAAAACTCCGAGCGACAAATTCGCCGGAGCTGAGGATACCTACGCAATCGAAGCCCTGATGCACGACGGAAAGGCTCTGCAGGCAGGAACCTCGCACTACTTCGGCGACGGCTTCGCTCGCGCGTTCGACATTACCTATACTGATAAGGAAAACAAGCTCGTATATCCGTTCCAGACCTCGTGGGGAGTTACCACCCGTATGATTGGCGGTATCATAATGACTCACGGCGACGACAACGGACTTGTTCTTCCGCCCGCAATCGCTCCGATTCAGGTTGTCATCATCCCCGTTGCGGCTCACAAGCCGGGCGTAATTGACGCGGCTAAGGCTCTTGCAGACCGCCTGAAGGGTGATGTTCGCGTAAAGCTTGACGACTCGGACAACTCTCCCGGATGGAAGTATGCCGAATACGAAATGAAGGGCGTTCCGCTCCGCATCGAGCTCGGTCCGCGCGATATCGAGGCAAATCAGTGCGTAATCGTTACTCGTCACGACCGCGAAAAGACCTTCGTTTCGCTCGATAACCTCGAGGCGGTTGTTAAGGAAAAGCTTCAAGCTGTTCGCGACGGAATGTACAACAAGGCACTCGCTAACCGCGAAAAGCGCACCTACAACTGCTTGACCATCGACGAAATTAATGAAAAGCTTGCGGCAAACGGCGACGGCTTCGTTCGTGCTATGTGGTGCGGCGACCCCGAATGCGAGGATAAGGTTAAGGAGCTTACCGGCGTCGGCTCAAGATGTATTCCGCTTGAGCAGAATGCTATCGGCGACAAGTGCGTCTGCTGCGGCAAGCCTGCAACTCAGCTCGTTTATTGGGGCAAAGCATATTAATCCATATTTTTCCACGGCTTCCATACCATATATTGTTTGTTGAAATTCTGACTTTTTTGTGATATACTATACGCATACGGGAAAGCATTCCGTATGCGTATTTTATTTTCAGGAGGTATATATGAAAAGGAAGCTTAAACAGATCGTTTCGACAGTTCTCTGCTCTTGTTTGCTTATGACCGGCACCGCCGCAACTAATTCGGTGGGAATCCGTCTTAACGGCGAAACAGCCGATATAGGAGCAAAGCTTATCAATGCAACTACATACGTTCCGTTTGATGAGGCAAGCAGGCTTTTATCATTTGGGAAAGCCCGTGTTTCGGGAACGGATAGCAGCATGCTTGCAGAATGTGAGGCGCTCAGCGTAAGCGCCGCACTCGGGAATGTCTATATAAACGCTTCGGGGCGTTATCTCGGCGGCGAAGCAATAAAGGTTGACGGCAGACTTTATGTGCCTATCCGCCCACTCGCAAAAGCATACGGTGCCGAGGTTATCTGGAGAGGCGAAACCCGTTCGGTTGATTTGGAATCAAACGGAAAGCAGGCAATAGAGTCGGGTGAGGCTTATTACGACAAAAACGAGCTTTATTGGCTGTCGCGAATTATCGAAGCAGAAGCAGGCGCCGAGCCGATGAGGGGAAAGATTCTCGTCGGAAACGTCGTGCTCAACCGAGTAAAAAGCGGTGAATTTCCAAACGATATCTACTCGGTTATCTTCGATAGAAACTACGGCGTGCAGTTCACGCCCGTTGCCAACGGAACAATTTACAACACCCCCTCCAAGGATAGCATAATCGCAGCGAAGCTGTGTCTTGATTCCTATTTTATTTCAAGCGAGGCGATGTATTTTCTGAATCCAAGACTTTCTACAAACTTTTGGGTGCCAAACAACAGAAAATACATAATGAGCGTCGGATGCCACGACTTTTATGAATAAAAAAGCTCCCGAAAGGGCAGGTTCTCATAAGGAAGTTTCACCGAATGAACGGTAGGGGCGAACTGTGTTCGCCAGCGGCCGTTCAAAGAACGCCCCAACTGATATGCGGAAATTGCACCGCTGTTTACAAAAAGTACCCCCGACAGATTTTGACGCTCTGTCGGGGGCAAAACTCATACCCCTATTCTTCAGTGTATAATTCGTCGTAATGCCAGCGGATAGGGTTTTCGTAAATGTAATTCACAATTGCCTCATAATCTCTCGACCACGGATAACGTGATCGTGAAATCCTCGTTGCTATATGTTCACGCCGTATTCCTTGTTGCAAAATCTTTTGAACGTCGATACAAAATGTGATACCGATGAAGTTTGTTTCGTAGGGGTCGACGTCCTCGGCGACCCGTCCTTGTGAACGAATAATATGAGATGAATATGGTTCGGCATAATAACGTATTGACCTACGGTTAAATTTTCATAAAATTCATTTATTTGCTTCATATATTTATCCGCAACCATTCCGTATAGCAACAATTCTATGTTTTTCGGATCGCCGGGGACGTCGACCCCTACAATACGAGATAAAATCTTACGCCTTTTGTCTGTGCAGATCGTTATAAAATATGCACCTGTTGTGTTGTAATCAAATTTCCTTAACCTTGTAGGCTTTCTTTTCGGTAATCCTTTTTCTCTATCCATTTTCATTCCCCAAATCATTATAACACAAATCGGCAGAGAAAACACTCCCTCTGCCGAAATTTGTTTGTCGTGGACAGTCGAGGACGCCTGTCCCTACAACATTGGTTTGCAAATATCCTTATGATAAGCCTCGCAAGGCGGAGGGATTTTCTGCTTTTATCATAAAATAAAATCGGCAGAGAAAATAAAATCTCTGCCGAAATTTGTTTGTCGTGGACAGTCGAGGACGCCTGTCCCTACAACATTGATTTGCAAATATTCTTATGTGAAGCCTCGCAATCGAAAGCTTTTACATATGTAACTTTTGCAGATTATTATGTATTACTTAAACAGCAGCTTGATTCGCTCGGCAGCTTCCTTAGTGCGCTCGCGGTCGCCGAACGCGGTAAGTCTGAAGAAGCCCTCGCCCATCTGACCGAAGCCCGCACCCGGAGTTCCGACAACGTTAGCCTTTGTAAGAAGCAGGTCGAAGAAATCCCATGAGTTCATATCGTTCGGGCATTTGAGCCAAATGTACGGGGAGTTTACGCCGCCGGTATACCAAATGCCAAGCTCATCGAGAGCGTCGGTGATGATTTTCGCATTTTCCTTGTAGTAGGAAAGATTCTCGGCGATCTGAGCTCTGCCCTCATCGGTGAATACTGCCGCAGCAGCCGCCTGAACGGGATAGGAAACGCCGTTGAACTTTGTTGTCTGACGGCGGAGCCAGAGCTTGTTGAGCTTCAGGCCGTCAGCCTCAAGCTCCATAGGAACGACAGTCCAGCCGCATCTCGTGCCGGTAAAGCCTGCTGTCTTGGAGAACGAGCAGAATTCAATAGCACAGGTTCTTGCGCCCTCGATCTCATAAATCGAGCGAACGAGCTCCTTTGAGCAGACAAACGACTCATACGCCGCGTCAAAGAGGATCACAGCTCCCTTCTTGTTAGCCCAGTCCACCCAAGTCTTCAGCTGAGCGTGATCGTAAGCCGCGCCGGTAGGATTGTTCGGCGAGCAGAGATAAACGATATCCGCATTCAAAGAATCGTCGGGCATTGGGAGGAAGTTGTTTTCCACGGTGCCTCTCATGTAAACGATCTCGCGTCCGTCCATGGTGTTTGTGTCAACATAAACGGGGTAAACGGGGTCGGGAACGAGAACTACATTATCCTTTGCGAAAATGTCGAGAATGTTGCCAAGGTCGCTCTTTGCGCCGTCGGAGATGAAAATTTCATCAGCATCGAGCTCAACTCCGTCCTCTTCCTTATAGTAAGCCTTGATTGCGTCCTTTAAAAAGCCGTAGCCCTGCTCGGGACCGTAGCCCTTGAAGCTTTCCTTGCAGCCCATCTCGTCGGTAGCTGCGTGGAACGCCTTAACAACCGCAGAGCAAAGCGGAAGCGTAACATCGCCTATTCCGAGGCGAATGATGTCAGCGTCAGGATTTTCAGCTTTATATGCGGCGGTTTTCTTAGCTATATCGGAAAAGAGATAGCTTTCCTTGAGTTTTGTGTAATTTGAATTGATCTTCATTTGTTTTCTCCCTGATAAAAATAATATGGGTACATTATATCATAAATTTTCCTTGAACCTTTGAAATGCCGAAAATTTATGATCAAATAAAAGCTTCCTTGTTCTCGCCGAAGCAAGGCGGAGGCATTTATAGCTTTTATTATACCACACTTTTTTTTCGTTTTCAATATATAATTTATTAACGCGTTAAATTTTTTAAGTTTCTCGCGATTATACTTGACAATCACGCGAACGCATGATATACTGTAGGTGAAATTATTTAAAATCTGGGGGAATCATTATGGACTGCAAAGCTCTCGCAAGCGGCATTATATCGAATATAGGCAAGGTAATTTACGGCAAAGAGGCGGAAATAAAGCTCGTGCTCACCGCATTGCTTGCAGGCGGTCACGTGCTGCTCGACGATATTCCCGGAACGGGCAAAACAAGCCTTGCAAAGGCTCTCGCGCGTTCCATAAACGGTGAGGCTCGCCGAATCCAATTCACGCCCGACCTGCTTCCGAGCGATATTACGGGCATCAACTTTTTCGATCAGAAAACCGCTGAATTTATATTCCGCCAAGGCCCGATATTCTCAAATATCGTTATCGCCGATGAAATAAACCGCACCACGCCGAGAACGCAGTCCGCGCTTCTTGAGGCAATGGAGGAGCGTCAGGTTTCAATCGACGGAGTAACGCGAAAGCTTGACGAGCCGTTTTTCGTCGTTGCAACGCAAAACCCTATCGAATCGCAGGGCACTTTCCCACTTCCCGAGGCGCAGATTGACCGATTCTTAATGAAGCTCTCGCTCGGATATCCGAATTTCGAAGCCGAAAAGGAGATTCTCAGCGGTCACGTCAAGGCAAGCCCGCTTAATGAGCTTTCCCCGATCTGCGCACTTTCGGATATTGTCGCGGCACAAGCGGCGGTCAGAGCAGTTTATGTCAGCGAGCGAATCGCAGATTATATCGTTCGCATAGCGACCGCAACCAGAGAGAGCGACCGAATCAGACTCGGTGTATCTCCGCGCGGAACGCTTGCCCTGCTCCATGCAGCTCAGGCTTATGCGGCGATCGAAGGACGCAGCTTCGTGCTTCCCGACGATGTAAAGGCGGTTGCATGCGCAGTCCTCGCACACAGAATAATCTCCCGTTCACAGTCCACCGCACGCGTTACCGACGCATCGGTAAATATTATCGAATACATACTCGACACGATCCCCGCTCCGATAGAATAAACGAGGCCTCACTATGCTATTTATCGCAGTCGCGCTGATGATAATCATTGCATATTTCGTGCAGATGAGATTATACAAGAAGCGCACCTTTGAGCGTCTTTCCTACAAGGCATCGCTCGATTCGAGCGAGGTGACCGTAGGCGACGATATCTACCTTTTTGAAGAGCTGACCAATGAAAAGGTGCTCCCTCTGCCGTATATCAAGGTATGCTCACGGCTTCCCGAGGGACTGTCGTTCAGGCTCTCGGTTGAGGAGAAAGGCAAGCGCCGCGAGATGTATGCACCGACGGTCGAGAGCATGTTCGTCATGAAGGGCAGACAGCGCATCCGCAGAAGATGGCGCGTCGCATGCCGAAAGCGCGGTGTTTACACGCTCGGCGATGTGCTCATCGTCGCAAACGACCTCGTCGGCTACAATCCGCACTCAGTAGGACTTGCCATGCCGACTAGCAAATCTACGTCTGTTACGGTGCTTCCGAGCTCGGTCGACCTCGAGCGTGATTTCACGTCAACAAGATTCTTTTCGGGCGATATTATAACAAATCAAAGCCTGCTTACCGACCCGATGCTGAGGGCGGGCGCGCGCGATTATACTCCGCTCGACCCGATGAATAAAATCAACTGGAAGCTCTCCGCCTCACACGGGCATTTGATGGTTAATATCGAGGAATACATTCAAAAGGTGCAGTCGAATGTCGTTCTTAACATGTGCTCTCAGATAATCGAGCACGACCCCGAAACGCCCTCGAATCCTGAATTTATCGAATACAACATCACCGTTGCTACCTCGCTTTTGGAGCGATTCATAACGAATAATATTCCCGTTCGCCTCATCGCGAACACTCCGCCCGAAACCATTCATCCCGATTTTATCGCATGCGATGATGAGGACGGAAAAAAGATACTCTCCTCGCCGTCCTTTGTCGGCAAGAACGGGCTTCTTGAAGCAATGCGCATCCTCGCAATGCTTCAAATGAAGATTTCCATGCCATCTGAAAAGCTGCTCGATTATATGCTTGCAAATCCGCGTCTTTTCGCCGAAAATGGCAACATCGTATTTGTCACGTCCGTGCTCGATTCGCGCATGATAGTCTTCCACGAGCAGATGGCAAAGCTCGGCATTGAGGTTATATTCTACGTCACGACCTCAAACCGAGGAATCAACGTTATCCCCGAAAATGTCAAGGTCTTCTATCGCACCTATTTCGATTCCTACAAGGGAGGTGGAATGCTTGGCTGATTTCGCATCGATCAAAAGCGGCTTCAAGCGCGTCGGCACCGCGGCAATTGACCCAATCTGCAAGCTTATTGCCTCAGTCGGAATCCTCGCTATGGTGCTTATTGCTTCATACACCCTACTGAGTCCGCTCCAGGTGGGTGCGCTTGCAATCATTATCCCGATTGGCGCATATACGCTCGGCTATGTCATGCAGGGGATCGTCCTGCTTTTGGCTCACCATAAGCCTCCGTCGGATTACTCATACGAGGGCACGCAAAAATTCTTCATTCGCGGATATGCGATCATTCCGCTTTTTGTATCGCTCATCTTCGCGGCTTTAATGCAGAACGTGTATTATGAATACTTTTTAGTTTTGATGCACAAGGGGCTGCTCGCACAGTTCGACAGCTATTCCCTGCAGCCCTATGCATGCGCTGTAGCGACATTTCTCTGCTCTGCCGCAGGTATCGTCGTGCAGTTTTTCCCATACGGCAGATTAATGTCAATGCGCGTCATGGTGACCTGCATCGGTATTGGAATTTTAGGTACATTTTTCACAAGCGGCTCGCCGATCGTCGGAATCCTGTTCGCAGTTTACGCTGCGTGCACGGTCATTTTAATGAATCAAAGCTACATAATGCGCTCGTATAAATCTCTCGTCGTTACAAAAATTTCAACGAGTGCTCGAATGTACAGCCTTCGCATTATGCTGCTTTGCATCGTTCTGAGCATCCTTGGCGGTATAATCGTGTTTATCGCGCTTAACGGGCTTTATCGTGTTTTGCTGTTTCTTTTGTATCTGACTGTTTTCACGATCGTAAAGGACAGCTCTCAGACACAGCAGACCACATCTCAAGCCGTAAACGATATCGTGTTTGAGGGTGATAAGATCGGTGAGCTCACAAACAAAATGAGCCTTGTCGGCTTCATTTTGATGGCAGTTTTCGCAATATTGTTCTTCATATTCGGAAAGAATGCGTCGTTTAAAGGAATAATCGACACGATCGTTCGATGGTTCGAGGAATTTGTCGCGCTGTTCATGGGCTCGCGTGAGCATGTAAGAGAGCCCGAGCTGAATTTCAAGGACGAGGTCGAAACGCTCAACAAGGTAAAAGCGAGCCGTATGCAGACCGCGCTTGCCCGTTCGGGCTCGCTGACGCTACGCGAATTCAACAGCGAGATGTCCGCGCTCAAAACAGACAGCGAACGGCTTTCATACTCATATATCGTGATGATTCGCCTGCTTAATACGCTGAATCCCTCTCTGCGAGCCTCTGACACACCCCGCGAGCTTTCGGAAAAGATCGGCGCAACGATGAATTTCCCCGAAATTGACGGAATAACCGACCTTATTGAGCGAATGAAATACGCCAAGGAGCTTGATGACCCAATCGAAACAAAGCGGGTCCTCGGTGATGTCAGACGAATGGTCGAGCACCATCTGACATAAGTTGTGCATCATTTTACATAATTTATAACATCAGCGCCGCATATAATAGTGCGGCGCTTTTTCTTGACATTCAGCCCCAAACTGTGGTATACTTTCATTAAACAAATCGCATTAGAGCTATAAGGAGAAGAACATGGCTAAAATTTATACATCGGCAGAACAGCTCATCGGCAAAACTCCGCTTCTTGAGCTGACAAACATCGAAAAGGAGCTTGGGCTTAAAGCAAGGCTTCTTGCAAAGCTCGAATATCTTAATCCCGCAGGCTCTGTTAAGGACAGAGCTGCAAAGGCGATGATAGACGACGCAGAGGCAAAGGGATTATTAAAGCGCGGCTCGGTGATCATTGAGCCGACGAGCGGAAACACGGGTATCGGACTTGCATCTGTTGCGGCGGCGCGCGGATATCGCGTAATAATCGTAATGCCCGATACGATGTCGGTTGAACGCCGTATTATAATGAAAGCATACGGCGCGGAGCTTGTGCTGAGCGACGGCGAAAAGGGCATGTCAGGCGCAATTGAAAAAGCAAACGAGCTTGCAAACGAGATCCCGAACAGCTTCATTCCGGGGCAGTTTGAAAACCCTGCAAACGCCGAAATTCATCGCTTGACGACCGGCCCTGAGATTTTTGAGGACACGGACGGCGAGGTCGATATCTTTGTAGCGGGAGTCGGAACGGGCGGAACGATCACCGGTATTGGCGAATATCTGAAATCGCAAAAGCCGGATGTAAAGGTTGTTGCTATTGAGCCGGAATCCTCCGCATTTTTATCAACGGGTAAGGCAGGAGCGCATCAGCTTCAGGGCATTGGCGCAGGGTTTATTCCAAAGGTTCTGAATACTCAGATCTATGACGAGATCATTCCCGTCGCAGACAATGACGCCTTTGAGATCAGCAGGCTTATCGGTAAAAGAGAGGGCGTATTGGTCGGCATTTCCTCGGGTGCTGCGGCTTGGGCGGCGATCGAGCTTGCAAAGCGTCCCGAAAATGAGGGAAAAACTATCGTAGTTCTGCTCCCCGATACGGGCGATCGCTATCTTTCAACTCCGATGTTTGCGCAGTAAAATTTGTGCTTTGGTTATCACTAAAAGCCATCCGCTCTGTTTTCAAAAACAATGAAAGAAAAACGATTTACATCTTAAAATAAGCATTTACATTTTCCAAAAAACATGATATAATTATGGTAATTATTTATCGAAGCAGTAACTATCATTAAGATTGGAGAATTGATATGAAACTGTGTTATCAGGTTGCGACACCTGACGTCGCTATCGCACCGTCCGTCACCGCATATCAAGGTCCGCTTGAAAAAAGCCTTTCTGACCTTTCAAAAATGGGCTACGACGGCGTAGAATTTATGACGATCAACCCAAGTAAGCTTAATTGGCACGAGGTCAAAGCTCTGCTTGAGCAAACCGAACTCACTCCGATTCTCGTTTGCACGGGTGAGATTTTCGGTCAGCTTCGCTATTCCTTCACCGACCCCGACAAGCATATCCGCGACGCGGCTGTTGAAAAGGTTTTCGAGATGATCGATTTCGCAGAATTTCTCGGTGCAAAGAGCAATATCGGACGCGTGCGCGGCAGCTATCGCGATGATGTTGCCCCCGAGCAGACCGAGGAATGGGCTATTGAGAGCTTCAGGCGTATAAGCGATTACGCCGCGCCGAAGAACGTTCAGATCGCGCTTGAATCGGTGACCCACCTGCAGACGAATTTTATCAACACGCTCGAGGAATCGGCTGATATGATAAGACGTGTCGACCGTTCGAATTTTCAAATGATGATGGACCTTTTCCACCTGAATATCGAGGAAAAGGATATCTGCGAATGTATTAAGAAGTACAGCAGCCTCAATATCCACGTTCATCTTGCCGACAACAACAGAAAATATCCAGGCAACTGCGGAATGGATATCGAAAAATACATAAAGGCGTTCCGCGATGTCGGCTATGACGGAACATTCTGCACCGAGATCATGCAGATGCCCGACCAGACTGTATCGGCGCAAAAATCCATTGAATTTCTCGCTCCGCTGTTCGAAAAATATTACGGCAGAGCGATAAAATAGAAGCCGCATTTCAGCGCATTTAAGCAGGACGAAATCCTTTGTGTCGTCAGACGCAAAGTGCGCCCATTGAGGGGCAGAAAGGAAGCTTCCGCCGCGGTGGAAGCAATGGACATAACTATGAGTATTTCGCAAAACGAAGCCATACGGCTCGAAGCACTCTGTAAGGAGCTTCGCATAGAGCTGATAAAGCTGCTTCACAAAGCTCAGACCGGTCATCCGGGCGGTTCGCTTTCAAGCTGTGAGATCATCACGCTTCTCTATCAGAACAAAATGACACTCGACCCCGAAAATCCAAATGCGAAGGAGCGCGACCGCTTTATTCTCTCAAAGGGACATGCGGCTCCGATGCTTTATTTGAATCTTGTAAAACGCGGTATTCTCAAAGAGGCAGATCTATCCGGCTTCAGACAGATAAACAGCATCCTTCAAGGTCACCCCTGCCATCATAAAACGCCCGGCATCGACGTTTCAACCGGTCCGCTCGGACTCGGACTATCAGTCGGAAGCGGTATGGCGGCTGCCGCGAAGATGAATAATGAGGAGCATTTTATCTATGTGCTGCTCGGTGACGGCGAAATTCAGGAGGGCTCGATCTGGGAAGCGGCTATGACCGCCTCGAAGTTCAAGCTTGACAATATGATCGCAATTCTTGACAACAACCATGTTCAGCTCGACGGAACAAACGAGGAGATCATGCCACTCGGCGATATCGCAAAGAAATTCGAAGCGTTCGGCTTCAGAGTAATTCGCTGCGACGGCCATAACATCGCTGAGTTTTCCGATGCGATCGACCTTGCTAAGGCAGGAAGAGGCAGTGGAGCTCCGACGATCATCATTGCCGAAACTGTTAAGGGAAAGGGCGTTTCCTACATGGAGGGCAAGAATGTCTGGCACGGCAGTCCGATTAGCGACAAGCTTTATGAGATTGCAATGAGTGAGCTTATGGAGGTATCGAAATGAGCAAAATGATAGCAATTCGCGATGCTTACGGCGAGGCTTTAAAATCGCTCGGTGCAAAAAATGACAGAGTTGTCGTTCTCGAAGCTGATGTCGGAAGCTCGAGCAAGAGCATCCTCTTCGGAAAGGAATTCCCCGAAAGATATTACAATGTCGGAATCGCTGAGCTTAATATGGCAGGCATGGCGGCAGGCTTTGCGTATGAGGGCAAGATCCCGTTTATCAACACCTTCGCGACCTTTATGGTCGGACGCGCCGCTGACCCGATCAATAGCCTGATCGCATACGATAATCTGAACGTCAAGCTCTGCGGAACATACTGCGGACTCTCCGACAGCTATGACGGCGCGAGCCATCATTCTGCCTCGGATATCGCATATTTCCGCTCGCTTCCGAATATGACCGTAATTTCTGTTTGCGACGAGATCGAAACAAAAAAGGCGGTTGAAGCTGCCGCGGCTGTAAACGGCCCCGTTTATTTAAGACTGAGTCGGGCTCCCGCAGAGGTAATTTTCGATGATACATACGATTTCAGAATCGGCAAGGGCGTAATTCTTCGCGAGGGCAAGGACGCAACCCTCATCGGAACGGGCTGTATGGTACAAAAATGCCTTGAAGCCGCAGGACTTCTTGAAGCTATGGGCTACAGCGTGAGAGTTGTTGACATTCACACGATCAAGCCTATTGACGAGGAGATAATATGCGACTCTGCCGCAAAAACGGGCGCGATCGTCACAGTCGAGGAACACAGCATCTATGGCGGTCTTGGAAGCGCGGTCAGTGAGGTGCTTGCAAAGAGCGTTCCCACACCGATGGGCATGATCGGACTGACCGAATTTGCCGAATCGGGCGACTACGACGAGCTTCTCGCAAAATATTCACTTGACGCAAATGCGATCGTCAAAAAGGCGATTGAGCAAATAAAAAGAAAATAAAAGCCTGAATGCACAATTTCAGGCGGAAAGGCAGCTTTTAGATTAAAAGCAATGGTAAAGCAATGAGAGATTCTATCCACAAGTATTTTCAAGTCGGCACGATTCAATGGATGAGCCACCCGACCTACAATGTGCTCGATTCCATCCGCAAAATAGCATGCGACGACTTCTTCGACGCTATCGAGATCACAAAATTCGCCGATGACGAAACAAGAAATTCGGCAATCAAGCTTCTCGAGCAGTCGCATCTTCGCGTTTGCTACGGCGCACAGCCGAGGCTTCTCGGACCGAAGCTCAACCCAAACGATATTGACGAGGAGGGCAGAAAAAAGGCTGAGGCTACGCTTATCGAGGCTGTTGACGAGGCATATGCTCTCGGCTCAAAGGGAATCGCATTCCTCGCAGGAAAATGGGAGGAGGCAACACGTGAGCAGGCATTTGGTCAGCTTATCAAGACAACAAGCGCAGTTTGCGAATATGCCGCAAAGAAAGGCATGATCGTTGAGCTTGAAGTGTTCGACTACGATATGGACAAGGCGGCTCTTATCGGCCCCGCACCCCTTGCAGCTGAATTTGCCGCAAAGATGAGAATGAAGCACAACAACTTCGGTCTTATGGTCGACCTCAGCCACTTCCCCACGACCTATGAAACGAGCCAATTTGTAATCAGAACTCTCCGCCCATATATCACACATTTCCACATCGGAAACGCTGTCGTTAAGCAGGGCTGTGAGGCTTACGGCGACCAGCATCCGCGCTTCGGCTTCCCGAACAGCGCAAACGATACCGCAGAGCTGCTCGATTTCTTCCGAGTACTCAAGGAGGAGGGCTTCTTCTGTGCAGAGGCTCCGTATGTGCTCTCATTCGAGGTAAAGCCTTGGGGCGACGAGGATCCCGAGATAATTTTAGCGGCTACCAAACGCGTTGTAAACCGCGCTTGGGCACTTTTAGAGGACTGACAAGCTTTTTTATAATAGCTAAATATTATACACAAGGAGAAAGATAAATGAAAATTGTAATTTTGGACGGATACTGCGAGAATCCGGGCGACCTCTCTTGGGAGGGCTTTGAGGCTCTCGGTGAGCTCACCATCTACGACCGCACACCTGCTGATAAGATTCTCGAGCGCATCGGCGATGCTGAAATCGTTATCACAAACAAAACTCCGCTTACGGGCGACACAATGGACGCTTGCAAGAATATAAAGTACATCGGCGTGCTTGCTACCGGCTACAATGTAGTCGATGTTGCTGCGGCTAAAGCACGAAATATCGTTGTCACAAACATTCCGACCTACGGTACTGCGGCGGTTGGTCAGTACACAATCGCGCTTCTTCTCGAGCTTTGCCACCACATCGGTCATCACAGCAACGAGGTTTTTGCAGGTCGTTGGGAAAAGTGTGTTGACTTCTGCTTCTGGGATTATCCGCTCGTTGAGCTTGCAGGCAAGACTATGGGTATCATCGGCTTCGGTCGCATCGGCGCTGTTACCGCAAAAATCGCGAAGGCTCTTGACATGAAGGTTTTAGCCTACGACACATACAAGAAGGAAACCGATCTTGCAGAGTATGTTGATCTTGACACACTCCTTTCAAGCTCGGATGTAGTTGTTCTCCATTGCCCTCTCTTTGAAGAAACGAAGGAGATCATCAACAAGAATAACATCGCAAAGATGAAGGACGGCGTAATGATCGTCAACGATTCCCGCGGCGGACTTATTAATGAGATCGACCTTGCAGAAGCTCTTAACAGCGGCAAGGTTGCAGGAGCGGCTGTTGACGTTGTATCAACCGAGCCGATTAAGGGCGACAATCCCCTTCTTGGCGCGAAGAACTGCATAATCACGCCTCACATCGCATGGGCTCCCAAGGAAAGCCGTGCACGCCTGATGGATATTGCAGTCAACAACCTCGCAGAGTTCTTGAAGGGCACACCCGTTAATACCGTATCGTAATAAGGTTTATGCGCTGATATGTGCACATTTGATATGTGCGCAGCATGCAAAAGGGTGTTATAAATGCAACAAAAACCCGCTTTTCAAGATGAAAAGCGGGTTATCTTTTTGGAAAGCAGTCACATATTTTGATGCGAAATGCGCACCACATTGAATTTTTGTTAAAAAGTGTGGCGAATAAGTAAAAGGTACACAGCGCATTTTAGCCCGCCCGTACCACAGCGAACATCATTTGTGGAAAGTCCGGTTCAATCGCGGTAATGCCTTGCTTAATTACAACCAGTCCGTTTCGCTTCAACTCATTTTCAAAGGTCTGAAAATTGACCATCCGGCAAGAAGTACTCGCGATTTGGACCACTTTCCCCGACTGTTCATGAATGCGGTTTTGAACGTCAAAAGCAATGCGGATATCAGTCTGACGTTCAATAGTGCCGTCACCCATAGTGCCTATAAGCGCAATTCCGGTGGGCTTCAAATGTTCCCGAATAAAGTTGTAGAAGGCATTTCTGTCTGTATCAGGAACAAGCATATGTACAACAGCGATGGAATAGATGAAATCAAATGTGTTGCCAAGCCTCTCAGTAACGCAGTCAAGAATTTTAAAATGATCTTTGTAAGAAGGCATACTCCTTTGGCAAAAGGCGATTGCCTCCGGAGATACATCGGTTGCTAATAGGTCAAAGCCCTGCTTGAGTAGTGCGTATGCATCCCGACCTTCACCACATCCAATCTCCAGCAGCTTGTGTTGATGTGAAAGAGAAAATTCACGGATAGTTTCAGCTGTAATAGGAGAAGGATTTTCACTAAACCACTTCAGTTTCTGTTCATGTACTTGCCGATAACGGTCATCATATGCGTCATAATACTTTCGCCTCTGCATGCGATACCTCCTGCAAACAAAACAATTAAAACAGGACACCAATCCTGATAACTGATGTATCAAAATTGGTGTTCAGCACTGGAGCGGGTAAAGGGAGTCGAACCCTTTTGAAGAGTCAAAATAACTCAGTAATTATCGCGGTTTATTTATTTTGTGACAAGTTTTGTGACAAGTCTTTCGAAATAGTCTTGCATCATGTCCTGTACTTCTGTCTTTTTTGATGCCATTATATGACCGTAAACGCGGTCAATCATATTCTCGGTTTCATGTCCCATATAGTCGGCAATGTACTTTTTTGGAACATTCAAAGCGAGCATTACCGATACTGTATAATGTCGTAAATCATGAAATCTGTAGTGCTTTAATCCTGCGATCTCCAATGCACGCTCAAACGCATGATAAATCTGTATGGATTTCATTGAGACGACATAACGCGCATCGGCTTTTGCGACTTTCTCATATTCGGCGAGTTTCCCTCTGACAAACGGGTAGAGCTTCAATGTTCTTGTGCCTGCAATCGTCTTTGTTCCCTTAGATACAAACTCATTTTTTTCATTGAGAACTCTCGCTTCGTTTATGCTTATAGTATCATGCTCGAAGTCAATATCACTCCACTTTAATCCGCACACTTCACTTTGACGCAATCCACAACAAGCAGCAAGATATATTGGTAGCTCTATCTCTGTTCCCTTCACTGCTTCGAATAGCTTAGCCATCTCCTCTTCTGTCGGCACTGCGATCTCATGCTTCTCTTTCTGTGGCAATGTTGTATGAAGTGTCAACTCAGGCTTATACAATCTTAACGCTGCAGACAACAATCCGTGAGCGTTTCGTAGGTATTTTGGTGACATTGTTTCCGCATCTTTGTTCACAGCTGTCTGCACAAGCTCTTGTGTCAGTTCATAGAGGCATATTTTATCAAGCGATTTTAGGCAATTCCTCTGAACAACACGATATCCACGAATAGTAGCCGGGGAGAGAATGTTAGTTTTGGTTGAAATGTAACGATCAATAGCTTCGGCGACTGTTATTCTATCGACTTCGGTCGGCTCATCGGCTAAACCTAACGTCTTCTCTGCTTCGAATTGCTTTGCCTTTTGCTTGACTTCACGTTCGCTCTTGCCGGTGATGGTCTTGCACTTGCCATTACCGATGTAGATGCGCGATCTCCATTTTCCGGATGGTAGCTTGTCTATTGATGCCATGATGTCACCTCCGTTCTATGGCGAGAAAGTATGTAGACTATTTTTTTCGATATGGAAATAAAGAATGCAGGAACCCGACAAAGGCAATAAGCATTGTAAAGCATTCCTCGATACATAGGGCGACCGCGATCGTAAGCCACAGATTCAAATCTGCCCACAAGGCAACAATGATACCGATTACTATGGCTATAACATAGGTGCTTATGTTGCGTAATTCTCCCTTGCGGATCTGATAAATTGCCAAAGCGATATCGTATACAGCTGCGATAATAACCAACAATGGAGCACCGAAAAAATATCCGATGATTCCGGCTATCGAGAGAATCGTGCTTATAGTGCCTAAGCTAATAACTATATCGCCTATTGCATAAAAAGAATCCTTGCTTTTAATAAGCAACATTATGTAAAAGAGGGCTAACGGGAGGAGATATAATGCAAAAGACCGCGAGAGAATAGAAGCCACTATATTTAAAACGGATCCAACAAGCATAAATATAGCAAATACTCTGTATCGGGTGCCTTTTCTTGAAGGCTTCACTGCTTCGCTTGCTGCCATCGTGCAAATAACTCCGAAATAAGTTGCGGAGCAAATCAAAGCGAGCATGATTGCACCACCAAGAATACAGATTGCTGCTTTTGCGAATATACTTAGCCCGTCAAGAAGATCGAATTGAACAGCTGCAACTACAGTTAGCATATTGGGGACAAGCGTTGCAAACATCCAAACAATATACATCACGATCCATGACAAAAATCTTTTCATGACTCTCTCACCCTTTTCACTTATTATTCTAAATAATATTCTATAGCCTTACGCATGAAATCTTCGGTCACGTCGAAGTGATCGGCAAGCTCCCACACGCTTATATCACCGTCTCGCTCGGCGATGATTCCTCTTAACTCGTCTTCGTCGACGAGCTTTTTTATTGCGTAGTTATTCGCTATACGCTCGAATTTAGATCTGTTATCAATGGGAGAATACATCGAGTAGAAAGCCCCTGTCATGCAATGCCCAAGCTCATGCGCGAGATGGACACGTTCTTCTGATCGAGTTTGCATCACGCTGTCGTCAATTCCGATGAACATTTCATTGCCATCTGTCTGTACCGATACAGATTTGGTTTTCGGAAGCCTAGCGCCACAGATAACGGTTATGCCTGCGCGTTCTGCTTCAAAATAGAGATTGTCAGAGATCATTTGCCGCCTTTCTTCTTTTGTTTTACAAATTCTACAAAGTTTTTCACTTCATCCCACATATCGTCTGTTACTTCATCATCGCCTCCGAACAGTGCAACCTTGAGTTTTTCTTCATCGGTCGGTTCGGGGGCTGTTTTTGTTTCTTCACGGCCGAGGAGGTAATCAACACTTACATTAAAATACTCGGCAATTTTTACTAATGTTTGATAGTCAGGCTGTCGTTTCCCGTTTTCCCATTGATTATAGGTATTAGCAGGAATACCGAGGATTGAAGCCATATCTTTTTGTTGAATGTTCTGCTGGATTCTCAATTCACGAATTTTTATCATGATAATCACACTCCTAAATACATTATAATTCACAAAGCGTGAAATGTCAATAAAATTCTCAAATGGTGAATAATTTTGAAAAATATTTATAAAACCCCTTGACAATTCTCAAATTGTGATGTATAATGAGTTCACAATTTGAGAATGCGGAGGTGACAAATTGAGAACATGGCTCA
Organism: Candidatus Flemingiibacterium sp.; assembly: GCA_045579745.1. Taxonomy (GTDB): domain Bacteria; phylum Bacillota; class Clostridia; order Oscillospirales; family CAG-272; genus Flemingiibacterium. The sequence continues at coordinate 36,908 of JAZNMQ010000013.1, read as the reverse complement.
AAGAAATACGCGAGCAGTTGGGTCTGCGTATTGAAGACGCAGCGGAGAAAGCCGGTATTTCAAGAACAATGTATTATTACATCGAATCGGGCGAGAGAGGTGCGAAGCTCCCGGTTACAACAGCAAAGAAAATAGCCGCTGCACTCGGTTTCGACTGGCAGCAGTTCTATGAGTAGAGGTTAACATCACAACGCAATACATTAAGGAGGTATAAACCATGCCAAGAATAGCAAAAACAGAGCTTGACAAACAGTCATTTACATTTGCCGCTAATGTCAAGTATGAATTGTTCCGAACTGGGCTTACCCAAAGTGAACTTGCAGATCGCATCGGGCTATCTCTTCGTGCATTATCATGCAGACTGAACCATGATCCGTGGCGTTTTACGGTACGCGAAATTCAGCTAATCGGAAATGCGCTCAATACACCGTGGCGTTCGCTCTTCCTTGAACGTAGGCCGGTTGCTGACTCGGACAGGTTTTAGGAGAGTGACGAATTAATAGACTCCTTATTGATTTGGAGGGATAATGAGATGGATCCAACAATGATCGATGCCGCGAACGAGATTGCGGCGTCGGAGCTTGCTAAGCGTTATTTCAAGAAGAACCGTGAGCTCGAACGCGAGATTGCGCGGCTTCGTACTCGGATCGAGGACAATTCCGCCGATGTCGAGATCTCGCGCGGTCGATTCACGCTGATCAGGGAGGCGCGAACATGAAAGCACGATTCTCACCCACAACCGCAAAAGAATCTCTGAGCGAAGCTCAAAAAGCAGCCGCTATGATCTATGTCGAGGGCTTGTGGGAACAAAAGCAGAAAACGATAAGCAACCGATATTTACTTGCGATGTGCCTTGCATTGAATGATTTGTATCACTTCGGGGACAAGCGTTTGAGCTTCGTGATTCAAGGAATCGAAGATATTCTCAAAGCATACGCCGAGGACTCGTTTACTCCGAAAGAGGCGCGACACGGCTCCATAGACGATGATGACTTTGATCCGATGGCGGAGGCTATGATGCGCGAACTTGCGTCGCGTCCGAAGCTGCATATTGATGTGAGCGAGCACATCAATAGCAATGCGGAAAAATAGAAAAACGCCCACGAAGATGCGGCAACATCAAACGTGGGCAATCCGTGAAACCACCAATAGTATAACATCAAAAGAGGAGAATGTCAAGAATGAATGTAAATGTAGCTAATACATGTATGAATCACGGACGGCGCATCGAAGCGGAGTTTTGCGATGGACGAAGCAATGCCTTTGTAATCGCCCATGCTGCCAATCCGACAGGTAGGGGTTGATATGACAACGCCCGAAGCACGAGCTGCGGTGCGGCTCAATTCGATCTGTGAAACTTCGTTTGGTATTCGCGGTTATGCTTACAGCTTAGAGTGGGTACACCCGGAGGGTGAGCCGGCATATTCGCGAATGGGGATTCACGATCTTGGAGCAAATTCTTTATGCTACGAGAATATCGAGACGGTGACGGTGATCGACTGGCGAGCCCCCGATTTCGTAGTGGCAGATCTAATGGAAAAACTATAATTTTTAGGAGGTCATAAAAATGAGTGAAATTTCAGTTGTTATCAAGGAGCCCGGGAAGTTCCCCGTACTTAAGAAGGTTCCGAACACGCTCGAAGCGTTGCAGGGACTTGTCGGAGGTTACATCGAGGTGGTTACACTCGCGTCCGATCTCGCTGTGATCTGCGACGAGGAAGGTCGCATCAAGGGCAAGCCGCAATGCTGTACGGTCGCTGGCTTAGACTTTGTGGGTGCGATCGTATTTGCCGGTATTGAGGAGGACGAGTTTTCGGATCTTCCGATGCGTCCGCATGATTTCAAGCGGATGTTTAAAAATCTCTGGGAGGTGTGTTGATGGTTTTCTCTGACGATCCTGTAAGAGATTTTCTCCGATACGATTCGGAGAGAGAGGATGCGGCTGCGGCTGATCTTAGACGCTGTCCGATATGCGCTAACTGCGGACAGCCTATCAAGGACGAGCATCTACTCGACATTGACGGCGATCTTTACTGCATGGCGTGCACGAAAGAGCTGTTCTTCAGAAGCTCAGCCAACTATATGGAGGAGGACTAATCATGATAACAAAGATTCCCTACAAGGATCACAGCGAGTGGCTTGAGATCCGAAACAACTACATAGGCGGAAGCGACAGCGGAGCGGTGATCGGCTTCGACACCTACAAGAGCCCGTATGCGCTGTGGGCCGAAAAGCGAGGGCTTACACCGCCGTTCGATGGCAACGTGATCACACGTGTAGGCTCGTACCTTGAAGAGCTTGTAGCCCAGATGTTCGCTGAGGAGACGGGCAAGAAGGTTCGCCGCTGCAACTTCACGATGGTTAATGATGAATACCCGTTCGCATGTGCGAACGTTGACCGGCTGATCGTCGGCGAGGATGCACTGCTCGAGATCAAGACTTCAAATTCTCTGCCGGTGATGAAGCGTGTTGCCGGCGGCGAGTTCCCCGAAAAGTGGTACTGCCAGATGGTGCATTACCTTGCCGTGACCGGTCTGAAGCGCGCATATCTCGCTGTGCTGATCGGATGTCGCGAATTCCGCTGGTTCGTGATCGAGCGTGACGAGGCAGAGATCGCTGCTCTGATGAGTGCAGAGCGCGAATTCTGGGAACACGTTGAATCAGGAGAGCCGCCGCTTACAGACGGTACCGAATCAACTTCAAAGGCTCTCACGCTGCTTTATCCCGAGTCTGACGACCGTATAGCGGATCTGTCCGCATTCGAGCGCGAACTTGAGATCTACATGTCGATCGGCGACAAGATCAAGGAACTTGAAGCTACACAGGACGAGGCAGCCAACAAGATTAAGAGCTTTATGACGGACGCCGGCAAGGGTGAAAGCCTCGGCTACAAGGTATCCTGGTCGAGCTCTACGCGCCGCACGTTCGACGCAAAACGTTTTGCCGCTGACAATCCCGGGCTCGATCTCGGGCGCTACTACAAAGAGTTGGCAGTACGTCCATTCAAAGTAACAAAAATAAGTTAATATAAAGGAGATCACAAAAATGACAAACGGTACTATTCAGAATCAGGTCACAGCCCAGGTACCCGAAAAGAAGACCATGCAGGCCTACATCAAGACGATGGAAGGCGAGATCAAGAAGGCTCTCCCTTCGGTAATGACACCGGAGCGCTTCACTCGAATAATGCTCTCTGCGATCTCGGTTACACCGCAGCTCGGCTCCTGCACTCCGAAATCCTTCCTCGCTGCTATGATGTCTGCAGCTCAGCTCGGCCTTGAGCCGAACACGCCCCTCGGTCAGGCGTACATAATCCCTTACCATAACAAGGGCACGCTTGAAGCACAGTTCCAGATCGGCTACAAAGGTCTTATCGATCTTGCGTACCGTTCGGGCGAAGTAGAGCTCATTCAGGCACACATTGTTTACGAAAACGACGAGTTTGAATGCGAATACGGTATCAATGCAAAGCTCTCACACAAGCCTGCAGCGAATAACCGCGGCGAAGCCACGAACGTATACGCGCTGTTCAAGACTAAATCGGGAGGTTACGGCTTCGAGATCATGAGCATGGACGACGTCAAGGCTCACGCTGCGAAGTACAGCAAGGCGTATTCTTCCGCGTTCTCGCCCTGGAAGACCAATTTCGAGGAAATGGCAAAGAAGACTGTTCTCAAGCGTGTACTCAAGTATGCTCCGCTCAAGTCTGATTTCATCAAGGCTGTCGTTCAGGACGAGTCGGTCAAGTCGTCGCTCTCCTCTGACATGTACGAGGTACAGAACGATAACGTCTTTGAGTCTGATGCGACAGAGATCGACACAGAGACCGGAGAGGTCATTGAAAACGGTGCAGAATGAATCACAGATACGCTTTCCCCAAAAAAGGACCAAAGCTCGGTAACGAAAAGGTGACGGTCAACGGGATCAAGTTTGATTCAAAGCGCGAGGCTCGCCGATATGGCGAGCTCGTGCTTCTGCAACGTGCCGGGAAGATCTCCGAACTCGAGCTGCAGAAGGAATATCTGCTGATCCCGGCAGTTTACGAGATGCTTGACACCGGAGAAATCTACAAGGTCGGCGCGAAAAAAGGTCAGCCGAAGCAGAAGCGTGTCTGCGTCGAGCAGGCGTGTACATACCGTGCTGACTTTGTCTACAAGTTGGGCGGCGAGGTCGTTGTAGAGGACACAAAAGGATGCCGCGATCCGTCGACCGCGAGCTACGCGCTATTCGCAATCAAAAGAAAGCTCATGCTTCACGTGCATGGGATTCGCATAAAAGAAGTCTAAACGTTTGAAAGACAAATCTTTCAAAAATAGGTTTTGCGTTTTTTGTACTCCGTACAAAATTCCCTTCGCAAAACGCTCACAAAATCCAACAAGGAAGCTTTCGCTTTGCGAAAGCACGGTGATTATTTATGGCGAGACCACCCAAGAAGGGGCTCGCGTATTTTCCTTTCGACGTTGACCTTCTTGACGACATCAAGGTGTGCAAGCTGATCGATCAGTACGGCACCCTCGGTCTCTCGGTCTACGTCGCTCTGCTTACTATGATCTACCGCGAAGGCTACTACATCAACCTTTCGCCGGAGGAAGCTGCAGCTAAAGTCGTGCGCACTCTCGGCGATCGCTGGTGTAGGAAAAACGGCAGATCTTCCATAGAATTTATCTCACGAATTATTCTTACCTGCGCCGAGATCGGTCTGTTCGATGAGACCCTCGTGAGGCAGAAAGTTATAACAAGTGTTGGGATCCAGCGTCGCTACGCCAGCGCAATGGTGCGAAATAAATTCAAAAAGGACAGCTTTTGGCTGCTTGATGATGATGAGAATACGGTTGTTGAAACTGTTGAAACTGTTGAAAACTCCGATTTCAAAAAAATTCAAGGAGCAGGGGCTTTGGAAAGTGCGCCCGTTTTTAGAGTTTCTGCAACAGAAACCCCCATTATTGCAACGGAAACCCCCATTATTGCAACGGAAATGCAACAAATAAAAGAAAAGAAAAATAAAACAAAATCTATAGAGGGTAAGTTAGTAAAAAACTCTCTCCCGGTGCTTCGCAGGTACGGCGCATACAACAACGTCTATCTGACCGATGATCAGCTGCGTGCGCTCAAGGAGAAATACCCTGCTGATTACCACTCTAAGATCGACCAGCTGAGCTCATATCTTACGAAGTCCGGGAAGTATTACGCGAATCACTTCGCTGTAATCTGTGATTGGGCCAAAGAGGATGAAGCTAAGGCGAAAGCGCAAGGCTCTCGCTGTGGAGATTTTGATACGGACGAATTTTTTAGTGCTGCTCTGAGGAAAGCGGAGCGAACGTACTTATCTGAGGAAGGAGAAAATCATGAAGGACAACACAAATGAATTTGACTCTCTTATTGACACGTTAGAGTGTTTAGCATTCGTTGCGAATATAGTGATCGGTATTTTTCTCGTATTATTAAATTTCTAACTTGGAGGTATCAGGTGGCAAATTTCAACATGAACAAGGTAATCCTCGGAGGACGTCTTACAGCGAATCCGGAGCTCAAGCAGACACAGAGTGGTGTTATGGTGACGAGCTTCACGATCGGTGCCAGCCGTCGCTTCGTGGCAAAGGCTGAGGGCGCGCAAAGCTCTCAGCCGCAAGCGGACTTTATCAGCTGCGTTGCATGGCGTGAACGTGCGGAGCATATCTCGAAGTATTTCCGAAAGGGCTCCTCGATCTGTATCGTAGGTCAGATCCAGACGCGCTCATGGACGGATCAGGACGGAAGCAAGAGATACGCGACCGAGGTTGTTGTGGACGAGGTTTACTTCGTCGATTCAAAGGGCGACGGTACGGCGCCCTCAGTCGCCGCAGGAAGCGCGCAGAGTGTGACCCCTGCATGTTCATCGGGTTACATACCGCAGACGGCTGTAAAGCCTGCAGGACAAGCTGCAGAGCAGATGAGTTTCCCTGTCCCTCAGTTTGAAGTGCTCGAGGGTGACGACGATCTGCCGTTCTAACGGAGGTGTGTCATGGGAAGACCTACAAAGAACGAGCGTAGACCGCAGTGCACCAATTGTGGGGCTACAATACCAATATTTTTTACACGAAAGAAAGCGATTGAAGCATGGAACAGGAGAACAGACAATGACCAAAGAAAAGCAGATTGAGGAAATGATAAAAACATTGTGCTGTGATTATGGCACAAAATGTGGCGGATGCGGTTGTATGCCGTTATGTGCCATTATAGAGCATTGCAAAGACCTTTACAACGCAGGCTACCGCAAGCAGAGCGAGGGCGAGTGGATATATCACGAATGTGTATCATCTTATGACGGAGCAATAAGCGGATATAGTTGTTCTTGTTGCAATGCTTTTATCCACGAAGAGGTATATGAAGATACGTCGTTCCCAAATCAATATTGCCCCAACTGCGGAGCGAAGATGAAAGAGCCGTCGCCTACCAAAGAAAAATATTTTTCTTCCGAAGATGTACGAAAGATGTCGCAAAGCGAAGTGAGAGCTAACTACCAAGATATTCTGAAATCCATGAAAGAGTGGAAATGAAAGGCGGTGCGGAGTGATGGCTGAATTAAAACCGTGTCCGTTTTGTGGGGGTAAAGCGGAGCTGTATAAAACATTACATATCCCGAAAGGAATAGACTATACGCCGAGATGTAAAAATCCGTCTTGTTGCGGTAGGTTGTCAAAGAAATTTACAGTAAGAGAAACGGCAGTTGCTATGTGGAACACACGCACACCGCAGAAAGAGGAAAAGTGATGACAAGGTATATTGATAAAGAAAAAGCACAGATTTTTTTGCGTACTGAATGTTTGGCAAAATATCCTGCATCATTTGCAAACGGATTGTTTGCAGCCGCCGACCAATTAAGCAAATTGCCTGCAGCCGATGTTGTAGAAGTCGTTCGGTGCAAGGATTGTAAGCTTTGGACGGGCAAAGATTACGATGGTTGTTGTATAAAGAACGCACTTGCAACGCGATATGCCAATGATTTTTGCAGTTATGGCGAAAGGAGAAAAGCATGACAGATAACGAGATTATAAAGGCGTTGGAGTGTTGTTCAAGAGGATGTTCAAGTGAAGCATGCATAGGGTGTCCTTTTGACGAGAAAGAACTTTGCATAGGCGCGGAAAACGCTTTGCAAATATATGCCCTCGACCTCATCAACCGCCAAAAGGCAGAGATTTCCGATTTGCAGGACGGCATTAACTGCGATAAAGAAACCAACAAGCATTTAAGCAACGAGTATATTGATTTGATGAAAGAGTGTGACCGCCAAAAGGCAGAGATTGAGAGGTTGAAAGACTTAATTATAAACAACGATGAGAAAAATCTATCGTATGTTGCAACGGTGATAAACAAAGAACGGGAGTTAATGCAAATTGAACACACTCGCAGCCTCGAGGCGGAGATCGAGAGATTGAAAAATAAGCTTTTTGATGCAAATGAAGGCGTTGAATTTTATAAAGCAAATTTTATGGCAAAGTGCGAGGAAATTGATAAAGTCAAATTCGAAGCAATCAAAGAGTTTGCGGAGAGGTTGAAAGCAAAAGCAACAGAGTATATGCGCGATGGGAATGTTGATGTCTTTGATATCGACAACCTTGTAAAAGAAATGACCGAGAAAGGGGGTGCGGAATGAAAACGGTTGACATTATGGAAATGCTCACAACCTCTATTGATAAAATAATTTTTGGTGAGTGGAAGCACGAGGGATTTATAGGCGGTTTTACAAGCGAACACATAAACTTTGAGATTGACGGCAAAGAGTATGTTTTACGAATTGATGAGGTTGCATGTACGGAGCATTGGAGCGAGAAATTGCACAAAAAGAAAAATGATTGCAGTAATTGTAATCATAACCGCTATGGATTGAGGAATGAGGCTTGCGCTACGTGCATTACTTCGTACGACAGCCAAACAAACACGCGCAGTACACCTTCACGTTGGCAAGCTATACCCGAAACATCGAAAGGCGGTGAAGCTGATGCGTGATAATATGCGTCGGATATCTCGCCTGCACGATCCGCAGCTGTCTCGGTGCAGCGGTAAGGCAATATCAGGACGGGTACATAATATGCGGATTCGGTGAGAATCCGGATTGCGAGAAATGTTATAAAGACTACGTAAACGGTGGGAGGGATTGAAACGGGGATCGCCCTGAAGCGCAATAAATACTGGATATGCCCATACTTCAAGTGGGACGGCAAGTCGGAAATATCGTGCGAGGGCGGTCGCCCTCGCTTCCCCGATGCCAAGACGGCGAACGAATACATGAATGAGTTCTGCGCGAGCTACAACTGGAAGAAATGCTCCATTGCCTGCGCGCTCAACAAATACTATGACGAGGTAGATAAACATGAGAATGAGTAACAAAGACAAGATAAAGGCCCTTACCAATCAGAACGAACTGCTGCTCAGGCTGAACGCAAAGCTTCGCGGCGAGCGTGAATCGCTCATAAAGGCTTGCTCTGAACTGTCGCAGGCGTCAGAAGCTGTCATACTGTCCTGCGCCCTTCGCAACGGAGAGAGGCGCGAGGACGACGACGGAACGCTTCTCGGCTACCGTCTCAACATCGGGAATCCGTCGGTTGAGGCACTTGCGGACTACGTAGTCCGCGTTGAGAAGCAGGGGGAGGATCAGATCGTCGGAGTCTTCCCGAGGGACGAAGAGGAAAAATAAAAATTATCGCACGCGTGTAAGTATCATTGCACGCGTGTGTTTTTGCTTTTTATCGTGCGTTATTGGGCGAGATTTCACGTGAAAGCTGATATTATTAATACACAAAACCCGTTTGAAAGGAGGTTTGTTCTATGGGTGAACATGTCGGAAGGCCGCCGTACTTCAAAAAGCCCGAGGATATTCAGGTGCTCGTCGATCAGTATTTTAAAGATTGCGAAGGCCGTCCGCTGCTTGACGAAAACGGGCAGGTATTTCGCGATAAAGACGGCGAAGTGATATTCCTGGGTGCGCGTCCGCCTACTGTTACCGGTCTTGCTCTCGCTCTCGGCTTTCACTCCCGTCAGTCGCTGCTGAATTATCAGGGAAAGCCTTCGTTTATGGACACGATTACGCGTGCGAAGTCCCGTGTAGAGGCTTACGCAGAGGAACGTTTGTTCGATCGTGAGGGTGCGCGCGGTGCTGAGTTTACACTGAAATTCAACTTCCGCTGGGATAAGGGGCATGACGAGGACGACTCCGGTGACGGTGAGGGCGGCGTAGTTCTGATCCCTACTGTCATGGACGAGGACTCGGGCGAAAGCTCCGGTGAGAAAGAATGAAAGTCACACTTGGAAAGGAGACTTTTTTTACAGGGGGTGATGATATGAGCAGCCAAATCGTTTGGCAGCCGCAGGCAAAGCAGGCTGCATTTATGGCGCGCCCGGAGTGGGAAGCGCTGTACGGTGGCGCTGCCGGTTAGGCGGCGGCAAGTCTGATGCGATCGTGATCGAGGCGCTTCGGCAGGTCAACATACCGTATTACAAGGCTCTGATCCTGCGTAAGACTTTTCCACAGCTTGCCGAGTTAATCGACAAGACACAGAATTACTATCCGCGGATCTATCCGAATGCGCGTTATAACTCGAGCACACACACATGGCGTTTCCCCTCGGGTGCAAAGATCATCTTCGGATCAATGCAACGAGCCCAGGATAAGACGAAATACCAGGGACAAGCATACGACTTTATAGCTTTTGACGAGCTCACACACTTTACTTTTGACGAATATGTCTACATGTTCTCTCGCTGCCGTCCGAACGGTCCGGGCACGCGTTGTTACGTAAGATCAAGCGCTAACCCGGGCGGTATCGGTCACGGATGGGTGAAAAGCCGATTCATTACTGCCGGTAAACCGATGGTGCCGATCTGGGAGGATATCAAGTGGCGAGATCCGAACGGCGCAGAACACACTTCAAGACGCAGCCGAATCTTCGTGCCGTCTACTGTATTCGACAACTCTGCACTGCTTGCTAACGATCCTTCATACGTTGAACGTCTTGCGGCGATGCCTGAAGCAGAGCGCAACGCGCTTCTGTACGGTGACTGGGATTCATTCACCGGTCAGGTATTCACCGAATGGCGCAACGACAGCGAACATTACGGCGACCGTATTAACACACACGTCATTGATCCCTTCATGGTGCCGCGCGACTGGAATGTATGGTGCGGTCTCGACTGGGGATACTCACGGCCGTTCTCCGTCGGATGGTACGCTGTAGATCATGACAGGCGACTATACCGTATTCGGGAGTTTTACGGGTGCACAGGACAGCCCAACGTCGGTATCAAGCTTGAGCCTTCAGCTGTAGCGCGTGAGATCAGGCGTATCGAGGCTGAGGATCCGAACCTCAAGGGCAGGCGTATCCTGCGTGTCGGCGATCCTGCGATTTGGGGCTCGGACGGCACAGAGAGCACGGGTGCGCTGATGGAGCGAGAGGGCGTCTACTTTGACAAGGGTGATCACTCGAGGATCGAGGGAAAGATGCAACTTCATCATCGCCTTGCCTTTGATGAGGACGGACTGCCGATGCTATACATCTTCAGTACATGCAAGCACTTTATACGGACGGTGCCGAATCTCGTGTACTCCGAATCAAACGTCGAGGATATCGACACGGACGGCGAGGATCACATCTACGACGAGTGCCGCTACGTTGCGATGATGAACCCGATCGCGTCGAGACGCAACGAGATGGCAAAGGAAAAGCTCTACAGTCCTCTCGACTCGGAAGAGATCATACACTACGATCCGTATGCGTTTTATCGCAAATATTAAACCGCTTTGCGGTATTTAGGAGGAATATATGCCAAATCTATTTTCAAAAGCTCCTCGCTTTGGCGGTGGCGTTCCCGGCGTGGAAACTCAGTCGGGTGTCGATCCCAAGGTTGAGGAAATGCTTCTAACCATGCCGGAGAGCAAGGTCGTTATAACGAATGACGACGTTTCGCGCGGTATTGACATTCTGCAGCAGTACAAGCATGGTAAGGCGAACCTTGAAGCGCGTATCGTTGAGGACGAGCTCTGGTACAAGCTTCGCCATTGGGAAGCGATAGGCAAAAAGAAGCAGCCTCAGGAAGGTAAAGTACCGTCACCTTCAAGCGCATGGCTCTTTAACACCATACTAAACAAGCACGCTGACGCCATGGACAACTATCCCGAGCCGATCGTGCTCCCTCGCGAGAGATCAGACGAGAATTCGGCGAAGACTCTTTCAGAGGTATTGCCTGTGATCCTCGACTATAACGACTACGAGCAGGTATATTCAGACAACTGGTGGCAGAAGCTCAAGCACGGTACTTCGGTTTACGGTGTGTTCTGGGACACAGAAAAGGAGAACGGACTCGGCGATATCTGTATTAGAGAGATAGATCTGCTCAAGCTATTCTGGGAGCCCGGCATCAAGGACATTCAGAAAAGCCGCAATCTGTTTATTGTGGATCTTGTTGACGACGACATCCTCGAAAAGCAATATCCCGATCATGCAGGAAAGATCAAGGGCAATGCGATCGAGATCAAGGAGTACGTTTACGACGATACTGTTGATACCTCGGGCAAGTCTGTTGTTGTTGACTGGTATTACAAGGTCAAGAATGCCTCCGGTAAGACTGTGCTGCACTACATCAAGTTCGTTGGCAACGAGCTTTTATACGCTTCGGAGAATGACCCTGCTTACCGTGGTCGCGGATTCTACGATCACGGGCTTTATCCCGTTGTTATGGACGTTATGTTTCCTGAGGAAGGTACGCCTGTCGGCTTTGGCTACGTGGCGATCGACAAAGATCCGCAGATCTACATAGACATGCTGTCGGCGAACATCCTCGAAAACTCCATGATGGGCACAAAGAAGCGTTACATGGTATCAAAGAGCACCGCGATCAACAAAGACGAGTTCATGGACTGGAACAATCCTATCGTTGAGGTTGACGGCGAGATCAGCGATGCGCGTATACGCGAGATCGAGGTTCGTCCGCTTGACGGTATCTATCTGACCGTTATGCAGCAGAAGATCGAGGAGATGAAAGAGACCTCTGCCAACCGCGATATGTCGAACGGTGGCACAGCCTCCGGTGTAACTGCAGCTGCAGCTATTGCAGCACTCCAGGAAGCCGGAAACAAGGTCTCACGTGACATGATCGCCTCTTCCTACCGTGCTCATATGAAGATCTCCTCGCTCTGCATCGAGCTGATACGTCAGTTCTACGACGAGGAGCGCAGCTTCCGCATAACTGCGCCCAACGGAATGGGCGGATATGAGTTCGTGGCACTCTCAAACGAAAGGCTACGCGATCAGGAGATCGGCTCGTCAGACGACGGATCACCTTTATACCGCCGTCCGGTATTCGATCTCAAGATCAAAGCACAGAAAAAGAATCCTTTCTCACGCATGGAGCAGAACGAGAACGCAAAAGAGCTTTACAAACTCGGTTTCTTCAATCCTGACCGTGCGCAGGAGTCGATGATGGCACTTGAAATGATGGATTTCGAGGGCATTGAGACTGTTCGTGAGAAGGTGCAGGAAGGTCAGACCCTTCAGGCACTCGCAACACAGCTGATGGAGGAGAACATGATGCTAAAAGCTGTGCTCGGAGTAGCGCCGCAGGGTGCACCGTCTGCCCCGACGGGTAGCGGTGGAGCTCCGGCACCGTCTGCAGCTCCTTCAGGCGGTGGAATCGGCAAGGCTGTTTCGAATGCAGCAACACCGATGCCGGGATATGCTCAGGCTCTTGCCAAGAGGAGCAAGCCGGACATGAATATGAAAAGCAATGCCGCGAATCCGAATGGGTGAAGTCTGAAAAACAATTTCAGATAGAAAGGAAGACTTGCTAACGCAAGTCATGATCATAATTATGACAAAGATTAAAATGCTTGTTGACGGGAACGTTTACACGGTGACGGCTGACGGTCACGCGACCTCAAGCGCTGTCGTGTGTGCCGGGGTGAGCGCGATCGTCTTTGCTCTTGAAAATTGGCTTCGTATGAGGGTGAACCTTATCACCAAGGAACGCGAGAGCGTGATCGAGAGTGGTTATGCTTCGATCTCCTTCAGTGGCGGAGTGGAAGCTATGACAGCTTTTGAGGTAGCGATCGCAGGATTTCTCGCCATTGAAGCGTCGCATATCGGCGAGATCGAGGTCGATATTCAAAAAAATTAGAAAAACGGCTTTTTATTGGGCGAGATTTCTCGATCTTTCTGTTAAGATTTAAATGACCTCCTGATGAATCGTCCTTTGTTGGGGGTCGGACTCACTCACCGACCTCTCTCAGGACGAAGATCGGAGCGACGGCGACACGGCGCATTGTACCGCGATAGAACCAACGACACGGCGTTGTAAATTACCGCGATGGAGGATAACTTATGAATCATTTTAATTTACTTCCTGCGCTTCTTTCTCTTTTTAGTGAAGGTGGCGGCGAGGGTGGCGCGGCAGCTGCTGCCTTTGGGAGTGCTTCGGGCGATACTAATTTGGCGACTGCGGCGGTCACCCAACCGCAGAAAAATGATCTGAAAAACGTGAGGTACGGCAAGCAGGATCCCGACGATTCCTCGCCCGGCACCTCAGACGTTCCGCCTGCTGCCGGTGGCGAGGACAAAACTGGCGTCAATCAGACGTCAGACGATACTCCGGAAGCCCGTCAGAGGGAATTTGACGAGCTTATCAACAGTGAAAGATACAAGGATCTGTACACAAAGCGCACTCAGGCTCTGATTGACAGACGTTTTTCCGAAACAAGAGTCATGGAGACTGAGATCACAAAGCTTCGCGAGATCGCAGAGCTTGCAGGCAAGAAATACGGTATCACCGACGATGCCGATTTTTCAAAGCTCAAGGCTGCTATCGAGGGCGACGAGGAAACCTGGTCAAGAGAAGCAGACGAGGCCGGTATGTCGATCGAGCAGTACAAGAAGTTCGATGCTATAAGACGTGAGAATGCTGCCTACAAGGCTGCAGAGAAGAACGACGTGATAGCTGCACAGCAGCGTCAGAAGGCGCAGCGCTGGATGAACGAGGCGCAGGCACTCAAAGCAAAGTTCCCCGCGTTCGATCTCAAGCTCGAGCTTTCTGATCCGAATTTCGTCGCAGCTATGAATGCCGGTGTTCCGATGGAGCTTGTCTACAAGGGTAAGTATTACGATCAGAATCTTGAAGAAAGCTCACGCGGCGCCGCAAAGGCTGCCGAAAGGCGAGCTGTTGATAACGTGAGAGCACGTGGCTCTCGTCCCTCAGAAAACGGTACGTCTTCTCAGAGTTCAAGTTTCACAGTTAAAAGCGACCCGTCGAAGCTCACTCTTGACGACTTCAACGAGATCGCGCGACGCGTACGAAACGGAGAGAGGATCTCCTACTGAGTGAAAAGGTGACTATTCCTCCCTGATCGGCGCAAACCACTATTTTTGAAGGGAGATTTTTACACAATGAAAGACCTTTGCACATTCATACTGCTTCCTGCAGTACTTAACCTTTTTGACAACACCAACGTAACGACCGCAAACACAACCGGCAATGATCTCTCGGGCGAGATGAAGACCTACTACTCGACCTACCTCATCCGTCTTGCGGAGCCGCTTCTCGTTCACGACCAGTTCGGTCAGAAGCACCCCATTCCCAAGAACGGCGGCAAGAATATCGAGTTCCGTAAGTACGACTCGCTTCCCAAGATGACCACACCTCTCACCGAGGGCGAGACTCCTGCAGGTCAGAAGCTCAATATGTCGACTCTCACCGCAACCGTAGCGCAGTACGGCGGCTACGTCGAGCTTTCCGACGTTCTCATTCTCACAGCTATCGATAACAACCTCATGGAGGCTACCCGTCTAATCGCTGAGCAGGCTGCTCTCACACTCGACACTATCACTCGCGAGGTGCTTAATGGCGGCACCAACGTTCAGTACGCTGACGGTCAGGTTTCTTCGCGTTCTGACCTCGTAGGCGGTAGCGCGACACCATCCGACAACCACTATATGACTGTCGACGCGGTCCGCAAGGCTGTAAGATACCTCAAGGTTATGAATGCTCGCAGAATCAAGGGTGATTATGTTGGTATTATCCATCCCGATGTAGCTTACGATCTCATGAGCGACCCCAAGTGGGTAAATGTTAAGACATACTCCGATCCTAGCGGTATCTACGAAGGCGAGATCGGTAAGATCGAGGGCGTTCGCTTTGTTGAGACAAGTGAGGCTAAGGTTTGGGCTAAATCCGGCAAAAGCAAGGAAACCGGCTCAGCTGTTGCTTCCTCTCGTGATGTTTACTCAACTCTTGTTCTCGGTGCTGATGCTTACGGCGTTACTGAAATCACCGGTGGAGGCCTTGAGCACATCGTCAAGCAGCTCGGCTCTGCAGGTACAGGCGACCCGCTTAACCAGAGAGCAACTGTCGGCTGGAAGGCGACAAAGGTTGCGGAGCGTCTCGTTGAGCAGTACATGGTACGTATCGAGACTACAAGTTCATTCAATTCCTAATCTAATTTCAGTATAGGAGGCATATTATGACTGAAAATACGAATAAAACCGATGAACTTTCCGAGGACAAGATTTCCGAGGACAAGATTTCCGAGGGAAAGAAGCCAAAAAAACCGCGCACCGTGCGTATGACCCTTTTTAAGGATAACGGCAAGTACAAGGACGACGTTTTCGTAGCTGTCAACGGCAAGACGCTCCGCATCAAGCGCGGCGTACCCGTCGACGTGCCCATCGAGTACGTTGAAGTGCTTGAAGCAAGCTTTGCCCAGGATGCTCAGACTGCAGCTCTCATTGAGAGTGAAAGCGGTACTCTTAAGAATTATTCTGCATAATTGAATATTTACCGCGAAACTCGCATTTAATGCACGCAATTCTGCGACACGGCGCAGAGGGATCTCCATTCTCCCTCTGTGCCGTTTTACTTTAGTGAAAGGAGAGATATTTTGAACACACGAATCGTACCTATCAAGGTACTTAACGAATACGTAAAGGGCGCAGGCGTTGTCGTAGGCTCTGCCGGCTCCCACAATGACGTGATGCTTGAGATCACCTTCTCGGGTCTTTGGGATGGGCTTGCAAAGTCTATTACCTGGCTTGACGCCAAGGGCGAGAATCCTACGATAACCCTTCTCACGACAAATCTGTTGGCTCACGGCAAGACAGACGTGTATCTCGTGCCGATCCCGGCTGAACCGAAGGTATTCGAGGGCGATATGTCTATGACGATCAAGGGAGCTATGGTCGAGGGCGAGATCGAAAAACGCGCGACGCTCTCAACTACAGCCACATTCCGCATTCTTCCATCTGCGTTCGACTCCAATGCACAAGAGAGTGGTGACATAACCCCAACTCAAGCGGAACAGATGCAGTCACAACTTGATGCCATACTCGAAACTATAGTAGACGCAAGAGAAGCAGCCAAAGAAGCTGCGGAAAGAGCTGCATCTGCTAAGGTTAGTGCAGATTCTGCTTCGTCAAGTGCTTCATCTGCTTCCGCAAGTGACGACTCAGCGCAAACGCATGCTTCCAGAGCGATCTCAAGCGCGGCGCTCTCAAAAAGTTGGGCGGCAGGCGGAACCGGCGTTCGAGAGAACGAGGATACCAACAATGCAAAATTCTGGGCTGAACGTGCTCAATCCGTGGTAAATGGTAACGCGTTCGCGAACACGAAAGATCTTGATAAGCACATTAATGACAAAATCGTTCATGTGACTGAAAAGGAACGCGAGTTTTGGAATTCGAAACAGCCTTACGGTGATTATGCACCTAAGGAGCACAAACACAACGCTAACGATATTAATGCAGGCTTGGTTCCTATTACTTATGGTGGTACAGGCAGCAACAATCCCATGGATGCACTCGTTGCTCTTGGAGCTTCTCCTATCAATCATACTCATAAAGAGCTCGTAGCTTTAGAACCATTCCAAAAGTATTATTGGAGAAGGAGAAGGCTTCTTTATTCACAAGAAATACACTCTGCAACAGACCCCGGTACCGAATACTATAAACTCGAGCGCGAGGTTGTAGATGCAGATGGGGTTCGCAGCCATTGGCTCCCGTTTTACGATACGACCGTGCGCGTATATAGTGTATCCATACAATATTCGGACAGTATATCGTTGGATCCCATAACGGGCGAAATTTCGCTTATTAATCCATCAGTATACGCTACAACTTTTCAGAATGGTGATGCTTTTAATACACTGAAAGGAAAGTATTTCAAAGGCTATATAAAACCCAACGGCACAATAGATTATGACACAGTGTTCTATGTTGACGATGTCGAATATAATTGGTGGTTTCTTCGTGGCATTAACCCTATTATCGGGGACGAAGACAGTTATATGTGGGGATTCTGCAAGTTCGATAATAAAGATGTTGTCCCTCCACTTAGTGTAATAACATCTGTACGAGGCCAAGCTTTTGGAGAATGGGAAACTGTATCCTCAGACGATGAAGATGCTTATCCTAAAGATGGTAACCAAGGAGATTATGAATACGAGTACATACAGTATCTCTCGTTGGTGTCACTGACTGAATATTGGTGGAAGCGTAGGACGGTTGTACCGAGAATTATAGAACATCGTCACCTTGCGATGGATATTGACAGCGACGGAAATTATAACTCAACGTATACTCGATATACCAATACTACTGTTTCAGGCGGCTATACAACATATCACCTTTGTTTTTACTATGATCACATTGACTCTTACTGGAGTGGCTCATGTTCAGTAGCATACTCAGATTCTATTGAGTACGACCCTGAAAGCCGAAAATATATCTTAGTGAACCCTTCACACACTGAGGTAGCTAAAGCCAACACCAATTTACAAAACTTCTACAACACTATTCGCGGAAAATACATCTGCGGATATGTAAGGCACGGCGGCGGTAACGATAATGAAACCATATTCTATGTAGAGGATGTCCCGTTTAATAGTTCTTGGTTCCGTAGCACGACAGTCACATTTACAGACACTTCTGGTCAACCTTCAGAACATCTGTGGTGGGGATTTGAGAGGACAGTTAGCCCCGGCGTTACAACATCTATGCCTCCATTGCATATTGTTCAGCCTATAATATCTGCTGAACGCGGAACCGCTTGGGAGATGATTTCCTCGAGTTCAGCGAGCACATATCCTCATAGCGGAGTATCGGGAGGATATGAATATCTGTTCCTATCTAACGTGTTTAATGAATCTCTGGTTAATTCATATAATTCTCCAGTAGTATACGACATTACAGCCGCCCACTATTGTACCGAATATTTCGAAATTTCAATTCCGTACGAACGATGCTTGCTCGTTCGCGGTGCTGGAACAAGTTATTTTAATATGGTCACGATGATAAACGGCAATGAAATTATAGGCGGAAATGGCAGCAGCGATATGTGGGATGGTAACGCGGTTTTTGATAACTATGTTCTTAAGTTTGGAAAGAATGCCGACGATCGCATAGACATAAATTGGACGGGTAATTTTGTCATTATTCCGATATAAAGGAGGTACAGGTCCATGACATATCAAAAATGGGATAAGCAAACGAAAATTTATGATTTAACGCCTGAGCAGATTATGGCTAACAACTCGCTATACCGCGATGAGGATAGCTATGTGTTCTATGGTGATGATGGCAGAATATTTGACATTCTGCCGTTGTCGCAAATCCCGAATCCTAACGGCTATGAAAACGTTGAGGATATCCTTAATGCATACATAGGAGCGAATGAGCCTCGGGATTTTAGAGTTGAAGAAATACTAAAAATTATGTTGGGGGTAGAATAATGGATATTACTCAAATCGCGGCTCAGTTTCGAAAAGCTCTACAGCTTATTGCAAATTCCCTCGATGAGGAATCGGCAATGCAAGTGTCAACAATCTTTAATCCATGGGATGGGAATTCACGCGATTACGCAGTTGGCGAATATTGCACGTTTGGGCTCAATTCGGTCGGCGATCCTCAACTTTATGTATGCTTGAAATCGCACGCTTCACAAGCTGATTGGAAGCCCGACAGCGCGTCAAGTTTATTCAAACCCGTAGGCGTTGGCGAAAATGGAATTGCTGAATGGTCACAGCCCGTAGGTGATGTAGACGCGTATCATATCGGCGATGTGGTCATATGTGACGGAAAGAAATGGGAATGTACTCTGGCAGACGCTAACGGTAACAATATTTGGCGACCAGGTGTGTATGGTTGGGAGGTAATTGCATGAGAATAAGCGAGGCAATTACTCAGGCTGACAGGCTCCGCGACAATGTGATCGGCACGGAAGATTTTTGGGAAGATATCGGGGAGGTGTAGAGATGATGGAACTTACGCACATTATCGCCTTCATCGGAGAACTGCTAACGGTTATTGGCGTTATAACGCCTATCATGGTCAACACGAAAAAGATATCCGACGGCACGAAGTGTCAGCTCCGCAGCGAGATGCTTCGGATATACTATCACAACGTTGAGAAGGCGGAGATACGCCAATATGAGCTTGAAAATTTCATCGCTTTATATGAAGCGTACAAGGCTCTGAAGGGCAACTCATTTATCGACAAGATATACAGCGAGGTGCTCACTTGGACGGTTATTACTTGATGGGGGAGGGGATTTTTCATGAAAATTAGTGAAGCTATTACAAAAGCGGATAAGCTCCGCGACAACGCGCTTGACTCCGACACAAAGGCAGCATGGCTCCGCACACTTGACGGGCAGATCGCCGAGAATATCGGTTTTTCCTCCGACGGTGAGTCACCTGTATGGCCGCTTGAGATGGTATGGCCGATCGAGGACGCAGAGCTGCTTATGCCCTTCCCTCACGATGACGTTTACACGCTGTATCTTGTGGCGATGATCGACTACTATAACGGCGAGAGTGATCTTTATGCGAACGATATGGCTGTGTTCAACACGGCTATGGCTGATGCGCGTGCATGGTGGCAACGTACGCACAGGCCGCCCACGCACGGTATATTCAAGGCATGGTAAAGGAGTGGTGTGATGCTAAGACTACCTAAGATCCCTTATGCCATGCGTAAGAACCGCAGGGAGATCCTTTCAATGCGCGGTATCAACTATGCGGACGCTGCACAGGACGGCGATCTTGCCGACAGCCTTAATATTTCGGCGCGGCGCTTTCCGTATATTTCTACTCGTCACGCACGAGAGGAGATTGATGGTTATTCATCAGTTACCGCTATGACGGCATGGGACAAGCTCGTATGCGTAGACGGTACGTCGCTGATCTTCGACGGCAAGGTTGTTGGCACGGTTCTCCCGGGAGATAAGCAGTTTGCCGTTGTAAACACAAAGCTCGTTATATGGCCCGACAAGGTCTACCTCGATCTTACGACGAGCACAGTAAAGCCGCTTGGAGCGTCCGCTTCGGGCTCCGGAGCGACTTTCGGCAAGAATACGCTGACGATCTCCGGCTGGGGTGTAGATCTGACGACGAAATTCAGCGTCGGAGATGCGGTCGAGATCGAGGGCTGTTCCAATGCTATGAACAACAAGAGCATTATTATTAAAGCATTGACTTCAACCGAGATCACGACCACCGACGATGCTTTTAACGAGGTATCAGATAGCACTCAAACGGTGACGATCTCGCGTGATATTCCGGATATGGACTTTATCTGCGAAAGCGAAAACCGCCTTTGGGGATGCTCGAGCACAAAGCAGACGCTGTTTGCATCGGCGCAGGGTGATCCGACAAACTTCTATATTTACGAGGGTACTTCGATGGACAGCTACGCGCTTCCAGTTGGTTCCGAAGGTGCATTCACCGGATGCTGCAAGCTATCTTCATCCGTTCTGTTCTGGAAGGAGACCAAGCTTCACAAGATTCTCGGAAGCTACCCTGCAGAGTACAGTCTTTACACGTACAACCTCGAAGGGCTTCGCTCAGGCTGCCACAAGAGTATGCAGGTCATTAACGAGGTGCTGTTCTACATGGGACTGCACGGCGTATACGCGTACTCGGGCGGCACGCCGAGCCTTATGAGCGCTAATTTCGGCAATCGGGATTTTTCGGACGCTATTGCCGGCAACGACGGCGACAGCTACTATCTTTCGGTGAAGGAGGGCCCTGACAAGCACCTTTACGTTTACGAGACACGTTCCGGTATATGGGTAAAGGAGGACGAGGTATACTGCAAGGACTTTGCACGTATCGGCAAAGAGCTCTATATGCTGATGGACGACGGGCACGTTTATCGCTCTGATTCCGGCCACTACGATGATGATCTTGAATGGATGGCTCAGTTTACGCCCTTCTATGAGACTGCAGGCGGCAGAAAGACGCACAGCAAGATCATTCTTCGGACTGAGCTACCTAAGGGCAGCTACATGGTCGTCGAGGTACGCTTTGACGGTGGCTCCTGGAAGGAAGCCTGCAAGATCATCGGAAAGAGCAACGATGCCGTACCGCTTCGCGTGGTAATGGAGCGATGCGACAAGTTTGAAGTGCGGCTCTCCGGCAAGGGTCCGTGCACAATCATGGACTTTGTCCGTGAGTTCTCCGTAGGAAGCGAGGTTTAATATGGCGGTATTTCCCGAAAGCCTTGACAGACTCGATCCCAAAAACACCGAGGAGAGCATTGAAAAAATTTCCGAGTACATACGCTACATGACCGAGCGCACGGAGTTTGCAATGCGCAACGTGACGCGGAACGTTTCGGAAGCAGGTGTATCGAGTACGGATGTTTACATGATGCTTCTGGAGCAACAGCAGATATTAGCTGCGCTGCAGAGTTCTGTCGCAAAGATACAAGGCGATCTGACCGAGCTTTTTACGGTCATACTTCCGCCTATGCAGGATTCGCTTGCAAAGCTTGATGAAGAATACGCAAAACCCACCGATCCCGAGGAAGAAACTCCCGAGGGTAAGGAATAATTTGGATTGGAGGAAATTTTATGCCTACTACGAAATACTTAAAGAAGGAAGACGAGCTTCTGAGCCCCGATATCTATACGGGTGAGCTGTCCGATGGTGCGGAACTCGCCAAGGCTCTTTATAGCGAGGACGATTTTAATACTTACTTAAAAAACGAGAAGGGCTGGTGGGACGCTCACGACTCCGGGAACAAGGCCCTCGAGACCTATTTCCACGATGCCCAGGAGCAGCTTCGCTCCAAGTACAACTATTCGGGCGGTGTTGACGGCAGCGACTACATTAAGCTCGTTGACTACGCAAAGCAGCCGAACGGAGACGCGATTCAGATGCTGCAGCAGTATCTGAATGAAGCAAACGCTCCGGTAAGTTCATATCAGCCGACCGAGTGGGACATGATGCGAGAGCAGCTTGCTAAGATCTATATGGATAACAGCTATGACAAGTGGGCTCAGTCCGACGAATACAAGGCGTTAGCCAAGCGTTACGGTCAGCAGGGCGAGAAGTCTATGCGCGACGTTCTCGGCCAGGTGGTGAGCCGCACGGGCGGTCTCGCGAGCTCCTACGCTCAGACTGCCGCGCAGCAGCAGTACAATGAATATATGGCGCTGCTCGAGGACGTAGCCCGAAAGCAGTATTCGGACGCAAGCAACGAGCTCTTTTCCAAGATCAACATAGCTGACAGCATGAGCCAGCGTGAATACGAGCGCTACATCGACGAGCAGCGCCGCGCAAGCGAGAACAGGAGCTATGCGCTTGACATTATCTCGCAGATGATCGGCCTTAATCAGTACAATGATGAGGTTGCGTATAATCGCGGTCGTGACGCTGTCGCCGATCAGCGATACAACGACGAGGTTGCGTATCAGAAGGACCGTGACGCGATCGCGGACGGTAGGTACAACGACGAGGTTGCTTACGGCAAAGCTCAGGATGCGAGAAGCCAGGCGTATGATCGCATTTACGATTTCCTTGTCGTGCGCGGCGGCAGCGTCGGTGAACTTGACGCTGAACTCATCCGCGCGAGTGGGCTTACTACAAACGAGCTCAGGCAGATGGAAGAACAGTACGCTAAGGATCAGGAAGCGGCTGCTAAGATTGCCGAGGACGATGAGCAGAAGCCGGGCATTCTTGATGCCATGCTCGGTATTGGAAGCGAAGCATCCGCTTACGAATTCCTCGTGCAGCAGGGACTTACTCAGAGTCAGACGGACAAGCTCTGGGAGTATTATACGGACGCTGTAGAGGAGCAGAAAAAGACAGAAGATCCACCCCCCCAGGATGATAAATCCGAGTCGGATCCCGTAGATACATACGCTTCCTGGCTCGACGATCTTGTCATGCGCGGTCAGATGTCGGCAGAAAAAGCGGACGACTTGTTTGCAAAGTTTGTCGAAAGCAAGTCAGGAAATGTTCGCTAAACTAAAAAAGGAGGCGAGTTTATGGGCGTATTGGATAGATACAACAAAAGAAAAAAGGAGGAGCAAGGCGCAAGCCTTGTTCCTTCGGTGACACCGAGACCAGCGGAGCGAGGCTCAAATCTCAGTTCGCAGATGGGTGGAGTTGCCGAACGTTACGTAGCGCGGAAAATGTTAGATAACGTTCAGAACAATATCACAAAGCCAAGCGGCACGATCGGTGACGATGCGGTAAAGCCTACGGTTTCTCCTGTTCGCAAGCCGACAGTTACGGAGAGAGCAATTGACACATTTGGTTATGTTACCGAGAAGGCAGCGAGAGGTGTGCTCGAGGGAATTGAGGGCGTGACCGACTTCGCGTACACAGCGCCTCTCTCTATCTTGTGGGGGCTGTCCAGTGGTTTTGGCGCATTTGAAAATCCTGCCTCGAAAAAGATCAACGAGTGGATAAATCAGATTAACCAGGACGACGTAGCCGACTATTTTAAACCGACGGAAGAATCATACGGAATGACGCCAAAGGTGGTTAAAGAGTGGGGATGGCTCCCCGAGACCGTCGGACAGATGGCACCGTTCATCGCCGAGACTGTGGCAACGGGCGGTGTAGCTGCAGCAGACGACCTCGCGCTTGCAGGCAAGAGCGCTATCGGCTCGATTAAAAATTTCGTTCGAAATCCCGATACACATTTTGGAATGTCGGCCGCAGGTGGTTCGACCGAGGAAGCTCTCAATAAGGGCGCTAATCCTCTGACCGCAACGATTTACGGCGCAGCTTCGGGTGCGCTGGAAATGACAACCGAAAAACTCTTCGGTGGCCTTGCCGGTACCGGAGTCGGAAAATCATTTGTTGATTTCACGAGCAAAAAGCCTTTCATATCCAAGGCACTTGACATTCTTGGAGAAGGTGCAGAAGAAATGATTGTCACGGGTGTAGATCCTATCCTTCAAAGGGCAACGGGAGTCGACACCAACGCAGAGTGGGCGAGCATAGGCGACTATATCGAAAGCGGGGTACATGGCGCAATCCTTTCCGGAGTGATGAACGCTTCTCTCATGCCCTTGCAGAGATATGGCAGAGATAAGGTTGTCAGCGACGTCAACAAGTCTACCGCGGTACTTAACGAGCTCACAGACGATACAGCGCCGAAGATGCTGCCCTTACCTGTAGATGCGACCGAGGAGGAGATTCTCGACAGACAGGCGGAGATTCGTACAGTTGCCCTGGCTTACAACAACGCGGTTTCCAAGGCCGCGCAGAACGAGCAGACACCGGCAACAGACAGCGAGAACCAGGAGATTACGAATGCAATCGATGAAATCTCTGTGCAGCCTGACGCTCCAGAAAGTTCCAACGAGATAACGATCGACGATATTGAACGTGTCATTAATTCTCTCGAGGCGCCGGCGAATGTGGATGTGCCAGCTGCAGCGGCACCTGTACAGACAGATTCATCAACTCCAGCGGTGCCGTCCTTAAGAGATCAGCTTGCTTCGCTCGACCAGATCGATATTGACGGTATCAGGTACGCCGTACGTCAGGACAAGGCAACCGGAAAATGGTACGGCAATATCAAGCGCGTGTCTCCGAGTACGAAAGGCGCCGTTCCGATCGAGAACGCGCGAGGTACGGTCTATTCGAGCTACGGAAAGGGATTCCCGTCACGCGAAGATGCTGTCAATGATATTACCGCTGTTGCGGAACGTAGCGGTCTTGTCAGCGCTCCGGTTGGTTCTGCTCCGTCTGCGATGGTTGATAATGCAGTTGACAATACGGTTGATGCGGGATTAAAAAACGTAGAGGACGTAAAGGAGCTTTCTTCTTATCTCGGCAAGGCCGGAAAGAAAATCATCCCCTCAATGTACGACCAGGGACAGAATGTAACTGACTATTTCAAGGCTATGAACGACTTCTACAATCTCGGCAAGAAGAATCCCGAAGCACTTGACCGCTCGATCTTCAGCTCAAATCCGACTATTTCGCCCTCGCAGGCCGAAGCCGCTTTCATTGCCGGGCAGGCTGATGCAGAAAATGCGAAAAAAACTGTTGCGCCTGCTGACGGTATCGTGTATAATGAAGGTGGAAATCTGCAGGCGTATACTGCGTTACCCGTGCCGACCGGACAGCCAGACGACGGCAAGACGGTTCAGCGTGACCTTGCAAATGCTATCAGAAAATGGCTTGACGATCCGGCGACACTTGCCGAAATCGGAGGTAAGATCACTTCGCAAGAACTCTTCAAAGTGTCTGACACCTACTACGGCGGCACCATGGCAGAAGGAAAGTACACGGTCAAGGACGCATACGACGCGCTCGAGCTTGCAGTCAACAGCTATCTTATCGATTCAGCTGCAGTTAAGAAGTGGAACGGTGACGCATCTGTCGCAGGTCGCGCACTCTCGAGCTTGCACCGTTTAATGAATCTCCTTCCCACCCAGACAAAGAGAACAGAGGAGATGCAGCAGTTTCAACAGTTCTCGACGCCGCCCACGATCGCTTACATGGCAGCATGGGCCGCGAACGTAAACAGCAATGACGTTGTGGTTGAGCCGAGCGCAGGTATTGGTGGACTCGCGCTGTTCCCAAAAGCATGGGGCGCGACCGTTTACGGAAACGAATACTCAAAGCGCCGTCTTGCATTTCTTGACGAGCTGGGGCTCGACGGAACGTTCAACCTCAACGCTGAACAGCTCGACAACCTTCTCCCCGAAAGAATCAAGCCGAGCATCGTTATCATGAATCCGCCTTTCAGTTCGACAGCCGGTCGCACTTTAAGCAACAAAACGTCCAACGCAACACGACATATCGAGCAGGCGCTTGAACGTCTTGAACCGAGCGGACGCCTTGTTGCGATCCTTGGCCGAGGAATGAGCGATGATGCGCCATCCTTCAAGAAATGGTGGAGCGACATCAAGGGTGAATACGACGTAAAGGCTAATATTCAGATTAACGGCAGCAATTACACGAAATACGGTACGAGCTTCGATGTGCAGCTCGTTGTTATCGACAAGACCGGACCTCAGAAGGGCAAGACCCTCACGGGTGTGGTTAATGATATGCAGGAGCTTCCTGCTATGTTGGAGGGCATAAGAAATGAAAGGTTACAGCCAGGCAGAGTACTGGAGACTGCTGTACACGGCAATGCGAACAGTTCTTCTGTTCGCGGTGGAGACAGCAGCGAACTTCGAAACGGTATCGATAGAAAGAGCGATACTAAACGAGTCTCCGAGCCAATGGGACAGTCTCGATTCGGAGAGGAAGAATCGCTTCAAAGCGGAGATGTCAGCGGACGAGATAGCGGATCCGCATCCGTACCTCACGAAGCTGCTCGATCTGGAGAAGGGAAATCCGGACGGGGAGTATCTGAGCGAGGAACAAAAGCAGACGCTCGCACAGATGTACGAGGAGTTCAGCGATCCGATGATAACGGCGCTGTGGACGGAAGCAGTAAGCCAGGAGTACCAACTGAACAGGTAACGCTTGAAAAGGCTGCAAAGCAAAGGAGCGAACGTGAGAAAAAAGCGCTCGTTGAGAATGTTGATAACGTTTACGCAACATACACGCCGAGTAAGGTCAGAATAAAAGGATCACAAAAACACCCTGCAAAGCTTGTCGAGAGCGCTGCAATGGCTGCTGTCGTTCCGCCTGATCCTAAATATTCGCCTCGCCTTCCGAAGGATATTGTAGAAAGCGGCGCGCTGTCGGATGCACAGCTTGAGAATATCGTATATGCAGGTCAGGCACACGATCAGATCAACCCAGACGGCACACGCAAGGGCTATTTTATCGGTGACGGTACGGGCGTCGGAAAAGGCCGTCAGATCGCCGGTGTTATCCTTGATAACTTCAATAACGGCCGCAAGAAAGCCGTGTGGGTTTCCAAGAATGCACCGCTGTTTAACGATGCGGTCCGCGACTGGGAAGGCCTCGGGCAGGATAAAACACAACTTTTCATGCAGGGAAAATTAAAAGTCGGTGGGCCGATAGACAAAAAGGAAGGCATTCTGTTTACCACTTATCCGCTTATGTCTAACGGATGGGGCAAAGAGAAGGGCATCAATACCGGGCGTCGATTTGAGGATATTGTCGATTGGCTCGGCAAGGACTTCGACGGCGTTATCGCGTTTGACGAGGTTCACCAGGCTGGTAACGCGATCGATACCGGAAAAGGATTTTCGGCGAAAAAAGCTTCCAACGTTGGTTTGTCTGTAATCGAGCTTCAGAAGCGACTCCCGAAGGCACGAATCCTGTATGTCAGCGCGACCGGAGCAACGGAAGTGTCGAATTACGCATACTTACAGCGCCTCGGTTTGTGGGGTAAGGGCACAGCGTTCAGCGATGTGAAGGACTTCATCGGAAAGATTTCCGAGGGAGGCCTCGCTGCGATGGAGCTTGTAGCGCAGGACCTGAAGTCGCTCGGCCTATACCTTGCACGCAGCATTTCTTATGAGGATGTTGTCTACGACCGTCTCGATGCTGCGCTCGACGATTACCAGGTAGAAACCTATGATGCCATGGCTGAAGCATGGCAGATCGTCATTCAGAACATTGAAAAGGCTGTTGAAGCAACCGGAGGAGGCCGTGTGCAGAAGATGGCAGCTATGAACCGTTTCTATACCTCTGCACAGAGCTTTTTCAACAAGGTTATAACCAGTATGAAAATGCCTGCTCTTATCAATGCGATCAGAGAGGATCTTGCCAACGGTAAAAGCGTGCTCGTTCAAATGACGTCTACTGATGAAGCGCAGCTGAACCGCTCGATGTCGAGCATCGCCGAACATGGCGGAGATCTCGAGGAAGTAGACACCTCGCCGCTCGAGATCATTACGGACTATGTAAACAAGTTCTTCCCGATCATCGAACAAGAAGAATATGAGGACGAGGCCGGAAAGGTGCGCATTCGTGATGTGCTGGACGCTGAAGGAAACCCAGTTATAAGCAAAAAGGCGCTTCGCATGCGCGATGAGCTTCTTGCAAAGCTTAAGATGATGAACGTTCCCGACGGAGCACTTGATATGCTTATAAACACATTCGGTGCCGAGAACGTGTCTGAGATCACCGGCAGAACACGAAGGATCATACCGGGCAAGGACGCTAACGGTAACACAATCAGAGTTGAGGACAGGCGCTCGGACAGCGCTCGTGACCTTGACTCGAAGGCATTCCAGGAAGGTAAGAAGCGTATACTCGTATTCTCTGAAGCAGGAGGAACGGGCCGAAGCTATCACGCAGACCTCCGAGCCAAGAATCAGCAGCAGCGTGTGCATTATCTCTTACAGCCCGGTTGGAAAGCTGACGCGGCCGTGCAGGGCCTCGGACGTGCGCACAGAAGTAATCAAGCTTCTGCACCGATCATCCGCCTTGTTGCATCTACGGTTCCCGGCGAGAAACGTTTCCTTTCGACGATCGCGAAGCGACTTGACCAGCTCGGAGCTCTGACAAAGGGACAGCGTGAGACTGGAAGCGGTGTTTTTACTGCAGGTGACAACCTTGAGGGAAAGAATGCAGCTGACGCACTCCAGGCATATTACAAGGTCATGCCGCACGACAGTCTGAAGCGTCTCGGTCTTTATGAAAAACTTTATGACGAGTTCGGCAGATACAACGACAAGAGCGATATCGTCAGAGACGTGCGCAAGTTCCTCAATCGTCTTCTTATGCTTCCAATCAAGGAGCAGGAGACCGTTCTCGACGGTTACATGGAGTATCTTGAAACCGCTATAAATACCGCCAAGGAAAACGGCACCCTCGATCTCGGCCTTGAGAACGTTCGCGCGGACAAAGCCGAGGTTGTCGACGAGAACGTAATCCGGGAGGACAGCACCGGAGCCCAGACAAAATACGTTCAGCTGAAGATATCGAACAAGCCGACGGTTATTCCCTACAACGACGTAGCAGATAACCGTCACAACTTCATTGGTCTTTACAACACTGCAGACGGAAGCGTACGCGCTGTTTACGAGCTCTCAAGCAGAACGAGTGAGAACGGCAAGGTCGAAAAGCGATACATGCTCCAGAGCCCGAGCAAGGAAGTGTTCAATACATACGTTGAAAGCACCTTCAAGGCAAAATGTCAGCCAATCCCCAAGGGAGAATGGCGTGCAGCATGGAAGACCGAGACCGGAAAGCTTCCCGAGTATATTGATCAGAGAATCCACATGTTGTCAGGTACATTACTTCCGGTATGGGATAAGCTCCCACCGGAAAGCAAACGGGTCATGCGCGTAATTACGACCGATGGACGTCAGTATCTCGGTATGATCGTGAAGCCCTCTACCATTGACCAGACACTCAGATCATTCGGAGCGACAAGAACACGCGAGATCTTTACTCCAAAGCAGGTAACTGATAAGGTGCTGAAGGATAACATGGTTGCGATCTTCCGTGATGACCGACTGAAGCTGAAGCGCGCTCGTGTGAGTGGTGAATGGCGCATCGAGCTGACGTCCTCTTACGCATACAAATATTACCGCGACTATCAAGGTCTGGTGCAGGAAATGATAAACTACAATTATCGTTTCTTCGTCCCGACCGGTGAAACGGGCGAGAGGATCATCGGAGAGATTATTAAGGATAATCCGATAATCGATATCGTGACACCGAAGAATGACGTTCTTGAATACAGAGAACCGACTTCGGATGATGGCTCCGCTTCTGATCCTGCGTCGATGTGGAACGCGGAACGTGTCGGAGACAAAAACAAAAAACCGAAGTCGATCTCCGAGATCATCTCCGGTATTCGCCGTGACTTCGGCTTCCACATTACTGAAGGTCACGTTCGCGGATCAGGCGTGAGAGGACGGTACGGACGAAGCGACAAGGGTATTCGTACCAAAAGTGCAAACGATCTTCCTATCGTGGCTCATGAACTCGGCCACGGCCTTAACGACCGATATGGGATCCTCGATCAGAAGCTCCCCGAGAACGTTCGTGATGAACTGCTACGTGCAGCAGGCGATATGGCGAAGACAGATGCCAAGGCTCGAAGAATGTCGGAAGGCTTCGCTGAGTGGACAAGGCTGTTCCTTCAGAACAGAGAAACAGCCCGGATCGACTTCCCGAATCTGACAGATCACGTACTGCGTTCGCTTTCAGCGAAGGATCTCGCTCTTTTCGAGAAGCTTGCAGATGACGTCAATGCCTATTATTCACTCGATGCCGATACCGCTACAAGCAGCATCAGGCTTCGCGAGGATGGGGGATCTGATCACCGCACGCCGGCTGAAAAGATCCAGGACATGGGACACAGCGTATATCAGGCGTGGGAAGATAGTAATCACGGAATCAAGCTCTTTGATGATGCGACCGGAAGCAGCGTCTATAAGCTGGCGTCAAACAGCGCGTACAGCGACGCTGTAGCAAGCCGGATCATTGTCGATGATCTTACCGACATGAATGGTCAGTACGTCGCGCCAGGCCTCAGAAGCGCGCTTGAGGGCATCAATCTCAAGAACGATAAAGAAAACATGGACTTCGGCGAATACCTTACCGTCCGTCACGGTGTAGAATATCTCGCAGAGGGTATGCGCGTCTTTGCGGATGATCGCAAGAACAGTACTGCGTGGATGGAAAACCGCCGTGCGCAGTTGGAGGAGCAGTATCCGGAGTTTGCAGCCGCAGCTGAAAGGATATACAAGTTTATCGGCGACTTAAACCGCACGTGGGGCGTAGGCACAGGTCTGATGTCCGAAAAAACGCTCAACGAGTGGCAGAAGCGCTGGCCGGATTACGTTCCGTTCTATCGTGCGATCTCAAAGGACGGTAAGCTTATAGGGCCCAAAAGAGGATTTGCGAATCAGAGCAATCCTCACAAGCGCGCCAAAGGCGGCGGACAGGATATCATTCATCCGATCGACAACATTATTTCCCAGATCGTAATGCTCGTTAATGTCGGCACTCGCAACAATGTCATGCGCAGCCTGCGCGATGCCTCGATCGGCCTTGAAGCGAACGCCTGCCTTATGGAAAGGATCCCGACACCGTTTGTGCCGAAGACGTTTAACATGTCAGACGTGAAGCAAGGGTTGAGTAACAGCTTTTTCGAGAGTGGGTTGGGAGAAGAGGAACAGGCGATCGCCGGCGATATCATAGCGAATATCTCTGACGTTATGCTGCAGTTCGAGCGCGGCAAGGCACACGGTAACGTTGTTACGGTGATGGTAAACGGCGAAAAGGAGTTCTGGAAGGTCAATGATCCGCTTCTGCTTGAGAGCATCACGAGCTTGTCACCTCCGAAGCTCAGGGGAATACTTGACGCATATGCAGGTATAAGCCGCTTTATTACCGGAAATATTACCGGAAAGAACCTTGTATGGTCGATCTTCTCCAACTCATTGAGAGATCTTCAGACGTTGCTTACATACTCGCCTAACAAGAACCCCCTGAGGGTTCTCCGAGATATCACAAGCTCCTACTTTAACAAGGTCATGGGCGACAGCGCAAGCCCGCTCTTCAAGGAATACCTTGCGATGGGAGGCGGAGAGGCGAGCTATTACAGCGCAGACCGCAAAATGACGCGCAAGGCTCGCGACACTATCACCAAGGCACGCAAGAAGTATCTCAATCCTATGAACTGGATCAGCGCTGTTGGAGATACGATCGAAATGGGTCCTCGCTTCTCTACGTACAAATATCTGCGTGAGAACGGTGTGGCACCTCAGGACGCTTTCTATGCTGCCATGGATGTGACGATCAACTTCCGCCGTAGTGGCAGACTGTCACGCGAAATGAATGCAATCGTTCCGTTCTTCAATGCCGGACTGCAGGGCCTTGACAAATTCCGTCGTTACATAACCGCACAGGACGTGCCTGTAGATGATCGCAAAAAGACGGCTATCATCAGAGCTACATTGTATGTTACCGTATGTGCTGTTCTCGGCGCGTTGTTCTACGCTATGAACAACTACGATGATGAAGCAAAGGAAGACTACCAGCAGCTCAGCAACTACACCAAAAACAGCTTCTGGTGTATTCCGATCGGAGACGGAAAGTATTTTGCTATCCCGAAGCCGCAGAACCTCGCGGTGCCGGCGTCATTCTTCGAGTCTGCGCTCGAGTACACAGCAGGCGGTAACAAGCACGCATTTGACGAATTCGGCGACTACTTCGCAAACAACTGTCTGCCGAATGTTGTTGACGACGTTGCCAAAGGTGCCGCCGGACTGGTAATGAGAGACGGAGACGCAGTCGAAGACGCACTTAACGGTGCAGTCGGTTCGCTCGGTCTTTTCGGTACCGGTGCTTATCTGATGGCGAACAAGGATTTCCTCGGAAAGCCTATCGTGCCGAACGGTATGCAGTATCTACTTGCAAAGGATCAGTACAACGAGAGAACGAGCCTTATTGCCAAGACAATAGGCGGAGCCTTTAATATAAGCCCGATGAAGGTCGATTATGCCGGCAAGTCGGTATTTGGCGGATTCTGGACAACACAAAAGGCATTGTTACCGGTCGGAGAGGCTGAAAGAGATTTCTTCCTCGGTGTAGCAAACACCTACGTCAAGGACAATCAGTATTCGACTGATCTGATTAACCGTATATTTGACCGTGCGGAGAGCAGCCAGAAAGACTTTAAGAGTGATCCGAGCGATATCAGCAAGTCGATAACTGCGAAGATGGACAGCAAGCAGACGGAGTTCTACAGCACATACAGCAAGCTCGCAAAGAATACACCGGAATCTGATTCCGCGAGAAGGACGCGCCAGACGGTGCTTGATATCATGTACGAGTACGAGAAGGCAGCCGAAGCAGGTTATAAGACGCACGCCCAGAGCGCCGTCTATGCGGTGATCGAAGCGACCGGCGCAACGGAGCTTCTGCCTTCTGTCATGAATCCTTACGTCAAGGATTCATCCAAGAAGCAGCACGATTTGAGTGCGGCGCAGTACGTAGAGTTCCAGACTGATTACAATGCTCTGTATTGGAATTACGTCGAGGATCACCTTGAGCCGTCTATGTCGATTAGGGAGAAGACCGCGGTCATTCGTTCCGCAAAGGAGATCGCAAATGCGGTTGCCAAGGACAAAGCTTTGAAGCGTAACGGTGCGAGCATGACTTCGGGTCTGATCGACAAGTACGGAAGTGCGTCTCCCGGCAATATCGTCACGTTTGATGCGCAGCTCGATCTTGCCGACGACGACGGAAGCTTAAAGCAGGACGAGGTTATCGAGATCATTAAAATAATGGTCAATGACGGTCTCCCCTACGATGAAGCATACGCACTATTCCATGCACGATATCCGAAAAGCGATAAAAACAATCCGTGGAGCAAATACGCTCCGCAATAAGAGAGGGACGCCAGGCATTAAGCCCGGCGTTCCTTTTTGTTTGCCATAAATTATTGCTTCTTATTGGGCGAAAACGCGCCTCCTTTTTGCTATCCTAATTACATGAAGGGATGTGAGAAGGATGTGAGATTTTTAAAGCGCATTCTCATTAGTGTGCTCGTATACATGGCGATCTATCTTCCGTTCGTGGTTGTCATGCAGTCGGTTAGCGGCGCGGATCTTACTGCTGCCTATGCTGCCGGCTGTGCTCCTGCGATCGCGGAGTTGATTCTATGTACTATTATCAAGCGCGAGGAAGCTCGCGCAGAAAAGGAGATGAAGAAAAATGATCGACATAACATCAATAATTGAAGCGGTGTTGATACTTATCGGCGCGATAATCACATGCTTTGTCGTGCCGTTCGTAAAGAGCCGTACCTCGCTTGACCAGCAGAAGGAGCTGCTCGGATGGGTCAAGATAGCTGTAGCTGCAGCTGAACAGATCTACGTCGGCTCCGGTCGCGGCGAGGAAAAGAAGAATTACGTCTTCAATTGGCTTCTCGATCACAATGTAAAGGTTGACGATACAAAGCTCAACGCGCTGATCGAGGCGGCTGTGTATGCCTTGAAAAACGGTACAGTCGATGCAACGGATAATTGACATATCGCACTATCAGACCGTGAATGACTGGTGCCATGTCAAGCGTGCTACTGATATGGTAGCGCTCAAGGCGACTCAGGGACACGCGCTGTCAAGCGACTCTTATCTTTTCACCGACAGCGCTTTCCACGAATACGCAAAGGCTTGTATTCGTGAGGGGATCCCTTTCGGTGCTTATCACTTCCTGACAGCTTCTACTATGAAGGATGCAGTCAAGGAGGCGGACTACTTCTGTTCGGTGCTCGATAATTATCGCGACAAGCTCGCATTCGCCGTCTGTGACGCGGAGAACTACAGGAACAAGTATTTGCTCGGTTTGTCCCGATCGGAGCTCACAGCCGTTATTAAGGCCTTCTGCGCGCGTGTGGAATCTCAAGGGCATTTGGCTATGCACTACACAAACGTAGATCACGTGAGCAGATTTATCGACGTGCGTGCGCTTCCGTATAAATGCTGGTGTGCGTCCTATGGTTCGAGAAAACCGAGCATTGGTGTTCCGCTTGCTGTATGGCAGTACAGCGACAAGGGAAGGATCCAGGGCATAAACGAAAACGTTGATACAAATCACGGATATTTTGATGATGCGGAGTTTGCGATCTTCAAACTGCAGGCTGCAGGAATCATCAACACGCCGCTATATTGGATCAGGCATTACGGAGAGCTGTCGTTCCTCGATCTGCTGTTAAAGCGATGCGCCGCGAGGATCAAGGCTCCGGGAAAGGCAACGTGCGCCAACGTTGACGATGCGATCTCGCGCCTACATACTGCAGGGATCATTGACACGCCGCTTTATTGGAAGCAGAACGCCTGGAAGCTTGAACATCTGCAGGAGTTGATTGTCAAGCTTGGCTCTGCGATGTAACTGACATGTCATGACAAGTCTTGTGACAAGTCTGACGCGCAAATTGCGTCATTTGTGTGCGGATAGATGCACATACGAGAAGTGAAAAACACGCAGAAAAGGCGCATAAAAGCAAGAAAAAACCGCTTTCCCAGGTAGGAAGCGGTTTTTCTTATTGGAGCGGGTAAAGGGAGTCGAACCCTCCTATCGACCTTGGGAAGGTCACGTTCTACCGATGAACTATACCCGCATATGACAATAAATATTATATCCGAAAATCAATGATTTGTCAAGGGAAGCAAACTTTTTTTAAGCGAAATAATTCGACATGACATATCAGCCGCAAATGCAATTTAACAGACGTGCCGACCGCGTAATACAATAATATTGGTAGTGCAAATTTTATTCTCACGCCATGTTTAAAATCCCCCGTCGAGGTACAAAATAATACCGTAAAATAAAAGCATGGAGAGTGAATTTTTCATGACTGTCAAACGTGGAGATATTTATTACGCTGATTTAAGCCCTGTCGTCGGCTCCGAGCAAGGAGGACTTCGCCCTGTACTCATCGTTCAGAACGATGTCGGAAACAAATACAGCCCTACTGTCATAGCCGCCGCAATTACAAGTCAGATAGGCAAGAACCGACTGCCGACGCATATTGATGTGCTCGCCGACAAATACGGCCTTGCTAAGGATTCGGTCATACTTCTCGAGCAGATACGAACCATCGACAAACGCCGCCTTAAAGAAAAAATGGGCCATCTCGATGAAAGCGTCATGCGCAAGGTCAACGACGCAATCGGAGTCAGCTTCGGACTCGGCTCGACCGTTATCTGATTTTTGTGACGACTACATACCCGAACTGTGAGGTTCGGGTAATTGTTTTGTGAAAATAATGCGAAGTATCTTGAAATCGGCGCCACGGTAATGTATAATTAATGTAGAATGATATAAGGAGAGCGACTATGTATAAAATTCTTACCGTTGACGATGAGGAAATGATCCGCAAGCTCATTCGCAAATACGCCGAATTTGAGGGGAACGAGGTTACCGAGGCTTCGGACGGAATGCAGGCAGTCGAGCTTTGCCGAAAAAACGATTACGATATTATAATCATGGATATCATGATGCCCGAGCTTGACGGCTTTTCAGCCTGCCGCGAAATCAGACGCACCAAAAATACGCCGATAATCATGCTTTCGGCGCGCGGCGAGGAATATGATAAAATTAACGGCTTCGAGCTTGGAATTGACGATTATGTGGTCAAGCCATTTTCGCCAAAGGAGCTGATGCTCCGAATTGATGCCGTGCTGAAGCGTTCGCGCTCGGGCTCTGCTCAGCAAAAGCAAAATGAGATAGTTGAGATCGAGGGACTTAAAGCCGATATCACGGCGCGGCTCGTTTATGTGGACGGAGAGCGTGTTGACATGTCGCCAAAGGAATACGACCTTTTCTTCTACTTATTAAAAAACCGCAACATCGCCCTTTCTCGCGAAAAGCTGATAACCGAGGTCTGGGGCTACGACTTCTACGGTGATGACCGCACCCTTGACACACACGTTAAACTGCTTCGCAAGAGTCTCGGTAAGTACGCGGGTCTCATTGTGACGCTTCGAGGGGTAGGTTATCGCTTTGAGTCGAAATAAGACGCCCTCGTCAAAGGTAGGCATCAGATGGAAGCTGTTCGGCTGGATGATGCTGTTTCTCGTACTGTTGCTTGGACTTTTGTGGCTGTTTCAGGTAGTATTTTTCGGAGAGATATACAAGTCTGTGCGCATTTCAGAAATAAAAAAGAGTGCGGACATACTTTGCAGAGCCGCTGACTGCGATAACGCGGAAATAAAGTCCATCGCCGAGACCGCCGCACAGGAAGCAGAGGT
>JAZNMQ010000012.1:0-3821 GCA_045579745.1 Candidatus Flemingiibacterium sp. | reverse complement strand
TTCTCTTGATATTGAACTGACATTCCTACCCATAAGTTCTGCAATTTTTCGATAACTGTAACCTTTTTTGTAATATTCCCGTAGACAACAGCGTTCTTCTATGGTAAAATGGTGGTAGCTCATATAAATCCTCCTTGGTTTATTTGTTTTGTGGTTATTTCAATTATACCATGGATTTATATGGGCTTCAATTTTTTTATTTACTGTTGCACTTGATAGTATAACTCACCCCGATAAAATTGACCTCGCGGTTTTACCGCGAGGTCTTTTTTGTTTATTCCATTCCTGTGAATCCATGCTCCCTTAAGAGCTTTGTAGCGGCATCCTCAGCTTCGATTCGCATTACAACATACGCCTCGCTGTCGGATTTTGCAATAAATGCGTACATATACTCAATAGCGATATCCTTTGAGGCGAGAAGCGTCAGAACCTCTGCAAGTCCTCCGGGCTTGTTATGAATACAAGCGGTTATAACACTTGTAATCGAAACTGTGAGTCCGGCGTCCTTTAATATCTTCTCAACTTCCTCGGGGTTATCAACAATAATGCGGAGGATTCCGAAATGTGTAGTATCCGCAACCGAAAGAGCGCGAATGTTGATTTGATTGTCTGCAATGATCTTTGTGATCTCAGCAAGACGTCCGGGCTTGTTCTCAACGAAGATAGAAATCTGCTTGATAATCATGTTTTATCCTCCCTCAAATAATTTTGGTGCAATTTGCGTCTGTCAGCTGCACGCCTGACTTCACCCTCGCCGCACCTGACGCAGCAAGAGCGCAAGTCGTGCATTCTGAGCACAAATTGATATCATCCTTACGGATTGTATGCGGTTCCGAGCTCGTATGCCTTCATGTTAAGCTCGAGGAACTTCTCCGGAACCGACATCTTGATTGCCTCGTGGAGCGTTTCGGTATCAAATCCGAGAGCCTTTGACATAAGGCCGATAAGCGCAACATTGACCGCCTTTTCATTACCTGCCTCGCGTGCAATCGCAAGTGCATCAGCCGCAATAACCTTTGCACCCGTAGCTTTCATTTTTGAAACGAGATCGGTCGGATATTCTGCGGCACCCGTAACAACGGGCATAGGATTGATCTGCTGTGTATTGGTGATGATTACGCCATCCTTTTTGAGGTACGGCAGCCATCTTGCGGCTTCAAGAAGCTCAAATGACATGATAATATCCGCTTCTCCCTTACAAATAACCGGAGAGGCAACCTTATCGCCGTATTTAACATAGGTTACAACCGAACCACCGCGCTGGCTCATACCGTGAACCTCGGAAACCTTAACGTCGTATCCCTTTAAAAGCACAGCATTTCCGATGATACGGCTTGCAAGAAGCGAGCCCTGACCACCGACGCCGACTATCATTATATTCTTTGTTGACATTACTAACTCCTTATTTTATCGCGCCGAGCTTGCACATCTGCTCACAGAGGTGACAGCCGTTGCAAAGTGTTGCGTCAATCTTCGCCTTCTTGTTAGTGACGGAGATGCACGGGCAGCCGATATTCATACATTGCTTGCATCCGACACACTTGTTTTCATCAACCTTCAAGGGAGCGTCGTGCTTGACATATTTGAGAAGTGCGCAGGGCCGGCGGCAGATTATAACCGACGGGCAGCTTGCCGCGAGCTCTTCCTTTAAAACAGCTTCGGTTTGCGCTAAATCATTCGGGTCAACGATGCGGATATGCTTTTCGTCAACGCCTGCCGAACGGCAGATATTTTCAATAAGAATTCCGTTTACAGGCTCACCCTTCAAGGTAAATCCGGTGCAGGGATTCTGCTGATGACCCGTCATTCCGGTGATGCTGTTGTCAACTATAACAACGGTCGAAATACCCTTGTTATATGTGATATCAATAAGTCCGGTTATACCCGAGTGCATAAATGTGGAGTCACCGATTACCGCTACACACTTATCTTCCTCTCCGCGAACCTTTGCAAATCCGTGAAGTGCCGAAATGGATGCGCCCATGCAAAGAGTTGTGTCCATTCCTCCAAGTGGCGGTGCCGCTCCGAGTGTATAGCATCCGATATCTCCGCTGACGTAAAGTCCGAGCTTTTTGAAAAGATAGAATACGCCGCGATGAGGGCAACCCGGGCAAAGCACGGGCGGACGAACCGGAATATTCTCGTCGAGTGAGAAAAACTCTGCTTCTTTACCCAAAAGCTTTTGCGCAAGAAGCTCCTGCGAATATTCTCCGCAAATCGGAAGAATGTTCTTTCCGTCGCATTCAATGCCAATCGTCTTGCAGTGATTCTCGATAACGGGGTCAAGCTCTTCGATAACGATTACACGCTCATGCTTTGAAGCAAAATCAAGTAAAAGCTTTGTCGGAAGCGGATTTACAAGACCGAGCTTTAAGTAAGATGCCTCATCACCGAATGTTTCGAGTGCATAGTTGAAGCTGGGACCTGATGTTATTATACCAAGCTTTGCGCCGTTGTTTTCGATAACCTTATTAAAAGGACAGTTCTCAGCATACTCTGCAAGCTCAGCCAAACGCTGTTCAACAACAACATGGCGTCCTCTTGCGTTTGCAGGCATCATAACATGCTTGGAAGCATCCTTGCTATACGCTTTAACCGGAACCTCCACACGATCACTAAGCTCAACTATCGACTGTGAATGGGATACTCTCGTGTTGAGTCTGAGAATGAACGGAGTGTCAAATTTTTCGGAAAGCTCATAGCCAAGCTTTGTAAATTCGAGGCATTCGCCCGAATCTGACGGCTCGAGCATAGGAAGCTTTGCCGCGATTGCGTAATGACGGCTGTCCTGCTCATTCTGAGATGAGTGCATTCCGGGGTCATCCGCAACGCCGATAATAAATCCGCCGTTTATACCTGTATATGATGTAATGAACAGCGGGTCTGCGGCAACATTGAGTCCAACATGCTTCATACCGCAGAATGCTCTACCGCCGCCGATAGCCGCTCCGAGAGCTGCTTCGAGAGCTACCTTTTCATTAGGCGCCCACTCAGCATAAATTTCCTTGTATTTTGCAACCTCCTCAGTAACTTCCGTACTCGGAGTACCGGGATAGCTCGATACGAAGTGCACGCCTGCCTCATAAAGGCCACGCGCGACAGCTTCATTTCCTAACATTATTTTTTTCATTATGTATTTCTCCAAATTCTTGAAATTGGCTTAAATTTAATTTATTTCTTGCGGTTGTCGATTACGCGTTTAGCCTTGCCGACAAATCTTTCGAGCGATTTCGGCTCAACGAGATTTATCTTCGCATCAAGGCCGAGCACCGTCTGAAGCTTATGGCGAACCTTCAGCTGAAGATTCTCAAGATCGCGGAAGCTTGTGAGCATTGCAGGATCAACGACCTCAATATTAATCTCAAAGGTATCCATATAATTCTTTGAGTCAAGAACGATCTGATACTGCGGACCTACCTCGGGAATGCTTATAAGAACGCTCTCGATCTGTGTCGGGAAAACGTTAACGCCCTTGATCTTAAGCATATCGTCAGCTCGTCCGATCGGTTTTTCCATTCTTACATGTGTTCTTCCGCATTCACACTTATCGTAGTAGAGCTTGGTAATATCCTTTGTTCTGTAGCGAAGAAGCGGAATGCCTTCCTTAGTCAATGTGGTGACAACAAGCTCGCCCTCATCTCCGCGCGCCTTGACCTTACCTGTCGCGCTGTCAATGATTTCGGGGAGGAAATGGTCCTCTGCAAAGTGCATTCCGCAGCGGAATCGGCACTCACCCGCAACACCCGGACCGCAGAGCTCGCTCATACCGTAGTTGTCGGTTGCGAAAAGGTTCCACGCCTCCTCAATCTTCGAGCGCATCT
>JAZNMQ010000011.1:0-3157 GCA_045579745.1 Candidatus Flemingiibacterium sp. | reverse complement strand
TCCGAGAGAATACGAACCGTCTAAAACCGAAACCGTAGTTTCGGCGCTTCTCTTAACTCCGGCGGCTTCGGCTGTTGCTGATATTTTCAACTTAAGAGTGTCGGAGACATTGACAATATCGGCAAGGGATAGGTCGGCGGCAGCGGTATCGACGTCGGGTATGTCGGCGTCAGGCACGTCAGAAGCGATTATGTCTGCATCCGTCAACAGTTCTTTAAGGTCATCGTCTGAAATCTGCAAAGGTTCGGTTTCCGATACAGTTCGCCCACAAGCGGTACATACGGTCTTTTCTTTGCGGTCTTTGTTAAAAGGATTACCGTCCTGGCCGCCTATGGTCTCACAACGACCGCCGCAGTACGGACATATCGTTTTCATCATCAAAATACACCTCCTTAAGCCTGTGCCTGAACAGCGGCATTATCGTCAAAGCTGTAGTCCTTCATCCATTCGATTGCAGGAGCATAGCCTGCTTCTGCAGCACGGTTGATCCACGTTGCAGCTTCGTTCATGTCCTGCACACGTTCACGACCGAGCTGATAACAGATACCGAGCTGATACATTGCATAGGGTTTACCCATTTTTGCCGCCTTGATCAATTTTCTCATTTTCTTAGATTTACTCATAAGATCGCCTCCTTAGCGTATTTATTTTACCATTTTGTTTTTGTCTTTTGGTCGCCGCAACAGCGACATTTTCCGTTATAATTAGATTGCCTGTGTCGGTGCAATCGTTTTGCAAGAATAAGTGCTTATAATTTGCTTATATATTTTTATCGCTTTTTCGTGCATAATAGTGTATATAACGAGGTGCAATTATGTTAGAATTTGAAAAAGGCTTTGAATCAGTAAATAAAACATTTCGTATTCCCGTCCACATTGTCGAGCAGTTAGAACAGCTCGCGGGGAAGTACAATACATCGGTCAATAAAATCGTCATTCAATGTTTGGAATATGCGCTTGATAACATATCCGACGAGACTGACAATTCAACCGATAGCGATTCATAAACCCATGCCGTCCTTCGGGGCGGCATTTCTCATTTTTAGAACGTTTCAAATCCAAAGTGTGCCATAACCTCATTCACCTCAAAGAAATCAAACACCTTTTTATCGATGCAAAATGCTATTGCCAGGTCATAATCATCTGCACGAGATAGGCTATATCCGGCAGAGGACAGAAGTGCGTCCGCTTCTTCACGATCCAACTCCAATGCCAAGCAAAGTGCAATCACCGTCTTTTTACAGGGAATGTATTTCTTGTTGGAGCGGATTTTTGAAAAGAGCCGTCTGTCGATATGCGCCTTTTTATATACGTCGCTATCTCTTTGTCCGGTGCGGTCGATCAGCAGGAACAGTCGCTCGTTAAAGGAAAGATCACGGTTATAGCGCAAGTAAGCATCCGCCTCACTTATGCTGATATCCATCATCTTAAAACTCGGTGCTGCTTTGATTTCGTCACTCACACCGCCGTTTTCCATATACGACTCACATTCCCGTAGAAGATCTGCCATCACCCTTTTTCACCATCCGTTTCTTGCTTTTGTACGCTCATGATATCTCCGATATCACAGTCCAAAACTTCACATATACGTATGAGCACATCCAGCGATACTTTTTTATCACGTCTGAGGCTTGTCATTGTGTTAGAAGCCATATCCGCAGCACGTCTGAGGTCTGCTTTGCTCATTTCTTTATCTACAAGCACTTTCCA
Source organism: Candidatus Flemingiibacterium sp. (assembly GCA_045579745.1). Lineage (GTDB taxonomy): Bacteria > Bacillota > Clostridia > Oscillospirales > CAG-272 > Flemingiibacterium. The sequence continues at coordinate 1,448 of JAZNMQ010000011.1, read as the reverse complement.
TAGCTTTTTGTAGCTGATTGTCATTGCCATTGTTATCTCCTTTACTCATACTTTGTGTTTAATAGTTGCTTTAATCAAAATGCCAGCCGGGGTTCAATGAAGTTATCGGTTGCCATTCTATACCATGCTGTTGCAGCAATGCTTGAAAACGTTCATTCCGCACAAACGGATGGACGTTTTTGTTTTCGGGAATATCCATACGACGATCCACCTCGTCAATAACTGCTAAATACTTGTCGGTCAGTTCTACCGGATCGTGCTTCAATGGATGGAAGTCCTCAAGTATCTGCTTTTCGATGTCCAAGCGCTTCTTGTCGGGCAGAAGTTCCTTTGCTACCTCTACTAAGTCAGAACACTCGTCTTTACCGTAATAATTCCTTGCTCTTAGGGCTATATAATAGTCATCAGCGAGTTCCTTGTCTTTTTCACCGAAACGGCGGCAAAGCTCAAGATGAATATCAAACAACTGCTTGTAATATTTATTGGCGTAAGCAATTCTCCACATACTCTCATAAGCATTGCCGAGATAGCGAAAGGCGAAGATGCTGTCGATGAGCGTATCACGGTCGCAAGGCTCTTGCAAAGCCAGTTGTTCCTTTACAATTTTATCTATCTCTTGTAACGCAGGAACATCCTTATAAGTAGTGGCAGCATTGGAATGTTCTTTGCGCGCCTCAATTTCTTTCATTAGTTCCATAATGCGTTTTACGCTAATTTCCGTATAGGGCATAGTGTACCTCCTTACAATAATACCGTTAGGTTAATCTTCATAGGAAAGTGTGTATTTGTATCCTCCGTCTCTCGACATTGGCTTATATAACACGCTTTCACCCTTGATAATTTCATAGGTTTTATTTGCCGCAGGATTATTATCATAAACAACGGATACGGTAATGCTGTCTTCACTTACAGCATCTATATGAAACTTTCGTCTGCCGATCGGCATTTCGATAACAGTTTCTAAAGCAGCATTGACCAATTTTTCATCTGTTTGGTTGGTGCTTCGTTCACCGGTTCTTCGATTGATTCCCCAACATTCTTCTATAATTCTCAGTTTCATAATTTGCCCTCCGTATTATTAGATTTGAATTCAATCGTTATCGTAATGCTTTCCTCAACCGTATCCCGATACACGGTGACGTGCTTTCCGCTTTTGTATATTGCGATTGGAAGCGTTTGCCACTCACCTGATACCGTCTACGGTTACGCCATCGTCATCTATTACTGTTTTGAGCAACGACAACGGATAACTCTTAAATGAAACTTCTTTTGCAGCAACCTCTATTTCCTCACAGCAGAAAAGAGGCTCCTTGTCTTCGCTGACTACTCTGCCTGTAAATAATAATGTTTTCATACACATTCGCCTTTCTATAAACTTCTGTGTATATCATAGCATAAAGCCACTCTGCGGTGGTCGCTTCAGCAGGGACATTTCAAAATTGCAAGCG
>JAZNMQ010000010.1:0-34386 GCA_045579745.1 Candidatus Flemingiibacterium sp. | reverse complement strand
CCCGCAGTTCTTCCTCGCTCAGCGGAAATGTATCCATGCTTTTTCCCTTCTGTGAAATGTGAAAGTTTTTGAGGGGCGACTGTTTTTTCAAACGCTCAAATCAACATTGTGTTCCCGGATAAACGCAGTTTTCATATGGCTCCCTCCGGGAGGGAGCTGTCATCGAAGATGACTGAGGGAGAGCGCGTGAACGATAAGCTTGATCAAATTATACAGCCACGCAGGCTCCTTCCGTGACGACTTCGTCGTGCCACCTCCCTCTCGGAGGGAGGCTTAATGAGCAGTGTATTGCAGCGGGAGCACAATAGGTAATTGGGAGTTATTTATTGTATCTAATATGAAATATTTATACAATATGATGTAATTGTATAAAAATATTACAAAATTGCCTGCCAAATTTCTACAGCTATTTATAAAATGCGCGCTTGATTTTGGTATTGCCGTGTGATATAATTGTAAAGGTACCTAATCAAATTCATGAAATGGCTGAAATCGGAGAATACAATGGTAATTATAGAATTTCTGAAAAAGTACGGATGGCTTTACATCCCCGGCGTGTTTTTCCTCATGCTGAACTCTTATGTTCAGACGAGGGCTCCCGAAGCACTCGGTGATGCTATTGATATCCTGTCCGAGCCGTCGCCGGTTCGAGAGGCTCTCTACAAGCAGGCGCTCGTTATTGCGCTTATCGGTGTCGGTGCGTTCGTTTTTCGCTTTGTCTGGCGTCTTTTCATTATAGGAAATGCGCGCAAAATGGAGGTTTTTCTGCGCGAAAAGCTTTATCTGAAGCTTCAGGAGCTTCCCGTATCCTACTTCAGACATCAGACCTCGGGCGACCTTATGGCTTACGCCATTAACGATGTCGGCGCTGTCCGAATGACCTTCGGACCCGTGCTTGCGATGGGATTCAACTCCATTGTAACAGCCGTTCTCTCTATTCTCGGAATGATGGACGAGGTTGCGGTTTCGATGACTCTGCTTGCGCTTGCACCCGTGCCGTTTGCGCTTATTGCAACGACGGTTCTTGGCTCGCAGGTGCAAAAGCGTTCCTTAACTGTACAAAAGCTCTTTTCAAAGCTCTCGGGCTTTGTTAACGAATCGATCACGGGCGTTAAGGTCATAAAATCCTTCGCGCGCGAAAATACACGCGAGGGGCAGTTCAACGACATCTCCACTGAGATGCGCGATGCTAACGTAAAGCTCGCATACACCTCGGCTATGGTCAATCCTGCCGTTACGATCGCGTTCGGTCTTTCCTATACGCTTGCGCTGATAGTTGGCGGAAACGCGGTTATCGCAGGAACTCTGAGCGCGGGCGAGCTTGTTACATTCCTTGGATATTTAGCACTCGTTCAGATGCCCGTTATTCAGCTTGGCAATATTATTCAGCGTATTCAGCGCGGTCTTGCATCCTACAAGCGTCTGATGGCAATTTTCAACGAGCCGTCTATTCCGAAAAGTGAGAGCGAGATCAAAAAGAGCATTGTCGAGCGCTTTAAGCCTGACGTAAAAGCGACCTCGCTTACATTCCGCTATCCTGATGCGGAGGATGGGCAGGGAAATGCGCTTGAGGATATTTCGTTCTCGGTTAAAGCAGGAGGAACGCTCGGAATCTGCGGGTCTACGGGCTGCGGAAAATCGACCCTGCTTAACATTATCGCGAAGATTCAGACGGTCGATGACGGCATGCTTAGTGTCGGCGAGTGGGATCTCAACGAAATGCCAGCCGCAACGCTCCGTAAATTCATCGGCTATGTTCCGCAGGACGGATTTTTGTTCTCAGCTTCGGTTGCACAGAATATCGCGCTCGGCATGGAGATCGATATGGACCGAGTTCGCGAGTGCGCGCGGCTTGCATGCATTTGCGATGAGATCGAAGCGTTTCCAAAGGGCTTCGAAACCGAGGTCGGCGAGCGCGGAACCCATCTTTCGGGAGGTCAGAAGCAGCGCGTTTCACTTGCGCGTGCGCTTTATCGGAGCCCGAATCTGCTGCTGCTTGACGACACGCTCTCCGCGGTCGATAATCTAACCGAGCAGAGGCTTATTAAAAATTTAGGTCTTGGCGGCGACAGAAAGGCTTCCGACCCGACTGTAATAATCGTCAGCCACCGACTTTCCGCCCTCGTTCATTGCGACGAGATAATTCACATCGACGACGGCAGAATTACCGAGCGCGGCACACATGATGAGCTGATCGCGCTTGGCGGAGCTTATGCCGAAACCTACAGAAAGCAATGCGAGGAAAATGGTGAGGAGGGTGAGAAGCATGAATGAGCGTATGAAAAACAATTCGCAAAGCTCAAAGCCCAAGGCTGAAAATGCCGATGCAAGAGGCGAGGCTAACATTAAAGCCGAGTTCAAAAAGCTCAACAAGCGCTCCAACCTCATTCGCCTTGCAGGAATGATGAAGCCCTACATAAAGCACATGCTTTTGTGCGTTGTCCTCGTTATTATAATAAATGTAGCTGAGCTTATAAAGCCCTTGGCGGCGGCTGTGGTCATTGATGACTTTATTCAGGCAGGAAAGCCTCAGAGCGGTCTTTACTCCATTACGGGGCTTGGAATCATGTATTTTGTGCTGATCCTACTCGGTGCGATATGCTCGATTCTGCAGGCGCGCACGATCTCGTGGGTGTCGCAGAGCATTCTTAACACGATGCGTCAGAATGTGTTCAGACGTATCCAAAGCCTCACCGTAAAGGCTCTTGACCGCTATGGAACGGGCAGGCTGATCACACGTTCAACCAACGATATCGAAACGATCAACGAGTTTTATTCGGACGTCTTTTTGAACCTTTTCCGCGATATCTTTTTGCTTGTCGGAATCGTTGCGTTTATGCTGTCGCTCGATCTGATGCTCGCGCTGATATCCTTTATCGCGATTCCTGTGATCATGCTCATTACATTCTCGATTCGCAGGATCATCAAGGAAAATTTCAAATTCATCAAGCTTGTTACAGGCAAAATCAACGGCTTTTTCAGCGAGAACATCATGGGCATGCGCATTATTCAGGCGTTCAATGCCCAACATCAGAAGCTTGAAGAGTTCAAAGCACTCAACAAGGATTATTTCAAGGGCACCATGACTCAGGTGTTCCTCAACACGATTCTCCGTCCGTCGATGGAGCTTATTAACACGCTCATCATCGCGCTTCTTGTAGCCTACAGCTACGGCAGAATTACGGGTGAGGTAAATGCGCTCGACGTCGGTATTCTCTACGCGTTTACCAACTATGTAAAGCAGTTCTTCAACCCGATAAACGACCTCGCCGAAAAGTACACGACGGTTCAGTCGGCTTTCGTTTCGACCGACCGTATATACGAGCTTCTTGACGAGGAAGGCGTTGAACAGCGCGATATCGGTTATATTCCCGATATGATCCACGGCGAGATCGAATTCCGCGATGTTTGGTTTGCCTACAACGAGAATGAATGGGTGCTGAAGGGCGTTTCGTTCAAGATTCCAAAGGGCGCAAAGGCGGCATTTGTCGGTGCGACGGGTGCAGGAAAATCGACGATTATCAATCTTATCACACGCTGCTACGACATTCAAAAGGGCGAGATATTGATCGACGGTGTCAACGTCCGCGAATGGAATCTGCCCACGCTTCGCGCAGGTGTTGCGACCGTGCTTCAGGATGTATTTCTGTTTACGGGAACGATTCGCGAGAACATTGACATGGGTATCGGGCTTTCCGACGAGATGCTTATTGAGTCGCTGAAGCTTTCGGATGCGTATGATTTCCTCGTTCCGATTGGCGGGCTCGAATGTAAGGTTACCGAGCAGGGCCTCAACTTTTCGACGGGAGAGCGACAGCTCTTGTCATTCGCACGCGCAATTGCAAGCAATCCGAGCGTGCTTGTGCTTGACGAGGCGACCGCTCACATTGACACCGAAACCGAAAGGCGCATCGGAGCGGCTATTGAAGCGGCTTCAAAGGGCAGGACCTCGATCTACATTGCGCACAGACTTTCGACGATTCGAAGCAGTGACATTATCTACTGTCTGCGTGACGGTGTGATTATCGAACAGGGAAGTCACGACGAGCTTATCGCCCTTGGCGGCGAATATGCAAGGCTTGTCGAGGCAGGCGAGTAGATCACCGCGCAAGCAATTCAAATGAAAATATGAAAATCGACCGACACGGTGAGCCGTGTCGGTCGTGCTGTTTTAGTAGAAATGCCCTCTCGCCCGCTCTCGCGGGAGCTCCCCCAAGGGAGAGTCTTTATATGTGGGAACTGCCTAAAAAACCTTCAATTTCGCTTTCCATGGCATCGCGCATGCCGCATTCATACAGCGCGCGGAGCTTTTTCTCGTCCTTTTCGATTCGCGCAAAACCTGCCGCCTGCTTCGGGCGGATAACGAGTGCGCGCCCGTCGCTCACAGCCTTGTCAAGAGCCGCAAGCGATTCGTTATAGTTGATATGTCGATTCGCGTTAGCTTCGACAAATTTCGGATATTTGCGATAAAAGCGCTCAATATATTTCTGCGAGGAGCTTGGCTCCTTTTTGAAGCCGTCGGGCTGTGTCAGGACTACTACGGCTCGCTTGTGATTTTCGAGCGCATGGCGAATCGGGATTGAGTCGCAAACGCCTCCGTCAAGCAGTTTTCCAATAGGTGTTTCAACGATCCGGCTAACAAGCGGCATCGAGCTCGAAGCTCTGACGTAGATCATATCGCGGCGCGAATCCTCGACCGGTACGTATTCCGCCTCGCCCGTCACGACATTTGAGCAGACCGCGAAAAGCTCGGTCGAGCTGTTATCGAATGAATCGAAGTCGAACGGGTCGAGCTTGTTTATAAGCTCATCGTAGCAGAATTTTACGCCGAACAGATCACCCGTAAAAATTAGACTGCGAAATGAGCAGTAACGCCAATTGTTAAGATGCTCGGTATTTGTGCGATAGGCGCGGCCTGCTTGACCTGAAACATAGCTCATAGCCGCGCAGACTCCTGCCGAAACGCCGTAGACCGTGGGGAAGCGTATTCCCGATTTCATAAAATAATCGAGCACTCCGCATGTATACAGCCCGCGCATTCCGTCGCCCTCGCGCACGAGGGCGGGATCAGGGTCGCAGAGCAGCTCACGCATAGATGCGGGAATATCGTTTGAAGCTGTAATTTGTGAATTTGCAGTTTGTTTTTCCATATTTACGCTTTCAATCATGATGTAATGACAGCTTGTATTCGAGCGAGTCGCAGAGTGCCTCGAAGCTCGCTTCGATGATGTCTGAGGAAACTCCGACAGTCGTCCATACTCTGTGCGAATCGGTCGATTCTATAAGTACCCGAACCTTTGCCGCGGTCGTTGAGTTCGCCTCGATAACGCGAACCTTGAAGTCGGTCAGCGTTACCTCGGACAGTACGGGATAGAAAACGGTCAGCGCGCGCTTGAGTGCCGCGTCGAGTGCATTGACGGGACCGTTTCCGAGTGAGGCTGAGGTTTCGGTCATTCCGTTGACCTCGACTTGGATCATAGCAGACGCCTGAAGCTTTCCGTTCGTTGACGGGAAATCGTCTGTCGATTTATAGAAGTTTACATTAAAATGAGGCTTGTAGTCGCAGACGAGCTTTTTTATAAGCAGCTCGAAGCTTGCGTCAGCCGCTTCAAACTGATAGCCCTGATGCTCAAGCTCCTTTAAGCGCTCGGTGATTATAGCCGTTTCGGGGGAGCTTCTGTCGATCGTCGGAACGATAGTACGAGCCTTTTCGGCAATAGTTGCGCGCCCTGAAACCTCGGAGAGGAGCAGGCGGCGCTTGTTTCCGACAAGCTTTGGGTCGATGTGCTCGTAGCATCCGTCAAGCTTTGCATTAGCGTCGATGTGCATTCCGCCCTTGTGAGCGAACGCGGACTTGCCGATATAAGGCTTTGTCGGGCGCATGACGTTATTTGAAATATCAGCGATGCGTCTTGCCGTTTCAACAAGGGAAGCGAGCTTTATCGGCGCGCTTCTTCCGCATTGCAAGCCGCATTTGAGCGTGAGATTGGGAATCAGCACGCTGAGGTCGCAGTTTCCGCACCTCTCGCCGATGCCGTTGAACGTGCCTTGAACGAGCGATGCACCGCTGTTTACAGAAGCCATCGCCGCGGCTATAGCAAGTCCCGAATCGTCGTGTGTATGTATTCCGATCTTAACACCGCCAAAGCGTTCGTTTACCTTGACTGTAATGCTTGCAACTACATCGGGAAGCGTTCCGCCGTTGGTGTCGCAAAGGGTAATGCAGCTCGCTCCTGCTTCGATCGCGGCGGCGAGGACGCTCATTGCGTAATCGGGGTCGGCTGTATATCCGTCGAAGAAATGCTCCGCGTCAAAAATGACCTCGTCAAGCCGCGCACGCAAAAATTCTATAGTCGATGCGATCAGCGCGATATTTTCCTCGGGCTCAACGCCGAGCACGCGCTCGGCATGCAGCTTGTGCGCCTTGCCGACGATAGCGGCACTTTGCGCTCCCGACTGCAGGATGCTTTGCAGACCGATGTCCGCTTCGGCGGTCGTTTCACGGCGGTGGGTTGAGCCGAACGCTGTCAGCTTTGCCGACAAAAGCTTGATCTCGCTTGCTTTTTTGAAAAATTCGGCGTCCTTGGGATTTGATGCTGGAATGCCTGCTTCAATATAGTCAACGCCAAATTCGTCGAGAGCTTTCATTATGTAAAGCTTGTCGCGCACAGAGAAAGAAATCCCCTCGCCCTGCGAGCCGTCGCGCAGCGTGGAATCGAATATTTCGATTGTTCTTTTCGTATCGGGCATGTTAGCCTCCGTCTTCGAAATAATATTAAATTTATTATAATATATTGATGGCAAATTGTCAAGTGCGGCGTTGGTTTTTTCATTTGCGTAATACATTTGTGGCAACACGGACTGATTTCTCAGTACAGAATCATGTATGAATTTTCTTCGGGAAATAAATTTACCGAATGTTAACAAATAGTAGATTTTTTATTACATAAATTTGAGTTAACATTATTATGGGGTAAAAGGGATTCCTTTTACTGTAGATGTTAAAATTATGCGTATTTTTGAAATGAGGAGAAAAAAATGGATTTCTTTTCGATTTTGACGATGCTCGGTGGCGTTGCGCTCTTCCTTTTCGGTATGAGCTATATGGGAAGCGGACTTGAAAAAAGCGCGGGCGGTTCTCTCGAGCGTTTCCTTGAAAAAATGACAAACACACCCATCAAGGGCGTTCTGCTCGGCGCGATCGTAACTGCGGTCATTCAGTCGTCGGGTGCTACCACGGTCATGGTCGTCGGCTTTGTAAACTCGGGTATCATGAAGCTGAGTCAGGCTATCGGAATTATCATGGGTGCAAACATCGGTACGACTGCCACAGCATGGATCCTTACGCTTGCAGGTCTTGGCGGCGACGAGTGGTACATTCAGCTCTTTAAATCCTCAAATCTCGCGGCAATCGCGGCTGTAGCGGGCACGATCATCATTATGACGCAAAAGAATCTGCGCCGCAAGGATATCGGCTCGATCTTCATTGGCTTTGCAATTCTAATGTTTGGTATGACGATGATGTCAAGTGCCGCCGCTCCTCTTAAAGAGAGCGAGGCGTTCAAGAATTTCCTGCTTCTCTTTACAAACCCCGTTCTCGGCGTTATTGCAGGCGCGGTTTTAACGACCATCATGCAGTCGTCCTCGGCTTCGGTCGGTATCATGCAGGCGATTTCCTCGACGGGCGCGCTACCTTATTCCGCCGCTCTCCCGATGATCATGGGTCAGAACATCGGAAGCACCACAACTGCTATGATAAGCTCAATCGGTGCAGGCAAAAACGCTCGCCGTGCGGCTATCGTTCACCTCTATTTCAATATTATCGGTACGTTTATTTTCCTGATCGGCTATTATACGATCGACGCATTTGTTCATTTCCCGTTCGCTGACGGAATGGTCGATTCGATGGGAATTGCGATCACACATACGATCTTCAATGTCGTTACAACTCTCCTCCTGCTTCCGTTTAACAAGTTTCTCGGAAAGCTTGCGGAAATGACAGTCCGCGACTCCAAGACTGTAACTCCTGCCGAGGATAGCCCGATGCTCGACGAGCGTCTTCTCAAATCTCCCTCATTTGCGCTCGAGCAGTGCGTAAATCTCGTAGAAAATATGGCAGTCCTCAGCTCGGATGCGATCAAGCGTTCGCTTTCACTTGTCGATAAATACACCGAAAAGGATGCCGAGCTTGTTGTGCAGGCTGAACACGAGGTTGATATTTACGAGGACAAGCTCGGAACCTTTATCGTAAAGCTTTCGGCGCACGACCTTTCGGTTGAGGATTCGCAGACTGTTACAAGACTTCTTCACAACATCGGCGACTTCGAGCGAATCAGCGACCACGCTGTTAATATTCAGGTCGCGGCAAAGGAAATGGCGGATAAGGGAATTGAGTTTTCTCCCGAGGCAAAGCGCGAGCTTGGCGTTATTGCCGCGGCAGTCGTTGACATTCTCGACCGCACGCTGAATTCGATGGTTAACAAGGATCTCAGCGCCGCTACATATGTTGAGCCGCTCGAGCAGGTCATCGACGAGCTCAAGGAAAAGATCCGCGAGAATCATATCGACCGTCTGCAAGAGGGCAAATGCACGATCGAGCTTGGATTCATCCTCGCAGATCTGCTCACGAACTACGAGCGCGTGTCAGACCATTGCTCGAATATTGCGGCTACTCTTATCAAGTCTGCCGAGCAGTCCTACGAAACGCATAAATACTTAAACGACCTCAAAACACTCCATGACGAGCACTACGAAAACGAGTGCAGAGCATGCCGCGAAAAATACGCAATTTAAGATATTCTTTGCGATATTGCTCGCAAAATTCGCTCATGGCATGCTCCGCATACATGGTACTACCTTATGGCGAAATTTCAGAATTAAGCAGCTCGGAAACGGTTACGAATTCGTAACCGTTTTCTTTTAGTTTAGGAATAAATTCGCGCAGGGCCTCGGGCGTCGGGCTTTTGCCGCCGACACAATCGTGGCAGAGGATTATCGAGCCGGGACGCGTGGTTTCGAGCACATTCGTGACGATCTCGCTCGGCGGAGTATGCGCCCAATCCCTTGTATCGACCGTCCACAAAATTATCTTATAATCATGCTCGCCCGCGACCCGAAGCACGATGTTGCCGAATTTTCCCTCAGGCGGACGGAAAAGCTTTGTTTTATATCCTGCAAGCTCAAAGAGATATTTTTCGGTTGCTTTAAGCTCAGCTTCAAGCCCCTCTGCCGACAGCTCTCTGATGTGTGGATGCGACCATGTGTGGCTCGCGATCTCGTGCCCCTCCTCAAGCTCGCGCAAAACGAGGTCGGGATACTGCTCGGCAAGCTGACCGACGACGAAAAATGTTGCGGGAATATCAAACTCGTCGAGAATATCAAGAATCTCTTCAGTATACTTGAAGTGCGGCCCGTCGTCAAAGGTGAGTGCTATGCGTTTGTCCGAAACGTTGCAGCTATAGAAGACCTCGGCGGCGCTGTCCCCGCCGTATACGGGAAGCGCGAGAAAGAGCGTGAGAATTAAGGCTGTCAGCTTTCGCATAGCTTGCTAAGATCTCCGAATCGGAAGCCCTCGGCCTTGAGCCTTGTCAGAAACTCATCCATGATCTCTGCGTTGGTTTCCGACGTGGGATGAAGCAGAAGAATTTCGCCGTTGTGAAGCCTTGAGAGGAGCTTATCAAGCGCCTCGGTGCGCGAGGGCTGCTTATTGTTATCCCAATCGGCGTAGGCACAGCTCCAGAATACAGTCTTGTAGCCGAGCTCGTTTACGATTTTAATATCGCTTTCGGAGAAGCTTCCCTCGGGCGGTCGGTAGAGCTTTGCCATCTCGTGCCCCGTAAGATCGAGGCATAGCTTTTCAAGCCCTTTCAGCTCACGCTCTATGACCTCACGGCTCGCGCCTGCCATGTTCTTGTGGCTCATTGTGTGATTTGCGACGGTGTGTCCCTCGTCGAACATTCGCCTGGCAAGCTCGGTGTTGCGCGTTATGAGATTTTCAAGCACGAAAAATGTTCCGACTGCGCCGTGAGCCTTCATCGTGTCGAGAATCTTTGCGATGTTGCCGTTTTCATATCCTGCGTCAAAGGTGAGATATATCACCTTTTCGCCCGAGTAGTCGCTGTGCTCTTTATCAAGGTAGATGCCGCCGTTTTGCTCAATAAACGAGAACTCCGACGGGAGAGGCGGCTGAGTGTGGTCGGTCGTCTTTTTGACATACCAATGCGCTTCCTTTGCAAGGCATACCGCTCCGAGCGAAAAGCAGAGCAGTACCGACAGTACGGTTTTTGTTATATTTTTCAAATTTACCTCCTTGTATGCGAAAATACAGTCGCGACGGATTTCTGTGTCACGCCGTAAATATTCGCGGTGCAAGAGATATTTTATCCGTCTTTTTTCATTACACCCCTTGATTTTTTTGCCTTTTTAGGGTATAATGTATAAGTCTTTTGAGATTTTACTGCAATAACGCGAAGTGGAATGTATATTTACAACTTTATGCATAGCTTTTATACATTTTTGTAAAATTGTGTACAACTATTTATTGAATAAATTCACAACGTTATGCAGCTATAATCTTGATTTATCTTCTCAAATGTTGTATAATATTTACACAATAAAAAATTTATCCGAAAGAGGTAATTATAATGAATAAAGAAAACATCAAAAAAGTCGTTTTGGCATATTCGGGAGGACTTGACACCTCCATCATCATTCCGTGGCTCAAGGAAAACTACAACAACTGCGAGGTCATCGCCGTTTCGGGTGACGTCGGTCAGGGAACTGAGCTCGACGGACTCGAGGAAAAGGCTATCAAGACCGCCGCTTCCAAGCTCTATATCGAGGACTTGAAGCAGGATTACATCGAAAATTACATCTGGCCCTGCCTCAAGGCTGACGCGAAGTACGAGGACTACCTCCTCGGTACATCCCACGCTCGCCCCTGCATCGCTAAGCGTCTTGTTGAAATCGCAATCGCTGAGGGCGCTGACGCTATCTGCCACGGCTGCACCGGCAAGGGCAACGACCAGGTTCGCTTTGAGCTTACAATAAAGGCATTCGCTCCTGATATGGCTATCATCGCTCCTTGGCGTGAGTGGGATATCAAATCCCGCGACGAGGAGATCGACTACGCCGAGGCTCACAACATTCCGCTTAAGATTAACCGCGAAACAAACTATTCAAAGGACAAGAACCTCTGGCATCTCTCGCATGAGGGACTTGACCTCGAATCTCCCGCTAACGAGCCTCAGTACAACAAAGAGGGCTTCCTTGAGCTCGGCGTTTCGCCCGAGATGGCTCCTGACAAGCCTACTTATGTTACCATTCATTTCGAAAAGGGTGTTCCGACAGCACTTGACGGCGTAGAAATGGGCGCGGTTGAGCTCGTAACAAAGCTCAACGAGATCGGCGGAGCTAACGGCATCGGTCTTCTTGATATTGTTGAGAACCGTCTTGTTGGTATGAAGAGCCGCGGCGTTTATGAAACTCCTGCAGGCACGATCCTTTATAAGGCTCACAACGTTCTCGAAACCATCACACTCGATAAGGAAACATTCCACTTCATGCAATCGCAGGTTGCGCCTAAGATGGCTGACCTTACCTACAACGGTCAGTGGTTCACACCTCTTCGCGAGGCACTTTGCGCATTCGTTGACAAGGTAAATGAAACTGTAACGGGCGACGTTACTCTCAAGCTCTACAAGGGCAACATAATCAACGCAGGCGTTACCTCGCCGTACACACTTTACGACGAGCAGACCGCTTCCTTTGGTGAGGACGAGGATTACAATCAGGCAGATTCTGCAGGATTTATCAATCTGTTCGGTCTTCCCATCAAGGTCAAGGCAAAGCTTGACGCTAAACGCAAATAAAATATCATCGGCACTCCCACACGAAAGTGTGGGAGCCGTATTACTTAAAAAATTCACTCACGACGCAGCGTAAGATTAATATAGGCTGCATATTGGAGATTAACATGAAATTATGGTCAGGACGCTTTAAAAAAGACGTCGATTCCAGAGTAAACGACTTCAATTCCTCGATCTCATTCGACGGAAGAATGTATAAGCAGGATATCAACGGCTCGATCGCTCACGCGACGATGCTCGGCGAATGCGGTATAATCGATAAGGCTGAGGCGGATAAGATCGTCGCGGCACTTCGTGAGATCCTCGACGATATCGAATCGGGAAAGGTGGAATTTTCCCTCGACGCTGAGGATATCCACATGAATATCGAAACCATTTTAACGAAACGTATCGGCGATACGGGCAAGCGGCTTCACACAGCAAGAAGCCGTAACGATCAGGTCGCACTTGATATAAGAATGTACCTGCTCGACGAAATTGCTGAGATTAAAGCTCGCATTCTGGATCTGCTTGGCGCGATTTCCGAGAAGGCTAAGCTTCACACCGATACGGTAATGGCAGGCTACACGCATCTTCAGCGCGCACAGCCCGTCACGTTCGCGCACTACATTCTTGCATACGCGCAGATGTTAATGCGCGACTACGACCGCATTTCGGACACCGAACGCCGCACTCGCGTTATGCCGCTCGGCTCGGGAGCGTTAGCCTCGACTACATATCCGATCAATCGCGAGAGGGTAGCAGAGCTGCTCGGATTTCCTGCGGTAACCGAAAACTCGATTGACGGCGTTTCCGACCGCGATTTCGTGCTTGAGCTTGCGTCCGATCTGTCGATCCTTATGATGCACATGAGCCGTTTTTCCGAGGAGATCATTCTTTGGTGCTCGTCTGAGTTCGGTTTTATTGAGCTTGACGACGCGTTTTCGACGGGCTCATCCATCATGCCTCAGAAAAAGAATCCCGACGTTGCTGAGCTTGTTCGCGGCAAAACGGGCAGAATCTACGGCGATATGATGGCTCTTTATTCGATGATGAAGTCGCTTCCGCTTGCGTATAACAAGGATATGCAGGAGGACAAGGAGGCAATTTTCGATGCGATCGGCAACACGCTGATCTCGATTGAGGTGTTCACCTCGATGTTCAGAACGATGAACGTCCGTGTTGACAGACTTCGCCGTGCGGCGGCGCAGGGCTTTATAAATGCGACCGACCTTGCTGACTATCTCGTTAAGCGCGGAATGCCGTTCCGCGATGCCTACAAGGTTTCGGGTACACTCGTTGCCAACTGCATTGACAAGAATAAGACGCTCGAGGAGCTGACGCTTGAGGAATACCGCGAGGTCTGCGATAATTTTGATGCTGATGTTTACGAGGCGATCGATCTTTTAAACTGCGTCAACGGCAGAAATGTTCGCGGCGGTCCTGCGAAGGAATCCGTTCTCAGACAGATCGCGATAGTTGATAATTTTATAGAGGCACAAGCGTAAGAGTGCACGCTATCACTTGAATGATAGCGAATGCTCTCATTTTGAATGATAGCGAATGCGTTCTTGACGGAAAGGTGAAATAAATGATAAAAGTTGGAATAATCGGCGCAACGGGCTACGCAGGTGCGGAGCTTGCGCGCATTCTCGTAAATCATCCCGAGGTAAAAATCGAGGCGGTTTCTTCCGTTTCCTATGAGGGACAGGGCTTCGCTGACATTTACCCGAATTTAAAGGAAATTCTTCCCATGACGCTCGAGAGCGTTGATGAGATAATTCCTCGCTGTGATGTGGTTTTCGCATCTGTTCCGCACGGAGTTTCCGAGGAGATGGCAATTAAATGTGCCGCTTCAGATACGGTGCTTATCGACCTTGGCGCGGACTTCCGTCTGCACGACGAGGCTGACTACAAAAAGTGGTATGGCAAGGAATACAAGCATCCCGAGCTTCACAAAAAGGCTGTTTACTGCATTCCTGAGCTTCACAGAGATGAGCTCAAGGATGCGCCGATAATCGGCAATCCCGGCTGCTATCCGACCTCGATCTCGCTTGCACTTGCTCCTGCTATCAAGGCGGGTCTGATCGAAACCGAGCATGTTATAATCGACTCCAAATCGGGCGTTACAGGCGCCGGCAGAGGACTTACTCAGGGAACGCATTACCCCGATACAAACGAAGCATTCGCGGCTTATAAGGCAGGCGCGCACCGCCATATGCCCGAGATCGAGCAGACGCTTTCGATTCTCGCAGGAAGCCGTGTTAAGGTAACATTCGTGCCGCATCTTCTTCCCGTTAACCGCGGAATCGAATCTACGGTCTACGCTACGCTTAACGAAAAGGGAAAAGCTTTATCTGCGGCTGAGCTTCACGCTGTCTGGAGCGATTTCTACAAGAATGAAAAATTCGTTCGCATTGAAGCGCTTGGCGGATATGCGAATATCAAGAATGTCAAGATGTCAAACTACTGCGACATTTCGCTCCATCTTGACGAGCACGCTGACACGCTCATCATTTCGTCGGTTATCGACAATATGGTAAAGGGCGCGGCAGGTCAGGCGATTCAGAACATGAACATTCGCTTCGGACTTGCTGAATCGACGGGACTTTTGATGGTTCCGCCTGCATTCTGATGAAAACGGCACTTATAACCGGCGCATCACGCGGCATCGGAGCCGCTGCCGCCGAGCATTTCGCCAAAAACGGCTGGCGCGTTATTATAAACTACAACAGCTCCGAGGGCTCGGCAGGTGAGCTTTGCGAGAAGCTTCGCGCGATGGGGCATGAGGCGTTTGTTTGCAAGGCTGATGTCGGAAGCTCTATCGAATGCGAAGCGCTTGTAAAATTCGCCGAGTCGTTTGAGGGGCATATTGACGCGCTTGTAAACAACGCGGCAATCGATGAGATGGAGCTGTTTCATCTTCTTCCGCCCGAGCGCGAGAGGCGGCTGTTTGATGTGAATCTGTTCGGTGCGATGAACTGCGCGAGATTCGCAATTTATGCAATGCTGAGGCACGGTGAGGGAAGCATCGTTAATGTTTCCTCGATATGGGGACAGCTCGGCGCATCATGCGAGGTGCAGTATTCGACCTCGAAAGCGGCGCTGATCGGCTTCACTAAAGCTCTTTCAAAGGAGCTTGCGCCGTCAGGAATCCGCGTTAACTGCATATCTCCCGGCATTATCGACACGGATATGAACGCAGGAATTTCAAAGGCTGATATCGAAAGCTTTTGCGAGGACGTTCCGTTGGGGCGAATGGGCAAGCCGTGTGAGGTTGCTGAGGGCATTTTCTATCTCGCGAACGCCAAATATGTCACGGGTCAGGTGCTCGGAGTCAACGGCGGATTTATTTAAACGGCGGATTTATTTAAAAGAAAAGTCCCAATTCGACTTTGTGTTGCTGGATAAATGTTATCTTCAATAGGCTCCCTCCGGGAGGGAGCTGTCGCCATTGGCGACTGAGGGAGAGCGCGTGAACGGTAAATTCAGCTGAATCACAAGGTCCGCAGGCTCCCTCCGTCACGGTTTCACCGTGCCACCTCCCTCCCGGAGGGAGGCTTTGCTGAGTTCGTTGTCAATGGGAACACATAAGGTAATTGGGAGAAAGAAAATATATAAATTTCGAAGAATAGGTCTGAAGAACATGGCGTTTTTCAGATTAAACCGTTCAGAAAGGAATGGTCATAACCATGGAACAAAAAATAACAGCATGCGAGGGCGGTGTTTGCGCGGCTAAAGGATTTAAGGCTGCCGGCATTCACTCGGGCTTTCGCAAAAACAAGCAAAAACGCGACCTCGCGCTGATTTTAGCGGATGTTGAGTGCTCAGCCGCAGGCGTTTACACCACAAACAAGGTGTTCGCGGCTCCCGTTGGAGTTACTCGTTCCCATCTTGCAAACGGCAAGGCTCGTGCAGTCATCTGCAACAGCGGCAACGCTAATACCTGCAACTCGGACGGATACGACAAGGCGAATGCAACATGCTACCTGCTTGCAAAGGAGCTCGGCATTAATGCTGATGATATAATCGTTGCATCGACGGGCGTTATCGGCGTTCCGCTTCCGCTTGAGCCGATCGTAAACGGCATTCCGACGCTCGTTTCCGAGCTTGACGCAAGTGTTGAGGCATCGAACAACGCGGCATGCGCAATCATGACGACCGATACAAAGAAGAAAGAGTTTGCATTCGAAACCGAGATCGGCGGAAAGGTCGTTCACATCGGCGGAATCTGCAAGGGCTCGGGCATGATCGCTCCCAACATGGCGACTATGCTTTGCTTTATCACGACCGACGCGGCTATTTCATCCGAGATGCTTCAGTGTGCGCTTTCGGATGTCATTCGCGATACATTCAACATGGTCAGCGTTGACGGTGATACCTCAACAAACGACATGGTGACCGTCCTTGCCTCGGGGCTTGCAGGAAATGCGCCTATTACCGAGCTCGGCGAAGATTACGAAGCGTTCAGAGCAGCGCTTGCCACCATCTGCCGTTCGCTCTGCATGGCTATTGCATCGGATGGCGAGGGAGCTACAAAGCTGATTCAATGCTGTGTTCGCAACTTTGGCGACATGGCAGGTGCGAGAGCGCTTGCTAAGTCTGTAATCAGCTCCTCGCTTGTAAAAACGGCGATGTTCGGTGCGGATGCCAACTGGGGACGCATTCTCTGCGCGCTTGGTTATGCAGGCATCGATATCGACACGGACAAGATCGACGTAAAATTCTCAAGCAGTGCGGGCGAAATTCTCGTTTGCGAAAACGGACGCGGAGTTGCATTCTCCGAGGAGCTCGCTAAGACGATTCTTCTTCGCAGACATCTGACCATCGACATAGACATGAAGTCGGGCGAGTCCACAGCTGTTGCCTGGGGATGCGATTTGAGCTACGAATACGTTCGCATCAACGGCGATTACAGATCGTGATCACAGCCACGAAGCTGCATTTTGCACCTCGCGGGCAGAATTTAATGCGACAGAAATTTTAACTACATTTGTGCAACGATTTTAGATTAATCTGAGAGGCTAATTATGTTATTTCTTTCTAATCAGGATAAGGCGACAGTGCTTACGCAGGCACTTCCTTACATACAAAAATACACAGGAAAAACCGTCGTCGTAAAATACGGCGGCAATGCGATGATCAACGAAGGCCTTAAAAACGCTGTAATTTCCGACCTCGTTCTTTTATCGTTAGTCGGAATCAACGTGGTTCTCGTTCATGGCGGCGGACCCGAAATTTCCGAGATGCTGAAGCGCGTCGGCAAGGAGAGCAAGTTCATCAACGGACTTCGCTACACCGACGATGAAACCATTGACATCGTTCAGATGGTGCTTGCAGGTAAGACAAACAAGGATCTCGTTAACAAGATCGAGCGTATCGGCGGCAAGGCTGTCGGTCTTTGCGGAATCGACGGCGGCATGATCAAGGCTCACAAATTAGAGGGCGATGCCGATTACGGTAACGTCGGCGAGATCTACGAGGTTGACGCTTCGATAATCCGCGACAACATCGACAAGGGCTATATTCCCGTAGTTTCAACGGTTGCGCTCGGCGATGACGACAGCGCCGTTTACAACATCAACGCTGACACGGCGGCTTGCAAGATCGCAATAGCTCTCGGCGCGTCAAACCTGCTTCTTCTTACAGACACCCGCGGCCTTATGCGCGACGTCAAGGATGAGGACACTCTTATTTCTGAGGTTCGCCTTGATGAGATTCAATCGCTTGTCGATGAGGGTGTAATCAGCGGCGGAATGATCCCCAAGGTTCAATGCTGTGCTGATGCGGTTCGCGGCGGCATTGCTCACACGGTAATCCTTGACGGCAGAATCGCTCACTCCATCCTGATTGAAATGCTTTCCGACGAGGGTATCGGTACGTTGTTCAAGGCATAAAATGCGGAGCTTTTGTGTCGGCACATCACGCACATTTCAAATAGCTGTGTATCGCGAGAGTATTCCGACCAAGCTCAAGCTAAACTTTTTCTGAATCCAATTTGGGAGGCTAGCGTGAAAAATAGATTTTTCACGCCGTGTTTTGTGGCTTTCGCTGCTTTGTAGCAGCGATTTTGCTTCGCAAAACCACCCACAATTCCACAATAAGGAAGCTTTCGCTAACACGAAAGCCATGGTGATTATAATGAACTCACAACAGATCAAAGCGCTCGATTCCGAGAATATAATGCAAACCTACGGCAGGCTCGATATCGCGCCCGTCCAAGGTAAAAATGCGACCATGACTGATGCCGACGGAAAAACATACATCGATTTTACGAGCGGCATCGGTGTTAACAGCCTCGGCTGGTGCGACGACAGCTGGATCTCTGCCGTTGAAGCTCAGCTTCACAAGATTCAGCATTTTTCCAACTATTTCTTCTGCGAAAGTGCGGGCGTTCTTGCAGAGAAGCTCGTTGCTCTCTCAGGCTTGAAGCGCGTTTTCTTCGGAAATTCGGGTGCTGAGGCTAACGAGGGCGCGATCAAAACCGCGCGCAAATATTCCTTTGATAAATACGGCGAGGGACGCTCGACTATAATAACTCTGAAGAGCTCATTCCACGGCAGAACGGTTACAACCTTAGCCGCGACGGGTCAGGATGTTTTCCATCAGTATTTTTACCCCTTTACCGAGGGCTTCAAATACGTCGAGGCAAATGACATCGAAAAGCTTGAAGCTGCTATAACAGACGATGTCTGCGCTATTATCGCCGAGCCGATTCAAGGCGAGGGAGGCGTAAATCCGCTCGACCCTGCATATGTTAAAGCGATGCGCGAGCTTTGCGACAAGCGCGATGTGCTCCTCATTTTTGACGAGGTTCAGACGGGCATCGGCAGAACGGGAACCGTTTTCGGCTACGAATATTTTGACGTGAAGCCTGACATTGTAACTCTTGCCAAGGGACTTGGCGGAGGACTCCCGATCGGAGCCTTTATCTGCGGCGAAAAGGCAGAGAACACCCTTAGTGCAGGCATGCACGGCTCTACTTTCGGTGCAAATCCCGTAGTCTGCGCAGGTGCCTGCGAGATAATTTCCCGAGTCAGCTCGCCCGATTTTCTCGCTGAGGTCAATAAAAAGGGTGAATATCTGATCTCGAAGGTCATGGCTTCAAATCCTGCCAAGGTGAAAGCCGTCCGCGGCCGCGGATTGATGATCGGCTTCGCAGTCGAGGGCAATCCCAAGGATATTTTACATTACTGCGCTGATAACGGACTGCTCGTGCTTACAGCAGGCTCCGATGTTATAAGACTTTTGCCACCTCTCACGATCTCCTACGATGAGATCGACAAGGGCGTGGAGATTCTTGCAAAAGCTTTAAATTAATTTAAGAAGGGAACTAAGCTACAATGATGACCGATTTACTCAAAATGGCTGACCTCTCAAAAGAGGAAATTATCGATATTCTCAATCTTGCCACTCAGCTCAAATACGAGCAGAAAAACGGCATTTCGCATAAGCATCTCGACGGTCAGACTCTCGGTATGATCTTCCAGAAGGCTTCAACCCGTACACGCGTTTCGTTTGAAACGGGTATGTATCAGCTCGGCGGTCAGGCGCTGTTTTTGTCCTCGCGCGATCTTCAGATCGGACGCGGCGAGCCTATTGCCGACACAGCAAGAGTTCTCTCTCGCTATCTTGACGGCATTATGATCCGTACCTTCGCGCAAAAAGAGGTCGAGGATCTTGCCGAGTATGCGGATATTCCGATCATTAACGGTCTTACCGATTATTGCCATCCGTGTCAGGTTCTCGCCGATCTTCAGACAATTCGCGAATTCAAGGGCGGCTTCGACGGGCTTAAGATGTGCTATATCGGTGATGGCAACAACATGGCGAACTCCTTGATCGTCGGCGGTCTTACTGTCGGAATGAAGGTTTCCATCGCTTGCCCGAAGGATTATCAGCCCGACGCGCAGGTGCTCGATTTCACAAAGTCCTACGGCGATATGTTTACAATGACCGAAAGTGTTCTTGAGGCGGCAAAGGGTGCAGATGTTCTGTTCACCGACGTCTGGGCTTCTATGGGTCAGGAGGATGAGGCTGAAAAGCGCCGCGTGGCATTCAAGGGCTATCAGATCAACGACGAGGTAATGGACGTGGCTGCAAAGGACGCTATGGTTCAGCACTGTCTGCCTGCTCACCGTGAGGAGGAGATCACCGCAAAGGTATTCGAGGCGCATGCGAACGAGATCTTTGAGGAGGCTGAAAACAGACTCCACGCACAAAAGGCAGTCATGGTCAAGCTCATGGCTCGCAGATAATCTATAAAGTAAGATCACTCGTGATACCAAACGGCTTCACGAGTGATTTTTTGCATGTGCACGTCAAACAAACCACGACTTGTTTCGAAAATGTAAATAATTGCGAATACTCTTGATTAATCAAAAATAGTGTGTTATAATATTAACAAACAGCTGAGATAAAGGCTCGCCTGAAATTGAAGCTTATAAAATAAACTGTAGTTCTGCCATCAAAGTTCATTCTGAGAAGGAAAGTTCGACACATTACGCGATAACTCGCGCTTTTGTAGTGCCTTGGCAGAGCTGTGCCAAGGTTTTTTCGTTCTTATGACGGCGCATGTTCAAAAAGGAGTTTGTATGGAAACAAAAATTGCATTGGTCGGAATCGTGGTCGAGGATACCTCATCCGTTGCAAAGCTTAATGAGATCCTTCATCAATACGGCGAATATATTATCGGACGAATGGGAATTCCGCATCGTGATCGCGGAATTTCGATAATCAGCGTTGCCCTTGACGCGCCTGCCGATATTATTTCCGCATTATCGGGCAAGCTCGGCAATCTGCGCGGAGTTTCATCAAAGACTATTTATTCAAAGGCGTAAAATGGTAGAGATTTTAGAAAAACTGATAAATGGAGAGCTTCCCCCAAAGGTTGAGCTGACCTCGCTGATCGACGCTTTTATGCGTGGCGAGGGCAGAGATGAGCTGCTTGAGATCGCTTGTCAAGCCGCAAAGGAGCTCCGAGATAAAATTTACGGAAAGCGCGTGTTTCTGCGCGGACTTATCGAAATTTCATCCTACTGCAAAAACGACTGCTATTACTGCGGAATTCGCCGTTCGAATCGCTGTGCTGAGCGTTATCGCCTGACCGATGAGCAGATTCTTGAGTGCTGTGACTACGGCTCGAGGCTTGGATTTCGGACGTTCGTGCTTCAGGGCGGAGAGGATCCGCATTTCTCTGATGAGCGAATGTGTGAGCTGATCACAAAGATCAAGGCTTCGCATCCCGACTGCGCCGTGACGCTCTCGCTTGGCGAGCGAAGTCGCGAGTCCTATCGTCTGCTTCGAGAGGCAGGAGCTGACCGCTATCTGCTTCGCCACGAAACGGCAACTGACGAGCATTATTCAAAGCTTCATCCGAGCGAGCTGACGCTTGCAAACCGAAAAAGCTGTCTTTATACGCTCAAATCGCTCGGGTTTCATACGGGTGCAGGCTTTATGGTCGGCTCACCCTACCAAACCGCTGAGAATTTAGCCGAGGATCTTATATTTTTAACCGAGCTTCAGCCGCACATGGTTGGAATCGGCCCGTTCATTCCACATCGCGATACACCTTTTCGTGATGAAGCTCAGGGCTCGCTCGAGCTTGTGCTGTTTATGGTATCGCTCGCTCGGCTCGTGCTTCCGAGGGCACTGCTTCCCTCAACGACAGCGCTCGGAACTATTGCTTCAAACGGGCGTGAGCGCGGAGTTTTAGCAGGAGCGAACGTAGTTATGCCGAATCTTTCGCCTCTTGAGGTGAGGAAAAAGTATTCGCTCTACAACAACAAGCTTTGCTCGGGAGCTGAAACTGCCGAGCATATAAAGGAGCTCGCCGCGAGGTTTGACGCTATAGGCTATTCGCTCGATTTCTCACGTGGCGACCCGATAAACTGAATTAACTAAATACTACTTGAAAGGAATCATATCATGTACGACGTAAAATCATTAAAAGCTGAGGAGTTTATCTCCAACGAAGAAATTTTAGACACGCTTGCTTATGCTGATGCGCACAAGGACGACATGGCTTTGATCGGCGAAATCCTTAACAAAGCGCGCGAATATAAGGGACTTACCCACCGCGAGGCATCCGTGCTTTTAGCGTGCGAGGACGAGGATACGATCAAGCAGATTTACGCTCTTGCTGAGCAGATTAAAAAGGAATTCTACGGCAACCGCATCGTAATGTTCGCGCCGCTCTATCTCTCAAACTACTGCGTGAACGGCTGTGTTTACTGCCCGTATCATTTGCAGAACAAGTGCATGCCGAGAAAGAAACTGACTCAGGATGAAATCCGCAAGGAGGTCATCGCGCTTCAGGATATGGGTCACAAGCGTCTTGCTATTGAGGCAGGCGAGGACCCCGTTAACAATCCGATCGAATACATTCTCGAATCGATCAACACCATCTATTCGATCAAGCACAAAAACGGCGCAATTCGCCGCGTTAACGTAAACATCGCCGCAACGACGGTTGAAAACTACAGAAAGCTTGCCGACGCTGGCATCGGTACATACATCCTCTTCCAGGAAACCTACCACAAGGAAAGCTATGAAAAGCTTCATCCGACAGGCCCCAAGCACAATTATGCGTATCATACCGAGGCTATGGACCGCGCTATGGAGGGTGGAATCGACGATGTAGGACTCGGCGTGCTGTTCGGTCTTGAGCTTTATCGCTACGAATTTGCAGGACTTCTGATGCATGCGGAGCATCTTGAAGCCGTTCACGGCGTCGGACCGCACACGATCTCCGTTCCGCGAATCAAGCGTGCGCAGGATATCGACCCGTCCACGTTTGACAACTCGATCTCTGACGAAATTTTCGCAAAGCTCTGCGCGCTGATTCGAATTTCCGTTCCGTATACGGGCATGATCATCTCCACCCGCGAGTCGAAAGAGGTTCGTGAAAAGGTACTTCGCCTCGGCGTTTCGCAGATTTCGGGCGCTTCCCGCACTTCCGTCGGCGGTTATGCCGAGCCTGAGGAAGATGATGAGTCACAGCAGTTCGACGTTTCTGACAACCGCACGCTCGATGAAATTGTAAATTGGCTGATGAAGCTCGGCTATATTCCAAGCTTCTGCACGGCTTGCTACCGTGAGGGAAGAACGGGCGACCGTTTTATGGACCTTTGCAAGTCGAAGCAGATCGGAAACTGCTGTCATCCGAATGCACTGATGACCTTGAAGGAATACCTCATGGACTACGCTTCGCTCGACACGCGCGTTGTCGGAACCGACCTCATTTTAAGGGAGCTTAATAATATCCCAAACCCCAAGGTCAGATCTATCGTCATTCAGCGCCTTAAGGATATCAGAAACGGCGAGCGCGACTTCAGATTCTGATCTAAGCATTTAGTTTTAGGAGAGCAACATGGCAGGACTTAACGAAACTCCGTCCGGCGAGCGCGTGCAAATCGCGCTTTTCGGACGAACGAACGCGGGAAAATCCGCGCTAATAAATGCGATAACGGGGCAAAGCCTTGCGATTGTTTCGTCTGTTGCAGGAACGACGACCGACCCTGTTTCAAAGTCGATGGAGCTTTTGCCGCTCGGACCGGTTACGCTTATTGACACGCCCGGACTTGACGATTCAAGCGAGCTCGGCGCGGCGAGAATTGAAAAAGCGCGTCAGGTCATGACAAAATGTGACATCGCGCTGATCGTTGTTGACGCGACACGCGGCATGACAGAGCTTGAAGAAAAGCTGATTTCCGAAGTAAAATCTCGCGAAATCGCGCACGTTATCGCGATCACAAAGAGCGATCTTGCAAAAATCGAGCCTATCGAGGGAGCTGTAGTCGTCAGCTCGACTACGGGCGAGGGAATCGAGGAGCTCAAAAACAAGCTTGCAGGCTTCGCGCCAAAGAGCGAGGAAGCACATCTTATCGGCGACATAGTAAATGCCGGAGATGTTGTCATACTTGTTACGCCGATTGACAAGTCAGCTCCAAAGGGACGGCTTATTTTGCCGCAGCAGCAGACGATTCGCGATCTGCTTGAAGCAGGTGCGATGCCGCTCGTCTGCCGTGAAACCGAGCTTGAAGCGGCGCTTGAAGCTGTAAAGCCGAGCCTTGTCGTAACCGATTCGCAGGTGTTCGGCATGGTTTCAAAGCTCGTTCCAGGTGAAATTCCGTTGACATCATTTTCGATGCTGATGGCTCGCTACAAGGGTAATTTCGCCGATGCTGTAAGCGGCGCGAGAATGCTTGACAAGCTTGTATCGGGGGACAAGATTTTAATTTCCGAGGGCTGTACTCACCACCGTCAATGCGAGGATATCGGTACAGTCAAGCTCCCTGCATGGATTCGACGGCACACGGGCGCGGAGCTCGAGTTCGAATTTACCTCGGGTAATGAATTCCACGAAAGCCTTGATGAATACGCGCTGATCGTTCACTGCGGCGGCTGTACGCTCAATCCGCGTGCGCTCAAATACCGCTATCAGCTTGCAAAATCTGCAGGCGTTCCGATTACAAACTACGGCGTTGCCATCGCGCACATGAACGGGATTTTGGAGCGTGTTTCGAAGCCGCTTCTCAAATAGTAATTCATCACGCGATTTTTAATCGCGTGATGCTTCGCACACGCATAACATAATCATGACCACCGGCTTAGCCGGTGGTTTTTCATCGTGTAACGAAAACCACCAGCTAAGCTGGTGGTTCAAAAGAGGCTTTTACCGTTGGAAAGTCCTGCGCGTCGCGGAAGGCTCCCTCCGGGAGGGAGCTGTCACCGAAGGTGACTGAGGGAGAAAGCGAGCACGAAATATAGAATATTCTAAATGATGTACCCGCAGGCTCCTTCCGTCATTGCTTCGCAATGCCACCTTCCTCCCGGAGGAAGGCAAAAGTTAGTTATCACATCTGTGGCAGTAGGGCGGATTTGCACGTGTCGGACAATTCAGAGGGCGTTTAGCCCTGCCGGTACCACGCCCTTATAGGGCGGACCAAATCGGTACTTTTCGTCACACAAAAAAGGCGATTCGATTTTACTCGAACCGCCTGTATTTTTATATAATTTTACGCCTTCAACATTCCCTCAACGATGGATGCAACTGCGTCCATAACCTCTTGAAGCTTGTCGGCATCTCTTGCACCTGACATCGCGCTGTCGGGACGTCCGCCGCCCTTGCCGCCTGCGATGGGAGCCGCCGCGCCAACGATCTTGCCTGCATTTGCGCCTGCTGCAACTGCCGCCTTTCCGCATCCGCAGACGAGGTTCAGCTTGCCGTCAACGTTGGTCGAAAGGAGAACTACTACGCTGTCGTCCTTAGCCTTGAGATCGTCGATCGCCTGACGTGCCGCATCGGGAGTCATTCCGTCGGTGATGGAGGTAACGACTGTAACTGAGCCGACCTTCTTTGCGCTATTCATGATATCGGAGGTCTTGGAAGCCGCGATCTTTGCGTTAAGCGCTTCGATCTCGTGCTTTGCAGCTTTGAGCTCATCAGAGAGCTGAGCCGCGCGCTTTGCAATATCGGCGGGAGCTGTCTTCATCTCATGAGCCGCTTCGGAAATGAGCTTTTCCTTTTCGTTCATGTAAGCGAGAACCTCAAGACCCGTGATGCCCTCAATACGGCGAACGCCTGCCGCAACCGATGATTCGGAAACGATTCTGAAAAGTCCTGCTTTTGCGGTATTATCAAGGTGTGTACCGCCGCAAAGCTCGGTTGAGAATGTTCCCATCTTGACCATACGAACGACCTTGCCGTATTTTTCGCCGAACAGAGCCATTGCGCCCTCGCTTCGAGCAGTATCAATGTCGGTTTCCTTTGTGATGATTTCCTCGCCGAGCATGATATGCGCGTTAACGAGCGCTTCAACCTTGCTAAGCTCCTCGCTTGTGAGTGCCGCGAAATGTGTGAAGTCGAATCTTACGCGGGATGCGTCAACATACGAGCCTGCCTGCTCAACATGACTGCCGAGAACAGTGCGAAGCGCCGCCTGAAGCATATGAGCCGCGGAGTGGTTGCGCATAATTGCTGTTCTGCGCATCTCGTTAACCTCAGCGCGAACGAGATCGCCTACCTTAACGTCGCCGTTTACGATCGTGCAAAGGTGAATGTAAACGCCATCGGATTTCTTTGTATCAGTAACGGTGATCATTGTGTCGTGGTCGTAGATTACGCCCGAGTCGCCAACCTGACCGCCGCCCTCGCCATAGAAGGGAGTTTTATCGAGAATGAGGGTGAAATCGCCTTCGGTTACGCGCTCAACAGATTCGTCGTCAACGAGAATTGCGATAACCTTTGCTCCATCGGTCTTGGTAGAGCCGTAGCCGCAAAATTCGGTCTTGGGAAGCTCTGCAAGCAGATTCTTTGAGTTGTCGCTCCAACCGCCAATGTTAGCGCGTGCGCTTCTTGCACGAGCCTTTTGGTCATCCATGAGCCTTTGGAACATTTCCTCGTCGATCTTGAGATTCTTTTCGCTGACGATCTCGCGTGTCAAGTCGATAGGGAAACCAAAGGTATCGTAGAGCTTGAATACCTCATCGCCCGAGATGGTGTCAACTCCGTCAGCAAGTGCGCGGCGCATGAGGTTTGTGAGAATGGAAAGACCTGCGTCGATGGTTGCATCGAAACGCTCTTCTTCCATAGCGATAACCTTTATAATGTAGTCGTGCTTTTCAACAAGCTCGGGATAGCCTGCCTTGTTCTGATCGATAACAACCTCGCAAAGTCCGGTTAAGAACGCTCCGTCGATGCCGAGAAGCTTGCCGTGGCGAGCCGCACGTCTGAGGATTCTGCGAAGTACGTAGCCGCGTCCCTCGTTAGACGGAATTACACCGTCGGAGATCATGAATGTAGCACTTCTGATGTGGTCGGTTATAACGCGGATGGAAACATCCGTGTCGCCGCCGTTTCCGTATGTTTTTCCTGCGATCGAGCAAACAGTGTCGAGAATGCGTCTTACTGTATCGACCTCGAAGAGGTTGTCAACGCCCTGCATTACGCAGGCAAGACGCTCAAGTCCCATACCCGTATCGATATTCTTCTGTGCGAGCTCGGTGTAATTGCCCTGACCGTCGTTGTTGAACTGAGAGAACACGTTGTTCCAGATCTCCATATAGCGGTCGCAGTCGCATCCCGGCTTGCAGTCGGCAGAGCCGCAGCCGTATTTTTCGCCGCGGTCGAAGTAGATCTCAGAGCAGGGGCCGCAAGGACCTGAGCCATGCTCCCAGAAGTTGTCAGCCTTGCCGAGTCTTACGACATGAGCAGGGTTAACTCCGATCTCGTTTACCCAAATATCGTACGCCTCGTCGTCGTTTTCGTAGATAGACGGCCAGAGAAGCTCGCCCGGAATCTCAAGGGTCACCGTGAGAAATTCCCACGCCCAAGCGATAGCCTCATGCTTGAAGTAATCGCCGAACGAGAAGTTGCCGAGCATTTCGAAATATGTGCCGTGACGCGCGGTTTTTCCGACGCGCTCGAGGTCGGGTGTGCGGATGCACTTCTGGCAGGTCGTAACGCGCGCACGCGGCGGCTCAACCTCGCCTGTGAAGTATTTTTTCATCGGTGCCATACCCGAGTTGATAAGAAGAAGTGATTTATCGTTGTTAGGAATTAAGGAGAAGCTGGGGAGGCGAAGATGTCCCTTTGATTCGAAGAATGAAAGATACTTTTCGCGCAGCTCATTTAAGCCTGTCCACTGCATTTTTTATACCCTTTCTGTGTTAAAAAACTTAATAAAATCCATTTAATAATTATATCATACACGGCGTGTTATGTCAAGATTTTTTGCGCTATTTTGAGGATTTTCGGCATAAACCTGCAACATCAGTCCTTGCACTCAAACCATGTTCTTCCGATGCTTGCGCTGACATCAAGCTTTACCGAAAGCTCGGAAGCACTCTCCATTTCGCGCACTACGATTGCCTTGACCGCCTCGGCATCCTCGCTTCTTGCCTCGACGATCAGCTCGTCGTGAACCTGCAGAATAAGCCTTGCATCAAGTCCGCTTTCCCTTAACGCCTTGTCGGTGCGGATCATTGCGATCTTAATTATATCCGCCGCACTTCCTTGAATCGGGCTGTTCATTGCGACCCTTTCGCCGAATGCTCTGAGCATCTTCTTGCCAGCCGCAAGCTCGGGAATGTATCTGCGTCTGCCGAACATGGTTGTAACATATCCGTCCTCGCTTGCCCTTGCGACGATGTCCTTTAAATATTTCGCAACGCCCGAATAAAGCGTAAGATAGGAGTCGATGTATTCCGCCGCCTTAGATTTTGTAACCCCGATATCCTGCGCGAGCGAATAGTCGCTGATTCCGTAAACTATTCCGAAATTAACCGCCTTTGCACGCCCTCTCAGATCGCTCGTAACCGCTTCAATCGGCACCTTGAACGCCTGCGAGGCTGTGACGGTATGGATATCAACTCCGCTGTTAAACGCGCCTATCATCGTCTTATCGTTTGCGATATGAGCGAGGAGTCTTAGCTCGATCTGGCTGTAGTCGGCGTCAATCAGAACCTTATCGGTGCTGCTCGGTATGAAAAATCTGCGAAGCTCGCGACCAAGCTCGGTGCGGATGGGGATGTTCTGAAGATTCGGCTCGGTTGATGAAAGTCTGCCCGTCGCGGTTATCGTCTGATTAAAGCTCGAATGGATCCGCCCGTCATTGTCAGCCGCTTTAACAAGCCCCTCGCCGTAGGTCGATTGGAGCTTTGTGAGCTGTCTGTATTCGAGGATATCTGCAACGATCGGGTGATACGGCGCAAGCTTTTCGAGAATATCCGCGCCCGTGCTGTAGCTTCCGTTTTTGTTTTTCTTGCCATGCGGAAGCCCGAGCTTTTCAAAAAGCACCTCGGACAGCTGTATGGGCGAGCGGAGATTAAACTCACATCCTGCGGCAAAATATATCCGCTCGGCAAGCTGTGAGGCGGCATCCTCGAGCATGATGGAGAACGCTTCAAGCCCCTTTGTATCGACCATGAAGCCTGCCTTTTCCATTCTCACCAAAACTGCCGCAAGAGGCATTTCGATATCGTAGAGCAGGGAAGTTTGCTCGCGCTCCTCAATCGTTTTCGAGAGCTCATCGGCAAGCCTCAGAAGTGCTACTGAGTCCATGCCCTCCGAGCTGTCGCCAAGCCAGCGAAGCTTCAACCGTGACGGCTCGAAATTGTTGTCGGTCGGGTCGATCACATAAGCCGCAAGCGTTACATCAAAGTCAAAAAGGAAGTCCTCGTTTTCAAGCGAAAGCTCGGCGTAAAGCGGCTTCGAATCGTAAACATACAGCTTGACATTTTTCTTGTGAAGCTCGAGTAAAAGCTCGCGGATTGATTTGTCGCCCGATGAAAAAACGTGCGTAGAATCTGACGAAAACTCGACTGAATCATCTTTTATGAGCACCGCCAGCCGCTCCCCTGATTCGAGTGCGCGATGCGCTGCGGCTGAGGCGGTTTCGCATTTTTCGTGCGTGATCTTCTCGACAGCCAATTCAGAGGAGCTCGCCATTTCGGGAGAGCTCTCAAGCGAATCGAGCCCGAAGCGTTTAATAAGCCCCGAGAACTCAAGCTTTCGAAAGAGCTCCAATAGCTTGCCGCGATTATCCCTCGCGCGTGACTCGTAATTTAACAGCTCGGATGATGTAAGCTCGATCGGTGCGTCCTTTACAATGGTCGCAAGCCACCTTGAAAGATATGCCGATTCCTTGCCTGCTTCAAGCTTTGAACGCTGTACTTTTTTAATCAGCGGAGAGTCGAGATTTTCGTATACCCCGTCAAGACTTCCGAACTCGCTTATCAGCTTTCCTGCGGTGACCTCGCCTATACCCGCAACTCCGGGGATGTTGTCCGAGCTATCGCCCATGAGTGCCTTGAGGTCGATAAACTTATCGGGCGTGATGCCGTAGGTTTCGGTAAATCTTGCTGTATCAAATGAAACGGTGTCGCTGTTTCCTGCGAGCAGAACGGTCGTATTTTCGTCAATAAGCTGTAGCGAATCGCGGTCGCCCGTCAGCACATAGCAAAAGTAATCGGGAAGTGCCGAAAGTGTTCCGAGAATGTCGTCAGCCTCGTAGCCCTCGAGTGTCAGCACATTTGCGCCCATTGCCTCGGCGCACAGCTTTGCATACGGAAGCTGAACGGCGAGCTCCTCGGGCATGCCCTTTCGTGTAGCCTTGTAGCCGTCGTATTTTTGGTGTCTGAAGGTCGGTGCCTTGAGGTCGAACGCAACGGCGAGCGCATCGGGCTTTAATGCTTCGATGTGCTTTTGCAGAATGTTTATAAAGCCGTAAACCGCATTTGTTTGAAGCCCCTCCTTTGTAGTCAGAGGTCGGATGCCGTAAAACGCGCGATTCAGGATGCTGTTTCCGTCAACGGCGAGTAGCTTTTTCATTGCAGGCTCGTCCTTTCTTTTCATAATAATTCAGTATGATTATATCACAGCTGACTGTGTTTTTCTGCATAAAAATGTAACAATTCTCACCGTCACAGCAATATTAACAAATTGTTAATATTTAAGCCATAGTTAATAGGATTATATATTTATAAAAGTATGGTATAATAGTTAAGATATATAATGTATAACTATGTCATTCAGGGATTCTAAACGTATCGGAGGTAAAAATGCCAAACGTTACCGAGCTTAAATCGGAGAACAAGCTGTCAAATAATGTAGGCGGAACTACCTCGCCTACCCCAAAGATCAATGAGTATTACCGCCATGTCGGCGATGTTTTCCGTGTGGCTAAATATATAACACTTCTTGCACTCGTCGCATTTCTTATTTTCTCGTTCACCTTTATGAGGCGGGATATTACCCTTGAAAATTTACGCTATCTGATGAAATATATCAGCTTTACAAATACGGAAACGTCGATTACCGTGCCGAAGATCAATTACGCCTCGGGCGATCCGAACAGGCTCAACCTTTTTGTGGGCGACCTTGTTACGCTGACGACAAGCGGCTATTCGCTTTACGACTCGCGCGGAAATCAGATCATGGCTGAGGATATAAACTACAAGGCTCCGCATCTCGAGGTCAGCAAACGCTTCACGCTCTGCTGGGACCTTGGCGGAAACAGCTTTACGGTGCTCAACACGTTTGCTAAGCTTCACGAGGAAACCTGCGAATATCCGATAAACGACGCGTCGATCTCGGATTTGGGAAGCTTCGCGATCGCCACAAGCTCGCGCGAATACCGAACGCTTGTGACGCTGTATGACGAGGATTTCAAGCCTATCAGCCGTATTTACAAAACGGATTATCTGACTGCAGTTGAGTACGCTCCCGACGGCTCGAATGTTGCTATAATGACCTTCGGCGCTGAAAACGGAAGCTTTTATACAAGAATCGAGCTTGTCGTTCCCGGTGAGGAGCGCTCGTATCGCAAATGCGAGATAGACGGCATCGGCTATTCGCTTTATTACACCGATAACGGCTTTGTTGCAGTCACCGATGAGGCGACCTGCTTCTTTGACTCGGAGCTTGTGCTTCTCGCTTCAAAGCCTCACAGCACCATGCCCGTCATGACAGACTGCTCGGGTAAATACTACACGCGGATGACTCCCGAGGGGCTTATCGGAAACAGCTACATATGCGATATCTTCACGATCGACGGAAAGCTTGTCTATTCGGGTACCGTCAGCGGAAAGCTTGCTGCGGTAAAGCATGACGATTCGGGTGAATATATCTATATTCTGTCGGGCACAACTCTCACACGCGTCAATCTTTATAACAAAAAGGTCGGCGAGATCGAGGTTGAAGAGGGCGGCTTTAACGTGCTTGTTCAGTCGGTCGATTCCTTCCTGCTTGCAAAGAAAAATTACGCGATGTCTTATGAACGCGTTGATTTCGGCGAAAAATATTACGACAGATCAAGGATCGATTAATTATTAGTTTAGGAGATTTTTACTGTAATGAGTTTGATTATAGACCTTATCATCATCATCGTTGCGGCAGCTTCGGTTTATCTTGGCTGGGCTCGCGGATTTATAAAATCCGTTATGAGCTTCGTGTCGATAATTCTTGCTATTATTGCGGTTTATCTGTTTGCATCGCCGCTTGCGCTGTATCTGAACGAAAGCTTTATCGACACACATGTGCAGAGCATGGTCGAGGACGGACTTTCGAGTATCGTGAGCGCAGGAAGCGAAAACCTTGACCTCGAAAAGATATTAAGCGACCGCCCTGAGGCACTTGAAAACATCGTTAAGCAGTTCGGTGGGGATCTTGATGAGATAATTGACTACTACAATAACGCGCTTGCAAACGCATCAGATCAAGAGGCGCTGTCACAGATGGCAAGTAAGATCGCGACGCCGACTGCAAATGCGCTCAGCTCAGTGCTTGCAACGATCATAATATTCGTTGCGGCAATGCTGCTTTTGAAGTTTATCACATGGCTGCTTGACCTTATCTTCCGCCTGCCGGTACTTAAAAAGCTCAACTCGTTTCTCGGGCTTCTATTTGGTATCGGAAGCGCGATCGTTATTTCATGGGTCGTCGCGAACATCGCTATCGGGCTCATAACGGCACTTGAAACGATCGATTCGGAGATGTTCAACAGATCGGTCATCTCGGGCTCGGTTATACTGAGATTCTTTCACGAGAACAGTCTGATAGTGTTTGATTAAGCAAAAATTCGATTTTATCCCAAGGAGATTTTACATTAATGGAAATGTGTGCAAGATGCCACAAGCGTGTGGCTGTGGTTTATATTACTAAGATGGAGAACGGTGCAACCGTGACCGAGGGCATTTGCTTAAAATGCGCCCGCGAGCTCGGAATCAAGCCCGTAAACGATATACTCACAAAGATGGGTGTCCCCGAGGATGCTCTTGACGAGCTCGACCACGAGATCGACAGCATCGAGGAAAATATGGTAAATATTATCCCGACAGAAGGCGAGGGTGACGCTGAGGCAGGCAACGCGCCGCCTATCAACCTCACTCAGCTTTTCCAAAGCTTCGGAATCGGAAAGCCAAACGATTCTAAGGAGTCGGGTGAGAGTGCAAAGGCTGATACCGCAGAAAAGCGAGATGCTAAAAAACAGCCTAAGCTCAAATATCTCACAACATATTGCCGTAATCTGACCGAAGCGGCAAAGCAGGGTAAGCTCGACCGCATTGTCGGCCGCGACAGAGAGCTTGACCGTATTATTCAGATTCTCTCCCGCCGTCAGAAGAACAACCCTTGTCTGATCGGCGAGCCGGGCGTTGGTAAAACCGCGATAGCTGAAGCTCTCGCGATGAAGATCGCAGAGGGAAGCATGCCGCACAAGCTTGCAGATATGCAGATCTATCTTGTCGATCTGACTGCACTCGTTGCAGGAACTCAGTTCAGAGGTCAGTTCGAATCGCGTATTCAGGGACTTATCAACGAGGTTAAATCTGTCGGCAACGCTATTTTGGTTATCGACGAGGTTCACAACATCGTCGGCGCAGGCGAAGCTGAGGGTGCTATGAATGCGGCGAACATTTTAAAGCCCGCGCTTTCAAGAGGCGAGATTCAGGTCATCGGCGCGACAACCATGAACGAATACCGCAAATATATCGAAAAGGATTCCGCACTTGAGCGCCGTTTTCAGCCTGTTATTGTCAACGAGCCGTCCATTGACGACTCTATTGCGATCATTCGCGGAATCAAGCATTACTACGAGGAATATCACCGCGTAAAGATCAGCGACGAGGTAGCTCGCCGTGCGGTTATTATGTCCGAGCGTTATATCACCGACCGATTCCTGCCCGACAAGGCTATAGACCTGATCGACGAGGCGGCGGCTCATGTTATGCTCAAATCAAAGGCAAGAAGCGAATTCGACACGGCTGCAAAGGCTTTGTCTGAATGTGAATCAAAGCTCGAAGCGCTCGAGGGAGATACCGAGCAAACTGCTAACGAGGAAGAGCGTTATCGCTCGCTTGCTCTTCTTAAGACCGAGCAGCTCAACCTTAAAGAGAGGGTTGAAGCGCTCTCAGGCGAGGTGCAGGGGCTTGAGGTAACTATCAACGATTTGGCTGATGTTATCGAGATTTGGACGGGCATTCCTGCGACAGCTATAAACGAAAACGAATTCCTCCGCCTTGACAGGCTCGAGGGACGCCTGAAGTCGCATATTATCGGTCAGGACGCGGCTGTCAATTCTGCAGTTCGCGCTATCAAGAGAAACCGTGCAGGAGTTTCCTCCAAGCGCAAGCCCGTTTCATTCATTTTCGCAGGTCCGACGGGCGTTGGTAAAACCGAGCTTGTTAAGCGTTTGGCATCCGAGCTATTCAATTCTCCCGATGCGCTCATTCGCGTTGATATGACCGAATTCATGGAGAAGCATGCCGTTTCGCGTCTTATCGGTGCGCCTCCCGGCTATGTAGGTCACGACGATGCTGGTCAGCTTACCGAAAAGATCAGACGTCATCCGTATTCCGTCGTATTGTTCGACGAGATTGAAAAGGCTCATCCCGATGTATTAAACGTACTGCTTTCGATTCTTGACGACGGAAGCGTGACCGATTCGCACGGAAGAAAGGTCGATTTTTCAAACTGCATTCTCGTTATGACGACCAATGCAGGCTCGTCCGACGGCTCTGCTAAGGCAGGCTTTGGCGG
>JAZNMQ010000009.1:0-2428 GCA_045579745.1 Candidatus Flemingiibacterium sp. | reverse complement strand
GTTTTGGTCGGAAAGGCTGTCGCGGTATTCGATATAGGGATTGTCCACGCCGTGCGTCATCATGTTCATTGCGCCGATTCTCAGCATCGTTCTATCCATATCGTAGCCGTGGAACATACCGTTCATATAATGCGCTTTCTTTTGACGGTTGAAGAAAATTTCTTCCTTGCGCTTTTCTTTGAGATAATCGCCTGCCACAACAAGGAAACCGCTCGTACCGCAAGCGGGATCGCAAATGATTTCGTCGGCTTTGGGGTCCATCATCTCCACCATCATACGAATGATATGGCGAGGGGTGCGGAACTGACCGTTCAGACCCGACTGCGAGATCTTGGAAAGCAAATATTCATACACGTCGCCGCGGATGTCGCTGTCCTTGATTTGCGCCATTTGTGCGTAGATATCGTCCAAAATAGTGACGATTTTATCAAGCAATAACGGCGTGGGGATTTTGAAAATCGCGTCGTCCATATATTTAGAATACGCACTATCCTTATCGTCGTGAAGATTTTTAATAAATGGGAACACCCATTCCTGCACGGTGGAATACATTTTCCCTGCGGGGAAGTCGTGGAACACCGACCATTTGAGTTGGCTGCCGTCGATTTCTCTATCACCTACCTTTACTTTGTCGGCAAAGATGCTCTTATGGGGAAGACCGAGCATAACAGCTTCCTTTGCGCGAAGGTTGTCCGTATCGTCAAGGTCGCGGATAAACATCAAGTACGTGACCTGTTCAATAACGTCAAGGGGGTTGACAAGTCCACCTGCCGCAAATACGTCCCAAAGTCCGTCGATTCTATTTTTCAATTCGCCTGTAATCATTTGTTAGTTCTCCTTATTGTGATTCCACGTATAAGCGGTGTATCTACCGCCGCCGATTTTGATGATTTCTCCGCATTTCAGTAGGTCGTTTAAGGCTCTTTGTACCGTAACTTGACTGATGTCGGGGCATTTTTCCATAATTTCCGTTTTGGTTATCGTGCCGAGCGTGTCTTTAATAATTTCGCGGATTCGTTCGGGCTTCGACATATTGTTGGTCGCAAGTGTTCTTACTCTCGTAGAGAAATCTCGATATGCTGCGAGAATTACGCCGAGGGTGTATTGAATGAAAGGAATATAGTCGTTTTCATCTTCATGCCAGCCTATGGAGCTGCGTTGCAGGGCTTCGTAGTAGGTGTCTTTCGTTTGTTCAATCAGCTTTTCTATACTGATATATTTCCCTATGATATAACCTGCTCGATATAATAATAGTAGTGTGAGTAAACGGCTCATTCTGCCGTTTCCATCGTTGAAAGGATGGATACAAAGAAAATCCAATATAAACATCGGAATGATGAGTAATGGATCGGCTTCTGCCTCGCTTTGAATTTCGTCGAAAGCGGTGCAAATTTTGTCTATCGCATTTGGCGTCTCCCAGGCAGGTACGGGTTGAAAGCGAACAAACTTGTTTCCTTGTTCATCTTCTTCTGCGATAACGTTGTCGACATTTTTGTAGGTACCGCCGATATTTTTTCCGCTGAATTTATAAAGGTCGCGGTGAAGCTGCAATATAATTGACGGTTTCACGGGAATGAAGTCGTGGCTCTCATGTATGGTAGAGAGCACGTCGCGATATCCAGCAATCTCTTGCTCGTTTCTTGTGCGAGGAGTTGTCTTGTTAGAAACAAGGCTCTTGAGTCGCTCGTCCGAGGTATAAATACCTTCGATTTTGTTGGATGCCTCTGTACTTTGAATTTTTGCGATCTCAACAAGTTGAGTCAGCGTATCAGCTTTTGCTTCTATGAATAGGGTTTGTTCACCTTTGTACTCGTGAATCTGTGTCAACAAGGAGACCACTTCGGGAGTCAGCAATTTTTGCCATTTGTTTTTGTAATTGTAATTACGCATATAAACCTCGCATTACATTATTTTTATCTATGGTATAGTATATCACCAATTGCATCGTTTGTCAAGTACAATTTGCTCATTTTTGAAAAAATGATTAAATTGAATTGTTTTTTGATATGTTTTCCTTAAATTATGATTCCAGCTCTTTTCAATTTCCTTTTCTTTGTTTACTGCGTATCAGTTTTTGCGCTGCTCTGTTAATGTTTTAAGCATCAATCTTCCACCGAGCTTGAATGCATATGCGAAGATTGCTTCTTCAGCAAGGCTTGCGTGTTCGCTCCAACAACCATGGAACTTTTCAAAGATTTCTTTCTGCTCATCGGTAAAGCTTTTCTCCAAGTCCTCGTGATGCCTTGCTATGTATCTAAGGAGTTCTTTCATCTCTTTCGAGTTTGTTCGGCTATCCTCGTGCGGTATGATGTTGCCGTGCCAAAGTTCTTCAATCGTTCCCTTCATCGCTGCCCTCCGTAATAGCAAAGGACGACTCATCACCGACTTGACTCGGCTTTGAATCGTCCTCTGTTATTCTTAATGCTTC
>JAZNMQ010000008.1:0-33432 GCA_045579745.1 Candidatus Flemingiibacterium sp. | reverse complement strand
CGCACGGTCGCAGTCGCATTTTGCAAGCTCTTTAAGTCTGCCCGAAACATCGCGCAGAGCCGCTCGAAGCTCAGCCTCGTCTGCAAGAAGCAAGTCCGCCGCCTTTTCGACATCGCCTTGCTCAAATGAGCGCACGTCAATCGCGCTCAGCTTCAGCTTAGGCTCAATTTCGCCGAGGTATTTGAGGAATGCGTCAACCTTGGGGTCGTAGGAAATTCCTATCATCGGAACTCCCATCGCGGCCGCGAAAATAAGCATGTGAAGCCTCATACCGACCACGAATCTTGCGTTAAGCATGAGTGCGCCAATTTCCGAGGCTGTCAAGCCCGTGATAACTCTGCCGCATCCGATCCTTGCCTGAAGCTCGTTCGAGATCGAAAGGTCGCGGCTCTCGTGCATCGGGATGATCAGCGGAATTGCGTTGTATTTTGCGCAGAGTGCCTTGAGGTCACTTGAAAGCTTATCAACCGTTCCGCTCGTTTTTTCGCCGAAATTATTGCCTTCCTTGATCGAAACGAGGAAATAATCTCCGATTATATTTTCGCGTGTCTTTATATGGTCGCACCAAAGCTCGTGCGACGGCTCGAGCATAAACGCAGGGTCAGCGCTGACATGAAGCTCAGATGTGACTCCGAGCGATCTTGCAAGCTCCTTGGATGCGGATTCGCGCAGGGTTATAATATCTGCACCTGAAATTACCTCAGCGGCGCATTTTCGGCTCGATTCCGAGGCGAGCGGTCCGAGTCCGTTCGCGTAAAGCATGAGCTTCAGCCCGCGCTTTTTAGCCATGCGCATTATTGTTACATAGTAGAAAAGGCTCTTTTTGCTCGTTCCGTCCTGAAGCAGGCTTCCGCCGCCTGAGATGAGCAGCTTAGCGCGCCGCATTTCGCGAGCAACCATCGGAAGATTAAAGCGGTTGATCGTCCGCACACAGAATTTTCTGGCAAGCTTTTTCGGCTTTTTTGCGAGAACTGTGATGCGAATGCCAGGCTCGCGTTCCTTTAAGCCTGCGATCATGTTTGCAAGCAGGGAATCATCGCCGACGTTATCGAAGCCGTAATATCCCGAAATGATCACGTCGCCCCTCGAATAATTGCGGTAGGGAGTGAGCTTTTTGTAAACCTCAATGTGATCGTCTGCCATTTTTGCAACCGAGTAATTTTGAAGCACGACATCGCGCCCGAAGCCCCCGAGAGCTTCACGCTCTGATTTTGACATGCTGTATAATCGAAGCAGATCGTTAGAGAGATCCGCGGCCTCGGGAAGCTTGCAGCCTCTGAAGCAGAAATTCGTAGCCTTAGCAACATCGAGAATTTCCTCACGCATGATGCCGCCGTAGCCGAGCGGTCCTGCAAGCACCGTCGGTCGCTCACAGCTCATCGCCTCAAGCGCCGCACGGGATACACCGACAAAAGCGTCCGCCGAAGCGCAAAGCTCGGCGATATCCGTGCGCGGTCCCATAAGTCGAATGACCTCACGTCCGATCGAGACGTTTACCTCGCGCGCTTTAGCTGAAAGCTCGTCAAAAGCATTTCCGCCGCCGACAATGACGATCTCGAGATTCGGAATCTCGCCAGACAGCGTAGGTGCACTCTCGCACAGCAAAAGCGCAGGTCGTACCGTCGACTCGTCGATACGGCTGACGTGCAGAACACGGAATCGGTCATCGGTAAGCGACAGCTCCTTTGCTGTTCTTGACGTGTCGATGCCTTTTTCGAATTTAACGGTGTCGATACCGTTGATGGTCAGCGAGATTGTGTCCGACGGCAAGCCGTACTTGTTCATCAAATACTGCTTGATGTCACAGCTCACCGCGATCGTATGATCGCCCCAATTGGAGATGCGTGAAAGGATCGGATTGACCTTGAATACGAAGTGGGTCGTCGTGATAAAGCGAAATCCCATCCGTCTTGCGAGCATGCCGCACACATACGCGGGAATACGTGAGTGCGCATGGACGATATCGAATTTTTCTTTTTTGATCAGCTCTTTTAATTTTCTGTACGATTGGAGCACCGCCAAAGGGCGCTTGGTATGGAGCGGCACGGTGAAGTGCTTGACGCCGCTCTCTGTGAGCGCATCGACATAAACGCCGCCGTTTGATGCAACGGTAACGTCATGCCCTCTTGCGGCAAGCTCCCGTGACAGCTCGACGATATGCGTTTCCGCACCGCCGATGACCATCCACATATGACATAACAGAATTTTCATTTATTTTCATGCTCCTTTTTGGGGGGCTTTTTATTATACCTTATATTGTATCACATAAACGCCGTTTCGTCAATCTTCAAAGCAAAATTATCCGATGCGATGACTCGCATCCCCCCGTAATGGCATGCTTTTGATGTTTAAAAAAGTGCGATATCGTGAGATATCGTGAGAAAACGCGAGATTTTGCCATCATTTCCCGATAAATTGATCTAAATTTGACTTTCTTTGACTTTGACATTCTTTGACGTTAGTGATATAATAAACTCACAAAGGTAAAAGAAAGTCAAAAATCATTCTTCGCATAAAGGAGTGTACAATATGCTGATATCAGATTCAATCGCAAAGCTGCTTGAGGAGATGCTGTCCGAGCAAAACGGAACGCTTGAAATACGACGTTCGGAGCTTGCCGGCCGAATAGGCTGTGCTCCAAGCCAGATCAACTATGTCATAACCTCGCGCTTTACACCCGAGCGCGGCTACCTAATCGAATCGCGCAGGGGCGGCGGCGGCTATATACGCATAGTAAAGAAGCAAATCTCGCACGATGAATACCTGATGCACTGCTTCCACGCAATCGGAGATGAGATCGACGAGGGAACGGCTCACGCTATTCTTCGAAACTTAGCTGATAATTCGCTAATCAGCGCACACGGTGCGAGGGTCGCTGCTGCGGCACTAAGTCAAGCCTCGCTTTCGCGCGTGCCGACTGAATTTAAAAAATCAGTCCGCGCCGACATTTTCAGACAAATAATTCTCGCGCTCATGAAGTAAAATAATAGTTAATACGATAATCACAGGAGGAAAAAATATGCTTTGTCAAAAATGCAAGAAAAACACCGCAACCGTTTTTTGCAAGGAAAATATCAACGGACATATAACCGAATATTCGCTCTGTCCCGAATGCGCGGCAGAAATGCAGATCGGAAATCCTTTCTCGATTTTTGAGGACGATCCGATAAGCTCGCTGTTCAGCAGCTTTATGACACAACCGAAAATCACGCATGACGAGAAAAAGTGTCCGCTTTGCGCATCAAGCTTCAAGGAGCTCGTTGCAACGGGTAAGGTCGGCTGTCCGAAATGCTACGAGGTGTTCGCCTCAGAGCTTGCGCCGACGATCCGTCAGCTTCATGCAGGAGCAAAATCGCGCGGACGTGCTCCGCGAAGATACGGCGAAAAGCGTGCCCGAGAGCTTGAGCTTTCAAAGCTTAAAGCTGATCTGAAAGCGGCAATCGACGCACAGGAATTTGAAATGGCGGCTGAGCTTCGCGATAAGATTCGCGCGCTCGAGTCGAACTGAAGGGAGAGATGGCTATGTCATGGTTTATGGAATCGGGCAAGGACTTTGATATCGCGCTTTCGTCGCGTATAAGACTTGCGCGCAATATTGAGGATTATCCATTCCCGTCTAAATGCTCGGATGTTCAGCGCTCCGAGATCATAAGCAAGGTTTCGCATGCGCTTGCCGCGGCGGAGCTTGCAACGGTCGACCCGACTGCAAAATCAAATATCGAGCTGAATACGCTCGTTGAAAAGCATTACATCAGCCCTGAATTTGCGCGTGAGAAAGCTCCGCGTGCGCTGATGCTCGATGAGGCGCGTGAATGTGCTGTAATGGTTTGCGAGGAGGATCATGTAAGGATTCAGTCGTTTGCGGCAGGGCTCGCGCTTAAAGAGGCGTGGGAAAAGGCTGTAAAGCTTGATGAAATGCTCGATTCAGGCGCGAATATCGCATATAACGAAAGCCTTGGATATCTGACACATTGTCCGACGAATCTCGGAACGGGAATGCGCGCATCCGTCATGCTCCACCTGCCTGCACTAAAGCTTTCGGGAAAGCTTCCGAGCCTTATTCGCAGCTTAACAAAGCTCGGTATCACAACTCGCGGCATATACGGAGAGGGAAGCGAATCGGCAGGCGCACTGTATCAAATTTCAAACTCTGTGACCCTCGGTCAGACCGAGGAGGAAACGCTTGAAAAGCTTGAGGGCGTTGTTGCACGAATCATTGAAAATG
Source organism: Candidatus Flemingiibacterium sp. (assembly GCA_045579745.1). GTDB lineage: Bacteria > Bacillota > Clostridia > Oscillospirales > CAG-272 > Flemingiibacterium. The sequence goes on along the minus strand of JAZNMQ010000008.1, from coordinate 29,207 downwards.
AAAGACAGCTTCGCGGCACCATCAAAAGCGACAGCTATGCACGACTTTGCGACCGCGTTATGAGAGCGAGAGGCATCCTCTCGAGTGCGTATATGCTCTCGACATCCGAATTTATGGAGCTGTGGAGTGATGTTCGCCTCGGAACGGCTCTCGGCTTGCTTGAGGGCGCGGACCTTGCAGGGCTCACATCGCTTATGATCGGTGCGATGCAAAACAATCTCCTCACGAATTGCGAGATTACCGAGGAGCCGCCCGAGGCTGAGCTTTCTGTGCTTCGAGCAAAATTCGTCAGAGAGAATATCAGGTAGAATATAAGTCGGCACAGAATGGTTCACGGCGGACGCATGATGGTACATCTGCGCCAATGAAACGAAGCGGTATCGCTTTTAACTCAATCTGAAAACGGAGGTAAACTATGCCAAACAAATTCACACAAAAAGCTACGAATGTTTTAAATAAATCGCTCTATCTTGCCTCTGAGCTCGGGCACACATACATCGGAAGCGAGCATATGCTCTTAGCGCTCACAACCGAGGCGGACGGAGTTGCGGCTAAGCTGCTTGATGCCAAGGGCGTGAGCTTTGATAAGCTGAAGCAGGCTATATCCGACAAGATCGGCATTGGTGAGCGCACACACGTTACGCCAAACGATATGACACCGCGTACTAAGCGTATTATCGAAAATTCAGCATATCAGGCAATGCGATTCGGGCAGAATTATATCGGTACGGAGCATCTTTTGCTGTCACTTCTCTCCGAGAACGACAGTGTTGCGGTCGGGCTGTTAAACTCGCTCGGAGTTTCGCCAAAGGAGCTTGCAAACGATGCGGTAAGCTTTTTCGGAGGGCTTAATAACGAAAAGCCGTCCGAATCAGCAAGCGCAAAGGAGCCCTCGCAGAGTGCAACGCTTAAGGAAGCGCCGACAATTGCAAAATACGGGCGCGATCTGACAGCTCTTGCGCGAGAGGGGAAGCTTGATCCGATTATCGGCAGGTCAGAGGAAACCGAACGAGTTATACAAATTCTCTCCCGCCGCACAAAAAACAATCCCTGTCTGATAGGTGAGCCGGGTGTCGGAAAGACCGCGGTCGTCGAGGGGCTTGCACAGCGTGTAAGCGAGGGAGCCGTTCCCGAAACCTTAGCAGGAAGAATTATCGTTACACTCGACATTTCCTCGATGATAGCAGGTGCTAAATATCGCGGTGAGTTCGAGGAGAGAATGAAGGCGGTCATGGCTGAGGCGGCAAATAATCCTGCGATTATTCTGTTTATCGACGAAATTCACACGATAATCGGCGCAGGCGCGGCTGAGGGTGCTGTTGACGCGGCTAACATTCTGAAGCCAGCACTTGCTCGCGGAGAAATGCAGGTGATCGGTGCAACAACCATCGGCGAATATCGCAAATATATTGAAAAGGATGCGGCGCTCGAGCGCAGATTTCAGTCCGTTTCGGTAGGTGAGCCGACGCCCGAGGAGGCTGTACAGATCCTGAAGGGACTGCGCGACAAATACGAATCTCATCACAAGGTCAAGATCACCGATGAAGCTATTGAAGCCGCAGTCAAGCTCTCGGTTCGCTATATAGGCGACAGATTCTTACCCGACAAGGCGATCGACTTAATAGACGAGGCGGCGTCGAAGCTTCGCATAGCCGCATTCACATCTCCTCCCGATTTAAAGGAGCTTGAAGAAAAGCTCAGCGCAATTCGCGCCGATAAGGAGGAGGCAATCAAATCTCAGGATTTTGAAAAGGCGGCGTCACTTCGCGACAGTGAAAAGAAGCTAAATGAGGAGCTTGAATCGAAAAAGAGCGAGTGGAAAAGCACTACAAGCGGCGAGGGGCCGTCTGTTGGTGCTGACGAGATCGCCGATATCGTAACGGCGTGGACGGGAATTCCCGTTCGCAGGCTTGCAGACGAGGAGGGCGACCGTCTGATGCACCTCGGCGAGCTGATTAAGGAGAGGGTAATCGGTCAGGATGACGCGGTTGATGCTGTTGCAAGGGCGATAAGACGCGGTAGAATTGGACTCAAGGACCCGAACCGTCCGACGGGCTCGTTCATTTTCCTCGGTCCGACGGGCGTTGGTAAGACTGAGCTTGCAAGAGTGCTTGCTGATGTTATGTTCGGTGACCGTAATGCGATGATACGCGTCGATATGTCGGAATATATGGAGAAGCATTCGGTTTCCAAGCTTATCGGCTCGCCTCCCGGCTATGTCGGATTCGAGGAGGGCGGTCAGCTGACCGAAAAGATTCGCCGCAAGCCGTATTCGGTCGTGCTGTTTGATGAGATCGAAAAGGCGCATCCCGATGTGTTCAACATCCTGCTTCAGATTTTGGAGGATGGAATTTTAACTGATGCGCAGGGGCGCAGAGTTGACTTCAAAAATACGATAATTATTTTGACCTCGAATGTCGGAGCGGCAGGAATTGTTGAGAAAAAGCGTATTCTCGGCTTTGGCGAATCTGCCGATGTGCCCGTTAACGATTCAGTAATGGCGGCGCTTCGCGAAACCTTTAAGCCTGAATTTCTGAACCGTCTTGACGAAATAATCATTTTCAACAAGCTATCCGACGAGGATATAAAGCGCATTGCAAGGGTCATGCTTGCCGAGATCAAGGAGCGCATTATGGCGATCGGCGTCGATATCACATTCGACGATTCTGCGGTAGAGTATCTTGCAAAGGAGGGCTTTGACCCCGTATGGGGAGCAAGACCTCTCCGCCGCGCGATACAGCGCAAGATCGAGGACAGCTTTGCCTCGGAAATGCTCGACGGGTCGCGAATCAAGAGCGGCGACAAGGTGATAGCAAGGCTCGGCGAATCGGGTAATATTGAATATGAGCTTGTTCCTTAATTGATTTTCTTAACACAAAATTTATAAAACCGCCATAAAATGTTTCATAATTTTATTTATGAGTTCATATAAAGAGCGTAAAATATTATTAAAGAAATATTTGTAATCAATATGGAGGACAATATGGAATTCAATAAGGAAAAGCTAAAAGCGTTATGGAACGATATTACCGATAAAGCAAGCTCTGCGGCTAAAACTGCGGCAAACAAGGCAGGCGATGTCGCTGAATCGGCTAAGCTTTCGATTACATTAAAGAGCGAGCAGTCTAAGCTTAACGGCATGTTTTCAACTCTCGGACAGGCTTACTACGAGAGCAAGAACGGAGCTGATAACGCCGAGCTTCTTGCAGCTCAGATAATGGAGATCGACGAGCAGAAGAGAGTAATCGCTGAGCTCAAGGCACTTATTGCCGAAAACAACGGAAAAATGTTTTGCCCGTCATGCGGCAAGGAGTTAAACATTGAGGACGCATTCTGCTCCGCGTGCGGCGCAAAGCAGGAGCCCAAAAACGCACCATCGAATGATGAAGAGGAGCCTGCTAAGGAAGAGCCCAAGAATGAGCCCAAGGAAGAGCCTGCAAAAAGCGCAAAGCCTCTCACCGCAAACGAGTTTATTGACGCCTTCAAGGACATCGTCAACAAGTATTACAACGCATAATAAATAGCTTAAAAAATAAACAGCTCCCACTTTTTGACAGTGGGAGCTGTTTTAATGTGCGTTAAAGTTCGGGTGCGCGTTAAATTTCGGGCTCGAAATGCGGCATGAGCTCAAGCTTGAATTTGTTAATGCGGTTGAGTCTGTCGATTTTCGCCTTGATTTCCTCGTCCTCGCAAACGCCTGTGCGGATATACTTATCGAGCATTTCGTAGGTGAAGCCGAGATTTTCCTCGTCGGATTTTCCCGTAAGACCGTCGATCGGTGTCTTTTCGATCAGAAATTCGGGCAATCCGAGCTCAAAGCCGATCGCTTTAATCTCAGCAACAGTGAGCTTTGACAGCGGGCTGAAATCGCCTGCCGCATCGCCGTATCTGGTGGAGTAGCCGACCCAATCCTCAGAAAGGTTGCAGGTGTTTGCAACTCGTCCGTTTTCGGATTGGCAGATAGCGTAGAGCGTTGACATGCGAATTCGCGCGGGAAGATTGGTTCTCGTTTGCTTTGTCAGCTCAAGCTCCTTTGGAAGTGCCTCCAAAACCCCGTCGACCGCCGCCTTGATATTTACTGTATAATTCTTTATGCCAAGATGCTTTACAAGTGCCTGCGCGCAGTCGATATCATGCTGCTCGCCGCATGGCATGAGCACGCCGATAACACGCTCTTTTCCAAGCGCCTCTACGCAAAGTGCGGCTGTGACCGAGCTGTCCTTGCCTCCCGAAATGCCGACGATGGCGTTGCAGTCCTTGCCGTTTTCCTCGAAAAATTTGCGTATCCATTCAACGCAGTCGTCTTTTACCTTTTTTTGATTGAACATTTTTGCCCTCCGTGAAAATAATGCATATTAAGGCTTAGCTTTACTGCATATATTATAGCATAACCGAAAGCGTTTTTCCACAGTTTTTAAAAAGAAAATGAAAATATGTTTCAAATTGCAGATAAAGGCGCATGCGTCGAAATGAAAGTCTGCAGGTGGAGTTCTTGCGAAAACAAATGAATGTCTAACCGACCGTTTGCATGATTTAATCGTTAATGCACTTCGCACAATGAGATTGTCGGAGCTTTTTCCGATGAAGTCAAATTTTACAATTTTTGAAATTTTTTAAGTTACATCTTGCAAAATCAAAAAAAATGTTGTATAATAGTTTCGTAAAGTTACCACATTTATTTTTGTGGAATCTAATTATATGAGAGGTATCCCAAAATGGCACTTAAAAATAGCTATCTTCTTGGCGTTTACGAAAACGTCGTAAAGAGAAACCCCGGCGAAACCGAGTTTCATCAGACCGTAGAAGAGGTTCTCGAATCCCTCGAGCCCGTTGCCGAAAAGCGCCCTGACCTTATTAAAGCAGGCGTTTTCGAGCGCATGGTTGAGCCTGAGCGTCAGATTCAGTTCCGTGTAAGCTGGGTTGATGACAACGGCGAAGTTCAGGTTAACCGCGGCTACCGTGTACAGTTCAACTCCGCAATCGGTCCGTACAAGGGCGGTATCCGTTTCCATCCGACAGTAAACGCTTCTATTATGAAGTTCCTCGGCTTTGAGCAGACCTTCAAGAACTCCCTCACCGGTCTTCCTATGGGCGGCGGTAAGGGCGGCGCTGACTTCGATCCTACCGGCAAGTCCGACGGAGAGGTTATGCGCTTCTGCCAGAGCTTCATGACTGAGCTTTCCAAGCACATCGGTGCTAACACCGACGTTCCCGCAGGTGATATCGGTGTAGGTGCAAGAGAAGTTGGTTACATGTACGGTCAGTACAAAAGACTTCGTAACGAGTTCACCGGCGTTCTCACCGGTAAGGGCTTCTCCTACGGCGGTTCTTTGATTCGCCCTGAGGCTACCGGTTACGGCGCAGTTTACTACACACAGAATATGCTCGCTACATACGGTGAGGAAGTGAAGGGCAAGACCTTTGCAGTTTCCGGCTTCGGTAACGTTGCTTGGGGTACTGTTCAGAAGGTTACCGAGCTTGGCGGTAAGGTTGTAACCATTTCCGGTCCCGACGGTTACATCTACGACAAGGACGGCATCAATACTCCTGAAAAGATCGATTTCATGGTTGAAATGCGCGCATCCAACCGCAACAAGGTTCAGGATGACGCTGACATGTTCGGTGTACCGTTCTTCGCAGGCAAGAAGCCGTGGGGCGAAAAGGTTGATGTTATCATGCCTTGCGCTACTCAGAACGAGGTTAACATCGATGATGCTAAGGCTATGGTTGCCAACGGCCTTAAGTATTATGTTGAAGTATCCAACATGCCTACCACTAACGAGGCTGTTGCATACCTCAAGGCTAACGGCGTAGTTATTGCTCCCTCTAAGGCAGTTAATGCCGGCGGTGTTGCAGTTTCCGGTCTTGAAATGAGCCAGAACTCCATGCGTTACAGCTGGACCGCAGAAGAGGTTGACGCTAAGCTCAAGCAAATCATGAAGACAATCTACGATGACTCTGTTTCCGCTGCTAAGGAATACGGCATGGAGGGCGACCTCGTTGCCGGTGCAAACATTGCAGGCTTCCTCAAGGTTGCTGACGCTATGAAGGCACAGGGTATTGCATACTAATTAATACAAAATTATGACCACCGGCAAGCCGGTGGTCATATTCATATTAACACAAGATCGCCTTTTGAGCATTAACTTCCAAAAGGCGATTAATTATTTTTTGACTGACTTTTTTGCATCCTTTGCCAATTTACAAAGCCGTAGATGTCGTTTGCAAGAAACATTGCAAAGCAGGCTACCATCGAGAGATATGAGATGTCGCTGACTGCGGCGATCACCCACAAAATGATAAGTACGATATCGTTTGCCGAGTACATAAGTGCGTAGTAAGGACTGCGAAGAAACGTGAGCGAGGCCGCGGCAAAGCTTGTTGCGACGGATATTGTTCCGACAAAAAGCTCAGCTGTTCCGAGCGTCCTCAAAATAAAATAGAACGCCGCCGTGACAGCTACAGTCAGAACGGCAAGAATTACAGCCTTTGAATGCGTAAGCTTTGCAATTTCAACTTCACGCGCATTCTTTGACGGATGACGGATCCAGGAAACGGTCGCTGCAACAGCCATCGGCGCACTCATTCCAAGGTAGGTTATCATCTCTCCGTAGTATCTCTGCTGATAGGAAACAATGCCGTAAAGAACCGCGAACACTACAGTCAATAGCTGTCCTGCAACGTAGCCTTTCGAAACAAATATGAGCGCGGCGGCTCCGACAAGCGATGCGGCAAGCGAAAGTGTACTTCCGTCCCCCGAGATAAAATGGCTGAGTATACAAACTGCCGAGGAGATGCTCCAAAGGGCAAGCTCGAAGCTTGTCAGTCCGAGGGGGAGCTTTTTTGTTTTTATAATCATCTTAGCTCGCCAAGCTTTTTCTCGTATTCCGAAATGTCGATCTCGCCTGCATCATAAGAGCCCTTAAGCGCGGCAATATCGTTTGCGAGTGCTTCGAGCTCGTCGGCGTATTCGCTTGAAAGAAGCGTGGTGTCATTATGCTCGCGTGCAAGCCTTGCTCTGCGGCTGTCGCCCTTTACTGCGTATTCTAACTGAGATACGAGCTCAACATATCCATCAAAGTTAACCTCACCGCGATGCAGCTTGGCTTCAGCATCATCGCGTGGACAGGTTATAACGATATCACCGTTTGCATCCGTCCAAAGCTTGTAGCCAAGACAGTTTTCAATCGGCTTCATTCCCTCGCGGGATTTTGGTACAAGTATTGAGTAAATGATAGTTGCAAGACCTATGATCAATATAAGCGCTGCAGACAAAAGCTGCTCGGTGCTTGATGGGGCTTGAAGCGACAGCACAAGCCTTATTCCGCCGAAAAGGGCAGCGATAATACCGATTATACGAACGATCAAAACTGCCATTTGGTCCTCCTTACGCGGCTGATAATGAGGGGAATGCTATCACATTCCCCTCGCATAATATTGTCTGTTTGGTAACGGTCAGTTCTTGTCGATTTGAGCTAAAAGATGCTCGCGGAGAACCTGTGGGTCACAATTGCCGCGAAGCTCTCTCATGCACTTTCCGAAGAGTGCCATAAGCGCCTTTTCCTTACCGCTCTTATAGTCGGAAACCGACTTGGGATCGGATGCGACGATCTTTGCGATAACCTCGTCCATAGCATCGGTGTTGTTCGAAATGATCAAGCCGTTTTCGCTTGCATAAGCGGCAGGGTCAATAACCTCCTCAAACATTACCGAAAGGATCTTCTTAGCGTTTCCGCGGTTTACCTTACCGTCGATTACAAGCTTGATAAGCTCGCCGAGAGCCTTTCCGTCAAGCCTTAGCTCATCAGAGGTCATCTGCTTCTTGTTGAGCAGGTTCATAACATCGGAAATGAGCCAGTTTGCAACCTCCTTAGCCGAGCCGCAAACCTCATACGCCGCCTCGAAGCAATCGCAAAGCGCGCGGCTTTCAACGAGCATGTCAGCGTCATATTCGGGAAGTCCGAGCTCAGTCGTGTAGCGTGCACGCTTGATCTCGGGGAACTCGGGCAGGGAAGCCTCGATGCTTGCATACCATTCATCGTCAATAACGACGGGCATTACGTTCGGGTCGGGGAAATAGCGGTAATCGCCCGCAGTTTCCTTGTTGCGCATCGCGTAGGACTTGCCCTTGACATCGTCCCAACGGCGGGTTTCCTGAACAAGCTCCTCTGTGCCGTTCTCGAGTGCATCGATGTGGCGCGCAACCTCGTATTCGATAGCGCGTGTAATTGCGGTGAGCGAGTTCATATTCTTCATCTCGGTTCGAACTCCGAGCTTTGTCGAGCCCTCGGGTCTTACCGAAAGGTTAACGTCGCATCTCATAGAGCCCTGCTCCATGCGGCATTCGGAAACCTTAGCAAAACGAAGCAGAGATTTGAGTCTTTCGAGGTATGCGATAACCTCCTCTGCGCTCGAGAGGTCGGGTTGGCTGACGATCTCGATAAGCGGAACGGATGTGCGGTTGAAGTCAACGAGCGATGTGTTAGTCCAATCGTCGTGAACGAGCTTGCCTGCGTCCTCCTCCATGTGGATCTGCTTGATTCTGATGCCCTTTTTGCCGTTTGAGGTTTCGATCTCGACAAGACCGTTAACGGCTACGGGTGCAAACCACTGTGTTGTCTGATATGAGCAGGGAAGGTCGGGGTAATAGTAGGATTTCTTATCAAAGGTGGTCGTGCGGTTGATGTCACAGTTTAACATCATTCCGGCGGTCATACCGAGATCAACAACATGACGGTTGACGATCGGAAGCATTCCGGGCATGCCGCAGCATGCAGGGCAAACATGGTCGTTTTGCTCGCCGCCGAATTTTGCTGAGCAGGAGCAGAAAATTTTTGATTCTGTCGCAAGCTCAATGTGAACCTCCAAGCCTATGACTGTTTCGTATCTCATTTTTTCTTCTCCTTTACTCGATTACACGCGCAAGCTCTAAAAGTGCGCCGTCGGACAATGCCTTGCCGATAAGCTGTACGCCGCCTGCGACAACTGCAGGAAGACCGGTGATCGAAGCCGGTGCGGTGTAGAGATTTTCGCTTAATGAAATATACGGATCAGCCTTAACCTCAGCTTCGGTGAAGAACGCCTTTGAGCATGCAGGCAAAAGCACAGCGTCATAATCTGCAAAAATCTTCGCAAACGCTTCGGTCAATACGCGGCGAACGCGGAGTGCCTTGTCGTAGACCTTATCGTAATTTTCTGTAGAAAGCGTGTCGGAGCCGTAGAGAATGACCGACTTTGTAAGAAATCCGAACGCCTCGGTACGGCTGTTGGTATAGAGCTCGTCAATTGTGTTGTAGTTGGCTGTGCGGTAGCCGTATTTTACGCCGTCATAGCGTGAAACATTGTTGCAAAGCTCGGCACTCATGAGAATGTTCCATGCGGTTTTCGCCGCGAGGAGAATATCGCAGTCGATTTCGTCGACCGTGATCTGATCAGCCTCCATTTTTGCCTTTGCAGCTTCAATCTTCGATGCTATTTCAGCGTCGATATCTGCGCCAAACGATTTGATAAGCGCAACCTTTTTAATCTGTGCGCTCTCTTTTATCTTTGCGCAGTCTGCCTCGGGAAGCGATGTTCCGTCCTTGTCGTCATGACCTGCAATAGCTGCGAGAATTTCCTTCGCGTCAGCCGAATTTTTAGCCATGACGCCGACACTCTCGCCCGAGCATACGGCAGGGATCGTGCCGTAGCGCGAAACGGTTCCGTAGGTGGGCTTTACAAATACGAGCCCCTCAATTGCAGCCGCACGGCGGGGTGCGCCGTTTACATCAAGATTGAGCGCAGCCTTGACCTCGGCGCTCTTTACAAGCTCTGCGGAGGCGTTCTGAAGCTTTCCGTCGGAACAAACTGCTCCGAAATAAGAGCTCTCACCGAGAATATCGAGTGAGAATTCGCCGACATTTGCCTTGCCTGCGATGTCATAGCCTGCAGCGGTAAGGCGTGTAACAACCTCTGCCTCAAAAAGGCTTGTGAAGTTTTCGAGCATCCTCGAGCCTGCGGTGGTCGGAAGATCCTTTGTGAGTATCATATCATCGAGTGCAACACTGTTTGCACCGATCTTTTCATTCTTGTTAATATAAAGCATCGTAACCCTCCTTATTCAACAAGACGGGGCACCTGCCAGTATCCGTCTGAGGTTTCGGGAGCACCCTTTTGGAGCTCCTCTCGTGTGAAGAGCTTTTTAACTACATCATCTCTGACAACGGTCTGCAAGGGCATAACGTGTACCATTCGTTCGACATTCTCGGTATCGATTTTATCTAATGTGGAAAGCTCGTCACTCTTCTTGGCGAAAAGTTCAAGCACAGCAGTTTCCTCTTTATCCGTCAGCGAAAGCTGATTAAGCTTCAGAAGTCGGGTCAGTAAAGCTTTATCCATCGCTATAATCCTTTCCTAATAATCATTCGTCGGCAAAGCCGTTTAATTTATGTGTTTGCTTTTTAGTTGAGAAATATACAGCTTTTCGAAATTTTGCATTGCCTCCCCGTCGGGATTGCCCGACGGGGATTTTTGCGGTAATATGCTGCGAATCAGCTATCTTCAGTCGTCAGCTGTAAATCAGTCGCGAACCTTAATGTGAACCTCGCGAAGCTGCTGCTCGGTAACCTCACCGGGTGCGCCCATCATGAGGTCCTGCGCATTTCCGTTGAGCGGGAATGCGATAACGTCGCGGATGGTTTCCTCCTCAGCGATGAGCATGATCATGCGGTCAACGCCGGGAGCCATACCTGCATGAGGCGGTGCGCCGAATGAGAATGCGGTATGAAGTGCGCCGAACTTCGCCTTAACATCGTCCTCGGTATAGCCTGCGATCTCGAACGCCTTTTTCATGATCTCGGGGTTGTGGTTTCGAACAGCACCCGAGGAAAGCTCAACGCCGTTGCAGACGATATCGTACTGATATGCAAAGATGTCAAGCGGATCCTTGTTAAGGAGTGCGTCCATTCCGCCCTGAGGCATTGAGAAGGGGTTGTGTGTGAAGTCGATCTTGCCGGTTTCCTCGTTGAGCTCGTACATGGGGAAATCAACGATGAAGCAGAATTCGAAGGCATCCTTATTAATGATCTCGAGCGTTTCGCCGAGCCATGTGCGGATCTCGCCTGCGAGGCGGTTAACGACCTTAATGCTGTCGCAGATGAAGAATACAGTTTCGCCGTCCTTGATCGAGCAAAGGTTAACAAGCTCGTCACGCTTTTCGGGAGTCAGGAACTTTGCGATCGGGCCCTTGAACTCGTCGCCTGCGAGGGTGAGATAGCCAAGACCCTTCATGCCGATAGAGAGAGCGAATTTGAGCGAATCCTCGAAGAACTTCTTTGATCTGCCTGCGCAGTTTGCAACGATTCCGCGAACGGGCTTGCCCTTGAAGAGCGGGAAGTCGATTGTTGCAAAGAAATCCGTGAGGTCCTGAATGATAAGCGGATTGCGAAGGTCGGGCTTATCGGTGCCGTATTTGAGCATTGTGTCAGCGAATGTGATGCGCTTGAAGGGCGGCTCGGAAACAGGCTTGCTTGAGAATTCCTTGAAGGTGTTGTAAACTACCTTCTCGGCAACTGCGAAAACATCCTCCTGTGTTGCGAACGACATTTCGAAGTCGAGCTGATAAAATTCTCCGGGAGAGCGGTCCTGACGCGCGTCCTCATCTCTGAAGCAGGGTGCGATCTGAAAATAACGGTCAAAGCCCGATGCCATCAAAAGCTGCTTGAACTGCTGGGGAGCCTGCGGAAGCGCATAGAATTTGCCCTTGTGCTTGCGGCTCGGAACGAGGTAGTCGCGTGCGCCCTCGGGAGAGGATGCGGTGAGGATAGGTGTTTGGATCTCCATGAAGCCCATATCCTCCATCTGACGGCGCAGATAGGAGAGTATCTTAGAGCGAAGCACGATGTTATCGTGGATCTTGCGGTTGCGAAGGTCGAGGTAACGGTACTTTAAGCGAACCTCCTCGCGGGTTTCGGTGGAAGCGTCGATCTCAAAGGGAAGACCGAGCTTGCAGGGACCGAGAACCTCGATCTTGTTTGCAGTTACTTCAATAAGTCCTGTTGCAAGCTTGGGGTTAACGGTTTCGTCGTCGCGCTTTGTTACAACGCCCTCAACGAGTATAACCGTTTCCTTAGCCATTCCGGCGATCATAGAATCATCGGAAAGGACGATCTGAGTGATTCCGTAGTGGTCACGAAGGTCAACGAAAAGCACGCCGCCATGGTCGCGTACTGTGTCGATCCAGCCGGTGAGCGTAACGCTTTGACCGATATGATCGACTCTTAATTCATCACAGGTATGTGTTCTTAGCATATTAGAACCCTCCTAAAAAATTTACTTGATTTATAAATGTCATCGCGGTGCGGAAAACAAAAAATGCCTCCCGACCCATGTGACAGCTCACATTGGGACGAAAGACAGCTTCCGCGATACCACCCAAATTGACCGTAAAACGGTCCACTCAATTAAACCTTTACGCGGTCAACGTGCGGGGTCTAATTTCTGCGGCGAAATGCCGCAAATTTCTTCCCACCTGCTCCGAAGTGTTTTTCATGCACCCTTCAACGCCATCTTTTCACCGTCGACGGCTCTCTGCGGATGAAGTCTGTGCAATACTCTCTCCATCATAGCATTTTTCAATACATACAGTATACCACAGTTTTACTTCTGTGTCAATAGAAATTTTAACGATTTTAGCCGTATGCACAGGTATTTTTTTGCATAAAAACCGAGCCTTGGCTGTGAAGGCTCGGTTAAATGTCGAATTAATGCCAATCGGCTGAATATAAGCTCAGTCAACAAGCTCGCGTGCTTCGATAACACGCTTATACCAATACGCGCTTTCCTTGGGAATACGCTCGAGCGTTTCGTAATCTATGCGCACGATTCCCATTCTGGTGGTGTAGCCGCCTCCCCATTCGAGGTCGTCTGTAAAGCTCCAGATATAGTATGACGAAAGCGGGATTCCCCTCTCGCGCGCGATGGCACACTGCTCGATATGCAGATAGAGGTAATTGATGCGGTCGAAATCCATGACCTTGCCGTTTCGGTTGACATTCTCCTGATTCGAGTAGCCGTTTTCGGTTATCATGATCTCACCGGGATTATATGTGTCGTTGAGGTATGTGAGATATTCGAGCAGGCGCTCGGGCATATGCTTGTAGTTGATATGCGTTTTTTCGCATTCGATCGGAGCGTATGCGTTATCATACGGCCAGTTTCCGCCGGGCTGATACTTCATGTTTGACGAGCGATAGAAGTTTATGCCGAGGAAGTCGATTGGCTGGCTTATGAGCTCCATATCCCCATCGGCTATCTCAGGCATCACGACGCCCTTCTTTTTGTAGTGCTCCCAAAGCTCGACAGGATAGTGACCCTTGTAGATCGGGTCTGCAAACCAACCGAGATGCGAATCGCGGTCGCGCTCGGCAGCCTTGATATCCTCTATCGAATCTGTCAGCGCCTTTGCAGGGAAGTAGTCGAGCGAAATGCCGATCTTTCCGCGATATCCGCCCTCTCTGAATGCCTTGACAGCCATTCCGTGTGATAAAAGCAGATTGTGCGCTACGAGCAGGGTTTCGGAAAGATCTCTGTGACCGGGTGCCATAGAGCCCGAAAAATGTCCGACAAAGGTTGCAACAAATGGCTCGTTGTGCGTTATCCAGACATCAACGTCGTCGCCGAGCTCCTTGAACATCAGCTCAGCAAATTCCTTGAAGTACACCGCGGTCAGAGGATTAGCCCATCCGCCGATATTCTGAAGCTTTTGCGGAAGATCCCAATGGTAGAGCGTAACTGCCGCTTTAATGCCGTACATTTTCAGCCTTGCTACAATATTCTTGTAGAACTGCAGGCCTGCCTCGTTAACTCTGCCGTGACCGTCGGGCAATACTCTCGGCCATGAGATCGAAAAGCGGAAGGAGTCAACTCCAAGCTCGTGCATTAAATCGATATCCTCTTTCCATCTGTGGTAGAAATCGGTCGCAACATCACCCGGTGCCTTTGTTCTTCCCGGGATGTGGCACCATCTGTCCCAAATAGATTCGCCCTTTCCGTCGGCGTCCCAGCCGCCCTCGATCTGAAATGCCGAGGTAGCAACGCCAAGTGTCATGCCTTTAAGACTTTTTCCCATAATAAACAGCTCCTTTTCTTATTAGTCGCCGAGGGTTATATATCCGCGGCGCTTTATTGTAACACCCTCGTGGGTATAATCGTTGTCACCGAAGTTTACGATAACGCTTCTGCCCGATGAGAATACGCTTTCCTGAACGAGGTGGTCCTCGGTGATAAAGCGATGGCTTACCATCTCGTCATAGCAAACCTTGTTGACCCACGGGAGAACATTTTTGTAGCTTTCGATAAATGTAGTTTTAAACGCTTCAAAGCGGTGCTTGTCGATTGACCAAAGCGGAGAGTTGCCGTAGAGCACATTGTAAAGGTCCTTCTTCCACCAGATCTCAGGGCAGTGGTGGTTTCCGTCCTCCCAACGCCATGAGGTAACTACCGCATCGTGATAAACGAGCTCATACAGAGGTATGCGTGTATAAGCGTTTATGCTGTATTTGTGGTAGATCTCGGGAGCCGTACGCGAGCCTGTGACGATCTCGGGCGCGTAGTTGGGCGACCAGCCTCCGAGGTAGTAAATGCTTCCGGGAATAGTGGTGATGCTGTCAAACCAGGTGCGCTGAAGCGTCATCATGCCGTGAGCGTATAAACCGTGAGCCGCACCATAGTCAGCGCCGAATTCGCCGCCGATGAATACATTGTAGCGGTCCTCGATGAGAGTCAGGTTTTCCATCAGATTGTTAGCCCAATCCTCGCGTGACAGCGGATGACGCTCGTCGTAGCATTCCCACAAGCCGTTAGCCTGATAAACGTCGCAGAAATATGTTTCCTCGGGATATTCGCCATGGAATCTGTCAAGGCGCTCGAAAAGCTCGGGCTTGACTGCAAGAGGGCAGACGAATGTGCCGAACTGATTTACATAGGTATTGCCGTCCTTTTGCTTTGCGGTGAGATATTCAAACGAACGGTTGAACTTTGTGAGCGCGTGAGAGCGAACCTTAAAGCTCTGCTCGCGCTTTTCGGAATGCGGATGAATGTCGGTGAAAAGCTGATAACCGCCTGTGCAGTATCCTGCATCCTTTATAGCGGGAGTGAAATCCTGCTCAGGATATGGGGTGTGGTTCGGATTCCAGATGATCATCGCCTTGTCGATGCCGCAGGACTTCAGCTCCTCAACGAATTCCTTCGTGCGTGCGTCGTTCCAGATGTAGATATGAACTGCGCCTGCCATCTTGTCAATAGCGGGGAAACGCTTTTGGCGCTCGCTAAGGGTTTTAACGCCGTTCTTCTCCCACGCATACGGGCGATAGCGCTTGCACTGCGCGACATAGCCGCCCTTGTCGAAAAATACGGTGCGCATTTTTCTTTCGTAAGCGAATTTTCCAAGGGAAGCGAGCCAAACGATCTGGAAGCAGATTTTATCGTTAAGCTTTTGCATTTTTAAATCGGCATCGAACGGAGTTTCAAATATATTCATAAAGCCAGCTTCGAGTGCATCGTCAACCATGCCTATCCAAGCCATTCCGGGGCCGCCCGAGCAGCGGAAGATCGGCTGCTGTTCAAGCGGATAGCCGCAGTCGTCAACGGGAAGCAGGAAGCCCTCAGAATCAGTCTGAAGCACATAGTGCTTGCTGTCGGGAGCTTCGATTGCAGGCGGAAACGCGATCTCGCTGATTTCAGCCTCGCTGTCAGCGGTTATGGTATAGAGAAGCTCGCACTCGTTTTCAAGCTCGACCGTCATC
This sequence comes from Candidatus Flemingiibacterium sp., assembly GCA_045579745.1. Classification (GTDB taxonomy): domain Bacteria; phylum Bacillota; class Clostridia; order Oscillospirales; family CAG-272; genus Flemingiibacterium. The sequence goes on along the minus strand of JAZNMQ010000008.1, from coordinate 13,425 downwards.
GTAAAGGCAATATCGCCCTCAAGCTCCATTTTGAGCGTGGTTCCGTCAGAGCTCATTGAGCCGAGCTTATAATTCGAGGGGAACGGAGCCTGACTCCAGATCTTTCCGATTCGCTTGTCTGTAATAACAAGCTCGCTTGTCTGCGTATTAAATTCTACCAAAAGGGCAGAGCTTTCAAGTAGCTTTTGCATTTTAGTCATCCTTTCGAGCTGAATTTGGTGAAAAATTGTATAATTTTACCCTCACTATTAAGTACGGTTTTAAATAAAAAGGTTGCAAAAAATATCTTTATTTTTTTAAATAAAGCTATTGTTATTTTTAAACTGTAATGATATAATATCTGTGGATGTTTTTATTTCGGAGATTTTAATGCTGCTATTTGAACAAATGATCGCGCTGTTTCTCATCATGGGTGTCGGATTCCTTTGCGCAAAAAAGGATATCATCACGGATGAGGTCAGCAAAAAGCTCTCGTCAATCGTTATCTTTATCGCAAATCCCGCGCTGATTCTGTCAAGCGGAATGACCGATGAGGCTAAAAAGGGCGGGGAGCTTATTACTATGACAATTCTTGCCGTGGTTATCTATGCGGTGCTGATTCTTTTGGCGATCGTCATTCCGATCGTCCTCAGGGTCGACAAAAAAAGCCGCGGTGCATACCAGGTAATGACGGTTTTTTCCAATATAGTTTTCATGGGATATCCCCTTATTTCCTCGGTCTACGGTAACTCGGCAATCCTTTATGCCACGATGTTTCCTATATTTTTCAATATTCTGATCTATACATACGGAATTACGGTCATGAAGATGTGCGGTGATGACGAGGGCGAAAAGCAGAATAGCGCAAGGATCGACCCAAAGCGCATATTGAACGTGGGTGTTATCGCGTGCGCCGTTTCGCTTGTGATCTATTTGACGGGAATGCCCGTTCCCTCGTTTATATCAAAGACTGTCAGCATGCTCGGTTCGATTACTGCACCCGTCAGCATGATGATCATTGGCGTGTCGCTTGCCGCCATTGATATTAAGAAGCTCTTTTCAGATGTAAAGCTGCTTTTGTTCTGCATTATCAGACTTGTTGCAGTTCCGCTTGCAGGAATGCTCCTGATACGGATTTTTATTGATAACACGGTCATTCTCGGTGTTTGTATGGTCATGCTGGCGACTCCCGTTGCGAGCATGGCGAGCATGCTCGCCGAGCAATACGACGGCGATAAGGAAACGACCGTTAAGGGCGTTGCACTTTCGACCCTTCTTTCGGTTGCAACAATGCCGCTCGTTCAGTTTATTTCAGGGCTCGGATGAGGCGTGGGGCATTTGCCTGAATTATAAAATTTATTTGCCGGAATTCGGCAGAAAGGATGCTTTTATGAAAAACGTACTCTACTCAAAAATTATCGGATGCCTTGCAGGCGGAATCATCGGTGATGCAATGGGTGCACCCGTTGAAAACTTCACCTATCAGATGATCGAAGAGAAATACGGTGTCGTCAACGATTTCGAGGGCGCGGGAACTGACGATTCGGCTATCAAGATGATCCTTATCGACGCAATCGTAAACAACGACGGTTATGTTACCGCCGACGAGTTCGCGGCTTCGTTCCTAAAACTCAGAGGTCAATATGAAAGACTTTTCTACATTCCCGTCAGAAATATGCTTGCGAAGATCACATCCGATGTCGTAGCTCCGACCTATGCAGGAATGGGCAACATGCAGAGCAGCAGCTCCGCTATGTCGATATCCCCTATGGGCATTATCAATGCAGGCAACCCGAGAAGAGCTGCAGGAGAAACCTACGACGTTGCAGGACTTATCCACGCAGGTGAAACGACCTTCTGCCGTGACGCGGCATGCTCGATGGCGGCGGCTGTAGCTGAGGCTATGGGAGTTGGTGCAACTGTCGAGAGCGTTGTTGAGGCGGCTTACAAGTACATCCATCCTAAGAGCTCCGAGGTTATGAAGAACAGAATCATCGAGATTCTCGACTATGCCAAGGAGTGCGGCGACTACAAAAAATTCAGAGAATGGTTCTACGCAGGAAAGCGCATGAAGGAAACCTGCGATTCGAGAGAAACCGTTCCGGTTGCGCTTGCTATGTTCTATTTCGGCAAGGGCGATCCCGAAAAGACGATCATCTATGCTGTAAACTTCGGACGTGACGCCGATACCATTGCAACAATGGCAGGCGCGCTTGCAGGCGCATTCGCAGGCGTTGAAGCCATCAAGCCCGAATGGTTTGAAAAGCTTCAGAAGAACAACGACCAAAGACCGCTCGCGGATTCGCTTTATGATGTGGTTATGAAGCGTGTTGAAAATGAGAGAGCTCTTTGCAGAATGATCGACGAGATGACAGTAGAAAACTGATCGGTTTTGCTGTTATAATCGCGTTGGAATTTATTTAGAAAGGCAGACCTGTCATTGCAGGTCGTATGAAATTATGGAAGACATCATTTACATCGGCAACGACCACGGCGGCTATAGGCTGAAGCTTGAGATTATGAAGTATCTCGACGAAAAGGGGATTGCATACAAGGACTGCGGCTGTGATTCCGAGGATATTGTGAGATATCCGTATTATGCGGACATGGTTGCATCGGCGGTTTCCGAGGGGAAAATCAGACGCGGAATACTCATCTGCTCAACGGGCGTCGGAATGAGCATCATTGCCAACCGCTATAAGAACGTTCGCGCATCGCTTTGCGCAACGCCTACTGTCGGACATCTGACAAGAGCGCATAACGACTCGAACATTCTCTGCCTTGGCGGAAAGATCACGGGTGTTACCGAGGCTCTCGCGATCCTCGAACAGTGGCTTTTCTCCGAGTATGAGGGTGGCAGACACGATATCTCGCTCGGACTTATTGCCGAAGCTGAAAATGCCCTCAGCACGGGCGGAAAATGGGAGCACGACCTCTCGAAGAATTAAATTAAGGAGCAAAAAATGTTTGTAACAAATGACATCAAATACATCGGCGTAAACGACCGCGAAATCGACCTTTTTGAGGGTCAATTCAAGGTTCCAAGCGGCGTTTCGTACAACTCGTGGGTGATCGTTGACAAGGAGATCGCGATCATGGATACAGTTGGCGAGGGATTTGGCGACGAGTGGCTTGAAAACATTCGCGCGGCTCTTGGCGACAGAAAGCCGAGCTATCTCGTTGTGCTTCACATGGAGCCCGACCATTCCGCAAATATTCTTAATTTTGCAAATGTCTATCCCGAGGCGAAGATCGTTTCGTCCGCTAAGGCTTTTGCGATGATGAAGGCATATTTCGGAACGGATTTTAAGGACAGACAGATTGTTGTCGGAGAGGGCGGAGAGCTCTCGCTCGGAGCACACACGCTCACATTCGTTGGCGCTCCTATGGTGCACTGGCCTGAGGTTATCGTCGCTTACGACAGCGCGGACAAGGTGCTCTTTTCGGCGGACGGATTTGGAAAATTCGGTGCGCTTGATGCAGACGAGCCTTGGGAGGATGAGGCGCGCCGCTATTATTTCGGCATCGTTGGCAAATACGGAAAGCCTGTGCAGGCGCTCCTTAAAAAGGCGGCAGCGCTCGATCTGAAGATGATCTGCCCGCTGCACGGACCCGTGCTCACGGGGGATCTCGGTCACTATATCTCTCTTTACGATAAATGGTCGAGCTACGAGCCCGAGGAAAAGGGTATTGTTATTGCATACACATCGGTTTACGGTCATACGAAAGCGGCTGTAGCCGAGCTTGAGAGAAAGCTTCGCGAGGCAGGATGCGAAAAGGTTGCCGTTTACGACCTTGCACGCTGTGATAAGCACAAGGCTATCGCAGATGCGTTCCGCTTTGACAAGCTCGTTCTCGCCACAACGACCTACAACGGCGGAATTTTCCCGCCAATGCGCGAGTTTATAGCCGAGCTTTGTGAGAGATCGTTTGCAAATCACACAGTAGCTCTTGTTGAAAACGGCAGCTGGGCTCCGATGGCGGCTAAGAATATGCGCGCCGAGCTCGAGGGCTGTGCAAACATCAGCTTTACCGAGGCAGGCGTAAAGATCACAGCCGCGCTTAATGATGAGAGCATGGCGCAGATCGATGCGCTCGTGGCTGAGCTTGCAAAATAATAGTACGGATCGGAAATACAAAAAGAAGGGGAACGCCAAGACGTTCCGCCCATAAAGCAAAAGGAGCAGTTGCACTTTAGTGCAACTGCTCCTTTTTACACGCCTTGCTATGCAAGGGATAGTATTCTGCAGCTTGAAGATTTACTGTCGGTCGGTAGCTTTTGTTTTGTGCGCCTCGATACTCCGTTAATTTTCAGCATTTGTAGACACAAATCAAAGCCCCGCACGAGGCGGGGCGAGGATAACTCATTTGGCGTATTGATTCAATCTTTCAACAATGGAAACGAAACGAGGATCTTTACGGATACAGTCATAGCGACCATGCTGCAAGCGATCCAACATATAGTAACAATCTGTATGTTCGGTGAGTTCATGAAATTCCTTGCTCTTTTCAGGATAGATTAATTTGTCAACCAAAAAGGATGAGAAATGCTTGCCGTGATCATTCTGATAGGATCGATCGTATGCTATTGCATGTTTGCACATCAATTCCAAAGAATCAAGAGCTTCCGCAGTTTTGCCTTGTGCCATCTGATAGGTAGAGATAAGCCAGTAATTCATGGAAAGTCTATTGTGATGGTAAAGCAGATCGTCGCCATAGATCATATGATACAGTTGGTTGGATATGTGAAGCATTTCGATTTTTCTATCCCATGTGGAAGAATCGTTGGGAAGCTCATCATCCAACGTATAGTTCCGAATAGCAAGTCCCAGCGCATCGGTCAGCTTGTCGATTTCGTCCTGTCTGTACAGCTCATTGTTTCCATCTCCAATTCCGTTTGACAGTGCAAACTCGCGGCAATATTTCATTGGTGTCAGACGATTCAGCAATTCTTTTGCCTTATCACAATGTTTGACTTCTCCATACAGTATAATAAGAGTATTGATGGCGTTATAGCGTGTGTCTTCATCATTGCATTCGTCAGCAACCGATTTAAGAAGTGCTTCAATCTCCTTAAAAAGAGCCTCATCGTGGGTTTCGTCCCACACAAAAGACAAGCAAACTGCAAGATTATCACGAATTTCATAATCGTTAGGATAACGTGCAAACGCATTTCTCGCATAAGCCACCCGTTCTTCGACAGAACCGACCTCCGCAAGGCGTTCCATCTCCTTCTTGATGTTGGAAAGTTCTTGCTCTCTCTCCGATAATCTATATCCAAGAAGTTCATCCGTACTGACAGAGAAAAAATCGGCTAACATTGGAAGCAGTTCAATATCGGGATAACCGCCTTCCGCTTCCCAACGAGAGATAGCTTGAGGTGTCACACCTATTGCTGTAGCAAGGGTGTCTTGCGTAATATTATTTTCGACGCGAAGCTTCTTAATAATCGCACCAATCTTAATGTTCATATTGTACCTCCAAAAAAATTATCACCGGTGTGATTATAGTATATCATAGATTTCAGAAAAAACAATTATCAATTCGTTGTTAAATAGATAAAGCAGTACTTTACTCCTTGATAGAAGTAAAATACTGCTTCATCGAAGGTGCGCCAAATGCGTTCCCCGATTGTTTATTCTCTGATTTTGATTGTTTCGATAACCGGCTGAAGCGGACCTGAGATGGTTCCGTTATAGTCTATCGGATCGGCTTCCTCGCAGATCTTATCAACGATATCCATTCCCTCGATTACATATCCGAATGCCGCATACTGTCCGTCAAGACTGTCGGCGCTGTCCTGATGAACGATGAAAAACTGTGCGCTTGCGCTGTTCAAGCTGACTGAGTTTCTTGCCATAGAGATAGCTCCGCGGGTGTGTGAGAGAAGATTTGCAACGCCGTTAGCCGCAAATTCGCCCTTGATGCTTCGTCCTGAGCCGCCTTTCCCGCTTCCGTCGGGAGAGCCGCCCTGCATCATAAAGCCCTCGATTATGCGGTGAAAGGTCTTGCCATCGTAGTAGCCCTTCTTTGCAAGATCGACGAAATTGCCAACCGTGATCGGAGCGGAATCGCCGTCAAGCTCGACGGTGATCGTACCGTAGTCCTTTATAACGATGTCGGCGATATGCTTGCCTGTGAGCTTCGGCGCCGAGCCGCATGAGCATAAAATCAGGCAGAATGCAATTAAAATCGGAAGAATTCTTTTCATTTTTTCTGAGTCCTTTCAATGGATAATATAGATACAGTATACCACATCTTAATTAACAAAGCAAGGCAAATTTCAAAAATTACAATGCTTGATTTTCTGTGAAACGACCTTTTGTTGAAGTTTCAAAAAGCGTTTAAGATTGATATGTAATTATTTGCAACAAGTTGATTATGTTGACTAAAAGAACTAAAAATTAGTAAAAGTGTCATGAAAAAAATAAATCAAAAAACTATTGACATTCCATTAAAAATGTGATAGAATTCTAATAGAACGAATTGAAACAGGAGTGAAATTCTATGGATTACGAAAAAATTATTCTTGAATTATTAAGCAGAATACAAGTTTTAGAAGAAAAAGTTGATCTTTTAACAAAAGCAAAGAACGAGGAAGAAAAAGCAATTATAACAACTAATGATATTTGCAAATATATAAAAGAATTAAAAATACTTGCAAAAGAGAAAGGAAAAAGTAGTCTTATTCTAATTTCAAGAGACATTCATAAACAACTTAAATTAAAAAGCAGATTCCCAATGGTATGTAATGCTATGAGACAATGTATGGAAGAGAATGACATTATTATATTTCAGCCACCGAAAGGCAATTCTTCAACACTTGAAATAGAATACAAATTATAATTTGGGAGGTAAATGTTATGTTTAAAAGAGGGCGAAGAACCGGTTTGTTTATAGGTGGAGTTCTTTACGGATTAATAAGAGGAATATTTTTCAAAAATAAGTATTAAGGGGTGATTACTATGTGTGAAAATATCAATACTATATGGGCAAACATTCTTAGTAATGAAAACGAAACATTTAGAACAGTAACAGGTATATCCTACACTTATGTAGTCAAGAAGGATTTTATTCTCATAAATAATGATAGAAAAAGGTTAATTACAAAAGAAAAAATAGCAAAAGCTTTACTGGTTGAAAACCCCTCTCCCTCAAAAATAAAATCGGAAGGTATATGGGGCCCATCATATGTGTATGGAATAATTACGGATAACAGAATTAAAACACAAGCTATTTAATTTTATATTGAAATCTCAATAAAATATTCCACAGAAAATAAAGTTATAGGAAAAAATGCCGTGCTTGACAAATTCCTGTATATGAGCTATAATTTTATTTAGCAATTACAGAAAATACTATTCTCGGATCAAAGCTGTAACTAAGGCGGCATACAGCCTCGGAGGTTTCAATGAATAACATTTTTATATTGCCAAACGGCAATAATATTCCGAATATCGGCTTCGGAACATGGACGCTCAGAGAGGGCGAGCATACGGTTGAGGTGATAAAGTCGGCAATTGACGCAGGCTATCGCCATATTGATACAGCCGCAATGTATGAAAATGAAGTGAGTGTCGGACGGGCTGTCCGCGAATGCGGTCTGCCTCGCGAGGAGCTTTTTATTACAAGCAAGCTTGCAAATCCAAATCGAAGCTACGAGAGCGCGCATATTGCCTTTAATCAGACGCTTGAGCGCCTCGGGCTTGATTATGTGGACCTTTTTCTGATCCATTGGCCCGTTTCGCGCAAGGGGGCTGAAAATTGGGAGGAGCGCAATCTTGAAACATGGCGAGCGTTTATCGAGATATACAAATCGGGCAGAGCTCGCGCAATAGGCGTTTCGAACTTCCTGCCGCATCATCTTGAGGCATTAATGAAAACTGAGGTTTACCCGATGGTAGATCAGATCGAATTTCATCCGGGCTATATTCAGGAGGAAACGCTTCGCTTCTGTCACAGCCACGGAATTTGCACTCAGGCGTGGAGTCCGCTCGGACGAGCCGCTGTGCTTGAGGACGAAACGCTCAAGGCTATCGCGGCAAAATACGGCAAATCCACAGCACAGCTCTCGATCAGATGGTGCATGCAGCACGCAGTGCTTCCGCTTCCGAAATCGCAGGATCCTTCGCGTATGAGGGAAAATATTGATGTTTACGACTTTATAATCTCAAATGAGGATATGAACACAATCGATGCGCTTCCGCAGCTTGGATATTCGGGTCAGCATCCCGACGAAAGGAGCTAAAAATGTATACTAAGAACGATTTAAAATCCGATCTTCAAAAAATGGGGCTTCTCCCGAGAGATTCGATCCTCGTGCATTCGTCGATGAAATCAATCGGTGAGGTCGAGGGCAGAGCTGATACCGTGCTTGATGCGTTTATGGAATATTTCTCGGATGGGCTTTTCATGATGCCCACCCACACATGGGGGACAGTCAAGGATAACGAGGTCTACGACTACGAAACGAGCCCATGCAATGTCGGAATTCTCCCCGAGCTTTTCAGACAGAGAAAGGGCGTTGTTCGCTCGCTTCATCCGTCGCACAGCATTGCCGCTTATGGAAAGGCTGCCGAGGAATACATAAAGCACGACGAGGATGCTCGCACGCCATGTCCGCCCGACGGATGCTTTGGCAGACTTCGCGATATCGATGCGAAAATCCTGCTGCTCGGCGTAGGGCACAACCGCAATACCTATATTCACAGCGTTGAGGAAACGCTCGCGCTCGAAAATCGCCTTACAAACCTTCGTAATGTCGGAGTCAAGCTCCGTGACGGAAGCGTTAAGCAGATTAAGATAAAACGCCATTATTGCACAAAGGCGAGTGATGTTTCTGCAACCTTCCCGAAGCTGACCGACGCATTTGAAGCCCTCGGCGCGGCAAAACGCGTTAAGTTCGGTGACGCGGATTGCTTCCTTTGCGAGGCGCGCAAAATTTACGACGTGAGCGTGAAGATCTTTTCGATAGAGCCCGACTGCACGCTCGACCGCGACACGATTCCCGAAGCTTGGTGGAAAGAGTAAGCCTATTTAATTTGCCCTTGGCAGGAACATGATTCTGTCAATGGCTTTTTGTGTTGCGATTCTGATAAATTATGACTATAAAACGGCAGGCAGCTGCTGGCAGCTGCTGGACTTCTTTCTGGTCCCGCCGTCTGAAAGAGCAGAAATTGCACGAAACGGCGGGAGCAAGCCCCCGCCCTACGGTGATCTATGTAAATCGGGAAGCGGGGACACTTTGTCGAAATGGGGCTAAAAATAAACGCGATTACGAAAAAGCCGTAATCGCGTTTTGCTTTTATTTATTACTTCTTGATTTCAAGAATAACAGCCGAGTTGCCCTTCATAACAAGCTCGATCTTGCCGTCTGCGGCATTGATCTGCGAGCCCTGATTGCGAAGTGTTTCGGAAAGCTTCCAGCCATCGATAGCGATGGCTGCGGCGGATTCGCGCGGAACGCAGTTAACTGCGATAATTACGCGGGTCGAGTCGTCAACAATGTGCTCTGTGATAGCAATGTGAGGATTATCCTTGCGAGCAACCTTTTCGGGGTTACGAAGCTCGGTCATTTCCTCATAGAACTTGTAGAGCGGCTTGAAGCTTGCGCCGCTGTTGATTCCGGGAACCTTGCCTGCCATATTCTCGATAGGATATGTAAGGAAGTATACGCAGCCCTCGCCGAGCTTGTTCTTCGACATGACGGGCGTGCCGTCATCATCTGTTGCAAGAACCTCTGCGGTGCAGTTAGCGTAGGGAACCTTAAAGGTTGGATTGAGCCAGAATTCGCTGTCACCGAGCTTTATGTGGTCGGGCTTTGTCGGAACGTAGTGAAGCTGAGGCTCAAGACCGATGAATTCCTTGAACGGAGAAAGAATACCGTTGCCGATGGAAATGTACAGCTTTGCGCCGCGCTTTACGCGCTCCATCAGGTCAAGCCATACACGGCGGGACAGGCGGTAGTGATCGTAGGACGGAAGAATGTATGCGCGTGCCTCGGGGATTTCGTCGTTGCAGTGAACGAACTCAACGTCAAGGCCTGCCTGCTTTGTGAGAGTAAATGTGCCAAGTGCAGGGAGCCAGTTGTCATGCTCAGCGGTGAGAACGCAGACTGCGTCGAGAATGCGTCCGGTGAGCTTCTTATACTTAAATGACTCTGTGTAATTCTGGAAATCGGTCATCTGAGCGACGATCGGCTTCGGAGTGTAATCCTGATAGAACAGGCCGAGCTCGCGCTCAACGGTGTTCCACTCATAAGGAGTGTGCTCAAGGTGAGATTGCTCGAATGCGCACCACCACATCATACCGAGGCAGTTGTGAGCCCAGAGCAGGTGCATTACGGTGTTTGCGTAATCAGCCGCGATTGCATTGCTTGAAATGAACGGACCGAGTGTTCCTGTTTCCTCAGCAAATGCCATAGAATTTGCCGTTCCGCGATAGAACAGAGTTTCGGCAACTGCATGGAATACCGATTTGTTTTCATTAACGGGGTCGGTGTTGCAGTGAGGTGTGAAGATCGGATAGGGGTGTGTGCAGAGGATGTCGAGAATTTCTCCAAGGTCCTCGGAACGGTAAAGTGAGTCGGGAGTTGTACCGTGCATTCCCGAAACTACGGGACGGGTGTTATCCTCAGTCTTGATGGCGTTGGTGATCGTGCTCACCCAAACGTAAGCGCTGTTTTGGTCGCCGACGTTAGCAAGGCAGTCGCACTCGTTTCCAAGATCCCAAGCAACGATTGCGGGATGCGACTTGAAGCGGCGAACCATGTATTTTACAAATTTGATTTCCCATTTGATAGCAAGCGGATCGCGGGTAACGTTTACCTTTTCAAACAGATCCGGAACGTAAAGTCTGCCGCTCATCCAGCCCGTAATAAGTCCGACAACGAGCTTGATGCCGTACTTTTCTGCGAGATCGCAGAAGGTCTGGAAGCGCTCGCACATTTCCTCGGAAACGCCTGCTCTGCCTGCCTCGGTAAAGGGCAGGGGATCCTCACCCATGCGGATCTCCTTGTCAGCGCCGTGGCACGCTCTGTGCATCTTGAGGGGCTGAAAATCAGGCCACAGGGGGAAAATTCTGATATGCTTCAGGTTGTGCTCCGCGAGATTCTTTAAATCCGCTTCAACGACATCAGGGCGCCAATCATGCCACATGTTTGTGCCGGCGTGAGATGCCCAATAGTTACATCCGACGAAAAATTCGCCGTTTTTGAAAATAGACTTGTCCATTTGGAAAACCTCCTTAAATATCTGAAAATATAACCGCTTAAATTTTACCATGGATTGGTTATCGTGTCAACCAAATTGTCAAAAATGCAAAAATACAAACAGTTTAACTCAATCAATGACGCACGAAGATAGAATCTCATTGACAAAATGCACAGAATTTTATTGGCATTTTCTGCAAGTAATAAAAAGCAGATCGTACAAAACGGAGCAAATTGTATATGGAAATCAGATTGGAAATAAGTTATAATTCAACTGTAGTTATTTATTTATGTATTCCGACGGATTTTTGCCCGTTATCTTTTTGAACATTCGTGAAAAATAGAACACATCCGAGAAGCCTACCGCCTGCGCCGCTTCGGTGACATTGCAGACTCTGCTGAGGATCAGGTCCTTTGCCCGTTCGATCTTTACACGGTTTTGGAACTGAACGGTCGTACAGCCCGTCATTTGCTTGAACAGCATGCGAAAATAGGACTGCGACAGCCCCGACAGCTCGGAGAGCTCCTCAAGCGAATAGGATTTTGTGTAATTCTGGCGCATCAGATCAACGATGTCGTTTATCGTTTTGTAGTGCGCGCTTTGAATTGAGCGGCGTTTGTTGTCCCAAAGCAGAATGAACAGTATGTCAAGAAGCAGACAGCGGCATTTTATCAGATAGCCCGTCTGCTTTGCCGACCACGCGCGTGCAAGCTGTGCAAAGGAATCCCGTAAATGCGCGCTGTCGCTGTATCTGAAAATATGCGGAAGTGATGCGATGATCTCGCGCGATTCCTCGTCGTTTACGACAAGGCGAAAGCCGCAGGAGTAAAAGCTCCACGGGGTGTCCTGATCGCTCGTTCCCGAATACTGCTCGCCGTCGCGGACAAACAGCACGTTTCCTCGCGTGATCTGATGATTCTTGCCGCCGTTGAATGAGTAGTGGGCGGTTCCGCTGACGGCGTAGGCGAGGATGCAGATCATCTCGTTTGGATTTTGAAGCGAATGCGGCTCCCAATCCCGTCGGTTAAAGCTCCAATTCGCATTTGGTTCGCGGTAAAGCACAAACAGCGGCTCTTTTATTTGTATATCAAGCTCATGCTCAGGCATGCTAATCTCCATTCCGCCGCACATGTCGGCATAAGTATAACGGTGAGCCAAAGCATGAATCATCACGCTGAAGCTACCTATTTTTAGTTTAACATACATAGTCAGAAAATGCAAGAAAATATTTCTCAAAGGAAGGAAAAAGAACAATGAACAACGAAAAGCTTACAGTATTCCCAATCAGCGAAAAGGAGCTGTGCGATCGCTTTGAAGCGACGTTCACCTCAGCTGTAAACGATGTACTCCGCGAGTACGGCTATCTCTATCAGACTCTGCCTTACGATATTCTCCCGCTTCGCGACGAGATGAAGGTTTGCGGCGTGGCATTCACGATCAAGGGCTCAAAGAATCTGACCCTCGAGGGTGAGATGGAAAAGCGTGCGCAAATGCTCGAAGCACTTGGTCCTGATACTATTGCGGTTTGGGATACCTCGGGAGATGACAAGTCCGCTCAATGGGGCGAGATTATGACAATGGCGGCTATTAAACGCGGCTGCAGAGGCGCTGTCGTTGACGGCGGCGTTCGTGACACAAACAAGGTTCTTGAGCAGAATTTCCCCGTATTCTGCCGTTACCGCACATCAAACGGTATGCTCGGACGCTTCCGTATGTACGATTATCAGATCCCCGTACAGATCGGCGATGTTATGATAAAGCCGGGCGATATTTTGTTCGGAGATATCGACGGAGTTCTTGTAGTTCCGCGTGAGATCGCATACGAAGTGCTTCTCAAGGCTGAGAAGATCCGCGACAACGAGGAGGAAATCAAGGCGCAGGTTCGCAAGGGCGTTCCCCCGTCTGAGGTCGTTCGCAACGGCGGATATTTCTAAAAAATCGCATGCGCCGCGTTTTGATACAAAGGCGTAGGGCTTAGCTCACACAAAGGCGCGGGTTTATCTGAAACAACTGCGCAAGTTTAACTGACACAAAAACGCAAAACAAACTGAAATTGAAAATTACTTGGAGGTATATACAACATGATCAATCTTAACGGAAAAGTTGCCGTAATTACCGGCGCAAGCGGCGGAATGGGCTGTGAAATCGCAGAGCTTTTAGCAAAAGAGGGCGTAAAGCTCATGCTTTTATCAAACGATAAGGCAGGACTTGATGCGCTTGCACAAAAGCTTGGCGG
>JAZNMQ010000007.1:0-3696 GCA_045579745.1 Candidatus Flemingiibacterium sp. | reverse complement strand
TTCAGTTTTCCACAACACACAAGCGTGTGGGGACACTTGCGTAAATACTGCGCGATATCTTTCGGGTCAGGGGTATTTCATCATTATTATATTAAATAAAATAAAATAAAACTCTTAATTATTATTTTATAGCACGCGCATAAGCGTGTGTGTGCGTGCGTGCGCGCGAGGGATTGGCTGTGGAAAATTCGCTCTTAAACGCTCCAAGCCTTAAAAAGATATGGGAACCTGATCCGTGCGGAAAAGGTTCCCATGTTTTATATTTTGAAATTATCTTGCGATACGGCCGGTGCCGTCGCCGCCGATAAGCTTCTCAACTTCGTCAACTGTTACGAGGTTGAAGTCGCCGTTAATGGTGTGCTTCAAGCAGGAAGCGCCAACTGCAAATTCAAGCGCCGCCTTGGGATCGCCCTTGGTAGCGAGGCCGTAAATAAGACCGCCTGCGAAGCTGTCGCCGCCGCCTACGCGGTCAACGATATCGGTGATATCGTAAATGCGGCTGCGGTAAAATTCCTTGCCGTCGTTGATGCAAGCCGACCAAACATTACGGTTAGCGGACTTGGACTCACGAAGGGTGATCGCAACTGTCTTCACGTTCGGATATGCGGTAAGAACCTGATTTGTGATATCCTTGTAGCATTCGAGGTCGATTTCACCAAGCTCAGGCTTGTTGGTGGAGGTGATGCCGAGAGCCTTCTGGCAGTCTTCCTCGTTAGCGATAACAACGTCGATATACTTTGTAAGCTCAGGCATAACCTCGTCAGCACGCTTGCCGTAGTTCCAGAGCTTTGCTCTGTAGTTGAGGTCGATGGATGTTGTAACGCCGAGCTCCTTTGCGATCTTAAGTGCGCGGATAGCTTCTTCTGCGATCGAAGCGGAAACTGCGGGGGTAATACCGGTTACATGGAACCATTTTGCATCAGCTAAGATCTCGTTCCAATTGAAATCGCCTTCTTTGATGTTAGCGAAAGCGGAATCAGCTCTGTCGTAAACGACCTTTGAGGGGCGCTGGCAGGAGCCTGTTTCGAGGAAGTAGATACCCATTCTGCCCTTATCCTTGCGGATATCAGAGGTATCAACGCCATACTTCTTGAGCTCGCGCTCGCATGCGATACCGATATCATTGCTCGGGAGGGTGGTTACGAACTTAGCGTCGAGTCCGTAGTTGGAAAGTGAAACGGCAACATTTGCTTCGCCGCCGCCGAAGGTTGCTTCGAGGGTGGGAGATTGGAAGAATCTCTCATATCCGGGTGATTTGAGGCGGAGCATTATTTCGCCGAACGATACAAACTTGTTTTTCATTATGTACTCCTTTATTTGTTTGCGGTATTCCGCGTTTGCGGATTTCCGCTTTTTTTTACTTTTGTCTGGGTGATTTAATTATAGCATGCCTTGAAATCGATTGCAAGGGGAATGCTTGATTATTCGTATTTTTCTTATGCGGAGTTATCTGTGCGAATTAATAGTAGAAGTTGGGAGAGCAGTTTCCGATGGGGTAGGATGCGATGACCTTAGGATCGATAACGAGCGCATTGGAGTAGGATGCAACGAGCTCCTGAAGCTTAATGGTGTTGACCGATGCCTTGAAGTTAGAGAAGAGCGGAGCGTTCATTTCCTCATCGTAAGCCTTATCCTCAAGCTCATAGCGTCTGACGATCCATGTGCCGTTATCGTTGGTGACGGTCTTTGTTTCGCCGACGCTCATGCTTGCAACCTCATTAATGATTTCCTGAGTTACATAAGCGCTTGTTGTCATGAAATAATAGCCGTCTGTAAACGTCTGCAAGCCGAGGTCCATAGAATGCTCGAGCACGAGTGCGTCAAAATCCTCGCCGTCCTTGACCTTTTGGTCAAGCTCCTCGGCAAGAGCCTTCTTAGCGGTAATCTCATCAGAGGTGAGCTCGCGGGTCTTGTAGGTGCCCTGTTCCTCATCGATCAAAACCTCGCCGTTTTCATCGCGCTCGTATTCAAACTTTGTGCTGATGAATATGTACTTTGCGCGGTAATAGTTTTCCTTGAAGAACTTATCAAGCTCTTCCTCGGTTGCCTTCTGGATGCCGTCCTCGCCGTAAAGGTGCTCCTGGAGCTTTGCAACCTTTGCGTCGAAGATGTTAATCTGGCGAAGAATGTCAATATTCACGCCGAACGCGCTGAGTGCGGAATTGAGCTGAGCCTTGCCGCCCGTTGCGGTTGTAATCTTTTCGATGTGATCTTCGATGGTTTTTGTGTCCTCATCTGTGAGCTCGAGGGCGTATTCAGCGAAAAGCTCATGGCAGACAGCCTTGGTTGCGATATCCGATGCTGCAAGGGCGCCAAGATAATCGCCATAGGTTATGCCCTCTGTAAATTGCATCGCCCAAAGCTGAGGATTATCGGTCGTTGTACCGAGAAGGGAATAGAGGTAAACTGCTTTATAGGTGCTCATCCAATAATTGAACATATTTGCAGTGATCTCGGTCGAGCCGAAGCTGATTGCAACCGGTGCTGAGCCGCATCCGACCATTGTGAGAATCAGCATTACTACTGCTGTGAGTAGTGCGATTTTTTTTGTAAATCTTGTTTTCACGATTTTATCTCCTTGAAAAAATTATCTCTTATAATTATACTATATTTTTATCGATTTGTCTATAGCTGTACGAAAATTTACATAATTTATTGACACGGTATCGTATAGGAGCAAAGTGTACGGGCTTTTACAGATTAGTTTGTTCAGGTTGAAGATTGAATTTTTCCTCGAAATGTGGTATAATTCTATCAGACGGTGGGGAATTAATCTAAAATTTACAAATTGTTGTTTATTCTTACCATGATTTGGTGTATCATGATTATAAGGGCGGACATGATCCGCACCAATATTAACGGAGGAATTTACAATGGAGCTTAAAGGATCAAAAACCGAAGCGAATCTCATGGCGGCTTTTGCCGGAGAATCTCAGGCGAGAAACAAATACACCTACTACGCATCTAAAGCAAAGAAGGACGGTTATGAGCAGATTGCAAAGCTTTTCCTTGAAACTGCTGAGAACGAAAAGGAGCATGCAAAGATCTGGTTCAAGCTTCTTAACGACGGTATCGGAAGCACAGCGGAGAATCTTCTCGATGCGGCTCAGGGCGAGATGTACGAATGGACCGACATGTACAAGAAGATGGCGGAGGATGCTCGTGAGGAGGGCTTTGATTATATCGCCGATCTGTTCGAGGGCGTTGCGGCTATCGAAAAGACTCACGAGGAGCGTTATCGCAAGCTGCTCTCCAATGTTGAGGGCGGACTTGTATTCAGCCGCGACAATGATATGATCTGGGAGTGCGGAAACTGCGGACACATTCATATCGGAAAGGCAGCTCCCGAGTTTTGCCCCGTTTGCGCTCATCCGAGAGCATATTTCATGCTTCGCGCGCAGAATTATTGATTATGATTTGATGCGTCAAATGACGCGACATACGAAAAACGCCGCCCAATGCCGGGTGTTCGTAAAACAGTTTCAGTCCCGACAGGTAATTCTACCGGGACTGTTCTTGTATATATTGCTGTCACATGATAAAATAACTCATATAGATAAACTTGAATTTATCTAACTGTCAGAGGATGTTAATTGGGAATATTTAATAGAACATATTAAGCAAAATATAAATTTAGAGGTTTTTATGGTAATAAGGTTAGCAACGAAAAATGATATTGAGATAATCGTAAAACTC
>JAZNMQ010000006.1:0-16585 GCA_045579745.1 Candidatus Flemingiibacterium sp. | reverse complement strand
CCCTCAAACTCGGTGGCCTCCTCCTCAAGCAGGACGCGGCCGCATTCGGCACAGGTTTCGTTTCGCATGGTTATTCTCCTTTTTCTATGTTTTTCCTATGATCTGTCGAGGCGCACAGGCTCTCATGGAGATAATATATAGTCATTGTTTGGGGTTTTGACGGTTTTTTTCCCAGAAAAAAGTAACATGCTGGAAACGATTTGCAATTCAGGGAAAATAGTTGACTCCACGCGTACTTTATGGTATAATGTATCATGTGGAGTGAACGTTCAAAACTATTTTTTGAGTAAGAGGTAACAGGTATAATCGCAATGGCAATTTCGTTCCCGTGCAACTTTTTGGATGACATGGTGTTTATCTTCTACGGCAATACAGGAGAAGAAATGGTTGCAAGTTTCCATGATGTGCAGGATTTGGAGATGCACGTCCTGAATATTCGAGGGTATATCAGCTGGATAACGCGGCGGGAAGACTATGACTTTACGGAGGACTTCTACGTTGCCTTTCTTGAGGGGGCAGAGATCTCTGTTGAAGACGTGAAACTATGTCCTGAGGTTTGCAAGGTTTTGGATTTTGTTGAGGATGAGGACGCACGTCATATTCTTGTCGAAAAGTATCCATATGCTCTTTGTCGATAAGTTGACAAGTTTTCATTTGTCCAATATGAACGCTTACCCTGATTATCGCGCCAGTAATTCTACTTTGACCGTAAACACGGTTCGCAGCGTGCTGGATCAGCTTCATATGCGCGTGCGGTCACAGGAGATCGTGGAGCTGGTGATGGGACGGTATGGGCTTATCAGAAAGTGAATTAGGAAAACTCTCGCAACCCCAAAAGGGAAGCGGGGGTTTTTGGCTTAATGGACAATTTCCTTTACATTTTCAGTAATAATCTCTTGCTATTTGTTTAAAAACATTGACAAAATATAAAAAGAGTGATAAAATATTGTTAGAATCGCAAATTATGCTGAAAGAGGTAACCTATGACAACGGTATATATCGAGTATAATCCTTTTAAGATCGACACTATCATAAGAATCGATGGAAATGATTTGGCCGGCAACGGATGGTTTTCCCGATATCGGAGCACACCCATGCAAACCTGGTTGAATGCCTCTTTCCTGGAATCACTGTTTGACGAACAGAATGATGATGAATATGCCGTCACTTTTAAGGGCTTGCGAGATAACTATCGTGAACTGGACTGTGCCCTGCAGGACTTCATGAGGAAGAATGATAACTGTGATGTCCGAATTGTTGATTTTATTGAGTGTGAGGATCAGTATGCTCGTATGGATAAACTTACCAATACGGCTACTGAGATTTTGAATAATCCCACATATGCGGATTCATTATCGGAAGATCTTTCCCAGGCCATCCGTGACGCAGTCAAAAAGGATACTTTGGATATCCTTGTTATGGGCGGGGATATTAATGCCCGTCAGAGACTGGTGGATCGTATTCTGAATGGTCCTGTTTCACGTGATGATTCGCAAAGAGGAATCCAGTTTGTGGACATGGATATCAATACAATAGATTCCGTAGAACAAATGGAGAACGCCCTGTTCCATGCTATTGGCATAGATATTCCATTCGTTGACACAAAATACTGCCGTGTGAGTATTTATGAATTTCCGCAAATAGATACATCCGAAAGCGAGTATGTAAATTTTTGTTGTGACAAAATCAATTCCCAGGATAAACCTATTGTCATTTTCTTGATGCAGGATTCTGCGACGAGTGGAGAGAAAAAATGCCTTGACGAAATTGCCAAGGCTTGGAAGGAACGCGGCATGAAGAATCGTTGGCGCTTCTTGTTCGTTGCAGATAATGCCTCAAATGTGAAGAAAGAATTGTCTAGCCGATATATGATCCATAATGCTGCGGTGTATGACTATACGGACATAGAGGGGATCAAAAAGCGCATGCTGGACTATCACCGGGAGGTTTGCTGTGTAGAAGGGACAAAGAAGAGAGTCGAAGGATTATTGAAGCCCGTAAAAAACATTGTTGACAATATTGGTGAAATTCTCAACAAGAATATGGAGATACAGAATATTGACGAGTTAGAAAAACGGATCAACGGATTGCTTGAGGTAATACAAATAAATACACAGGATATTATTAACAGCGAGGGATGTTCTTATATTGATGATAGAGTGAATACAATTTTTGATACACTGGGTCAGAAATTGTATGAGAAAATATGTTCAAAAAAACTTAACGCTAATAATTATTTCAATATGTTTTATCGTGTATATACGGCCTATGAATTGCTGCCATTAAAAGAAACAGATGAACTGTTGGTAGAAATAAATCATATGATACATGAAATCTTTTGCGAAGAATACACGAAATACCATGAACGAGTGCAAATTGTTATTAATGATGATTTGTTTATTATGTTAAATCAGTTAGATTGCATGAGAGAAACAGACACATTAAAAAGGTTTGTAGAATACTGGAATGGAGGAACATATTTTGAAGAACTAAAGAAGAAGGATGGGTGGCAAAAATATACAGATCAAGGGGAACGACGCTCATGGGATTCGATCACGGAGATTTCAAATATCAAACAGGTTAATGTAAAAATCCTGGATGAACAAATCAAATACCCTTCTTTTAATATCGAAACGTTTGTGAAAAGCGGCAAGAGATATGTTGATGAATACTGTGAATACTGGAATAAAAGAAGCGAAGAGATTCCGTTGCGAACAATAGTGAGCAAGGGAACAATCAATTATCCCGATAAAAAGCCCTATATGTTTCTCATCGTATTGATATGTTTAAGTATAAAGGAAAAGGAACGAACTATTCCAAATTCTTTTGATAAGGAAAAAGCAATTAAACTGTTAAAATCTATGTTAAAACAGCATGTTGGAAAGATTTTGAGAGAATTCTATTTTGAAATATGTTCTCCGGAATTTAATAATTTAGTCAAAAAAGAATGGGACGAAGAAAAAGAAAAAACAACATTCAACATAAAAAGAGCTGTATCTAAGCGAGCCAATGAGATTCGAAACGCAGATAAAGAACGCCCGAAGGCTCAATACTGGCAAAGTATTCAGCATCGCATTACGCAATGCATCGAGTTGTGAGGAGAAAGAATGGAAAGTGAAATCAAAACAACAAACATTGAAACCGATATGCCCGAGCCAAGCGTGACAAGCACCTTCATTCCGACTGAAGTGGAGTTGGCTACCGCCGTCCGGAAGGCTGACTTTGTGCTGACCAAAACCTATCTGTATTCTCTCTCGGAGCAGGAGGTGCTCCCTCCGTCGGATGAACTAAAGCAGTTGGATATCGGTAAGCACATGCGCCTCTTTAAGCTTACCCGCATCGCGTATGATGTGAACGAGGATAATTTGTCTAAGCTTTCGAATGTCTATAACGCCATGTCCGCGGTCGGAGGGAGTGTAGTTCTGATTATCGACAGTGATGGAGAAAACATTGACGTTTACATAGGCACGAAAACCGACGACCGAGATAATGTGACAATGGCGTACAGAGCGCTGGAAAGGTCCTTAAAGGGAAATTTCCCCGGCTGCGTGATTGAAAATTTACGGGATAAAAACCTGCGAAACGTGATCGATCATCTATTTGAGTACCGTGATGAATATTCTCTGGAACAGAACCGAACGATTTCTTCCGTCAGTGGAATCTCAAGCCTGCGGAAACTGCATGGGAACGAAAAAAAACAGGAATTCACACAGGGGATTGAGAAACTAATTGATTCTATGCATGGTGTCACATATACAATGATTTTGGTAGCTGACCCTATCCCGCAAAGTAGGATCAACGAGATTCGAAAGGGCTATGAGCAATTGTACACGCAGCTTGTTCCTTTCTCCCGGTCTGAGGTATCTCTGGGGTATACCACGGGAACCTCCTTGACCGATAGCATAACCCGCGGCATAGCCGATACCGTGTCAGAGAGTTTGGCGGTATCGCAAAGCCATACTTCATCTACGACTACTTCGACATCGTTTGGGGCTTCCTTTATGGCATCCTATAGTAAGAGTACCAGCAAAACTACCACGGATACCGAAAGCACGTCGGAGACTAAAGGAACAGCTCATACCGTTTCTGATTCTGTAGGCATGGCGAAAGCGATCTCCGAAGGGGAAAACCACAGCTTACAAATTCATACCGAGGAGCGGTCTGTCAAGACTCTGATTGAGAGAATTGATATGCAGTTAGAGCGCCTTACGGAATGCGGTGATCTCGGTATGTGGAATTGCGCTGCGTATTTTCTGGCTGACGATATGCAGACTTCAAAGGTAGTCGCATCCAATTACCAAGCGCTCATACGCGGCGAAAAATCTGGCATAGAAGCGATTACCATCAATACCTGGGATCACCGTCGATCACCCAAAAATTATGAGTTTTTTGTTGATTATCTACGAAAGTTCCATCATCCGTTGATAAGCATCGGCGAAGACCTTCCCATCGTATCTCCAACCGCTTTGGTCAGCGGAGCCGAACTGACTATCCAAGCAGGCTTACCTCAAAAGAGCATTCCTGGATTGGCGGTTGCTCAGTATACAGCATTTGGTCGTGAAATACAAACTGACGCGACGTTCGTTGGCTCAACGCTGAGTTTGGGACATGTATTCCACATGGGAGCTGAGGAAAGCAATACGGTCTCAATTTCCAAGGAACAATTAACCGAACATACTTTCATCACAGGTTCAACAGGCTCGGGTAAGAGCAACACGGTATATCAAATAGTGGATCAATTGTCCAATCACCATGATATTCCTTTTTTGATCATTGAACCCGCAAAGGGCGAGTACAAGAATATTTTTGGACATAGGGAGAATGTCCGAGTGTTAGGAACTAATCCCAAATTCACAGAACTTTTGCGAATCAATCCATTTCAATTCCCCGATGACATTCATGTGTATGAGCACATTGACCGATTAATCTCCATTTTCAATGTGTGCTGGCCCATGTATGCTGCTATGCCTGCCGTCCTGAAAGAGGCGATTCTTAAGGCGTACGAAGGATGTGGATGGAATTTGTCTACCTCGAAAAACCGTTATTCAAATACGATTTTCCCCACTTTTCAGGATCTCAGCTTTGAACTTCAAAGTGTCATTCGGGATTCCGAATACTCCGAAGAATTGAAGAGCAACTACATGGGGGCATTGCTGACTCGTGTCAATTCTCTGACAAACGGTTTGAACGGTCAGATATTTACTTCCAATGCTATCAGCGACGAGGAATTGTTTGATCGTCGAGTCATCGTTGATATCAGCCGTGTAGGATCTTCGGAAACTATAGCATTGATCATGGGTATCCTGATCATGAGGCTTGAAGAATACAGAATGTCAACGAGCATGGACATGAATGCTCCGCTCAAGCATATAACCGTATTGGAGGAAGCCCATAATATTCTTAAAACGTCCGTAACGAGCCAGAGTACGGAAGGTGCTAATGTGTCGGACAAATCCGTTGAAATGATTACCAAGGCTATCGCGGAAATGCGTACCTTTGGCGAGGGCTTTATCATTGCTGATCAGTCTCCCTCTTCGGTTGATGCTGCCGCGATCAAAAACACGAACACCAAGATTATCATGCGACTCCCCGATGAGCAAGACAGACGCCTCGCGGGTAAATCGGCAGGACTAAAGGACGAGCAGTTGGACGAGATTGCTCGATTGCCATGCGGAGTAGCGGTCGTATTCCAAAATAATTGGATAGAGCCTGTTTTGTGTAAAGTAAAGCTATTCACCGGAGATGAAACGAAAAAGAAGTGCTTATACAGATGGGTTTCAGATTCTCAAAAAGAAATGACTGATGAGCGGTTCAGAAGAATCATTATTGAATTCCTTTTATGTAAGAGAATTCCCGATAGAATCGACATTCATCAAAACGCGAAAACGATTGAAGAATTTATCTTGGAATCCAATCTCTCCGCAAGGCAACGGATCATCGTGAGTCAGTTGCTGGATGAGCACAGAAGGACCAATTCAGTTGAAATATGGAGCGAGAGTAATTATGAAATACTGTCTGAATTAGTAACCGACATCCTTGGCTGTAAGAGAGAAGTCTTCAGGTTTGTTGAGTCATCACCATCTGTAGATATCCTGAACAATCAACTACACAGAATTATCTGTGATAAAGTCGATACGGTGTCCTTCCATTTTTCATTAGCCGTTCGTCAAAGTCTTATGAAAACCTACAGCACCCTGGGTGATGATGAGTTTAAGGTATATGCGCTATGGCGAGATGAAACCGTACAGCGTGGAGGAGTGGTTATCTTATGAGTTATGAAGTATTGTTAAAAGAAGTAGCATCTTCATGGAGTACTTTAAAGCAACAGGCATTAGACAAATTCGCAAGTGCATCTTTGGAAAAAAAGACCCTTGATAAACCGATTTGCAATGATATTGATTATTCACGTCCAACAGGTTTCCGTGAAGGAGTCAGAGATAAGGTTTGGGAGGATGCCAAAGATGAACATGGCAGAGTGAGAGATCCTGTGACCGGTCAGTTCATGTCCAAGGATAATCCTTGGGATATGGGGCATAAGCCTGGCTTTGAATTCAGAAAACATCAAGAAAGCGCACAGGAACGTGGAATCAGCCGTAATCAGTTTTTGGACGAATACAACAACCCAGATCACTATCGACCGGAACTTCCAAGCTCAAACAGAAGCCATAGGGGCGAGGATGTAACAAGTCAGTATTTTGGAGATTAAGGAGACAGACATGGATAATAAACAAATCGCTAAACACGCCCTTGGTTTTATTGGCGGCAAGCCTACGGTTAACAGGTATAGCAATAGCGGGCAGGACAAGTCTGTAGATATTATGTGTTGTCAAAACTCGGACTTTAAGGAAATCAAGGTGTATTCCAGTATTGGACTTTGGGAACTGGATGGGGGAGTCAAACATGATGACAAGTCCGTAAGAATAGAATTGATTGGAGTTGCTCCTAATGATTCAGACTATATGGGAAACATTATTGCGTCATCTGTGTTTGAAATTCTGGACAATCGTACATTTGCGTATGGACAGATAATTCCCAATGTTGTGAGTGCCTATGTGTCTGGAACAGAATTAAAGCACGCCGTCTTGCTTGCTCCCGTATATTGGGATGCATACACAGCATTGGGAGAGAATAACCTTTCGGTATCTTGGCTTATGCTGGTTCCAATTTCAGACAAAGAGATGGAATATATTCATATCAACGGTATAGACGCATTTGAAAACAAATTGGCCAGCAATTCGTTTGATATTATTGACTTCCGTCGACGGTCCGTAGTTTGACTCTAGTTGCAGGGTGGCAATTTGTTCGGTTGCAGATTGCCACCCTCTTTTTGGGGAAAGTTAAGCGGTTGACCGTGGCAAGCCACGCCTTTTCGTTAAATTCAAAGGTGGATATTCAAGTTCGTTGGCTAAAGACAGCGTGTTGTTGACGAAACCAGTGTACCCGTCACCATTAACAGATAAGTGAATCATGAAAACTCTCGCAACCCAAAAAGGGAAGCGGGAGTTCCCTTTTTCTCCGTCACATTCCACAAAACAGCGCCCAAAGCCCCCTCTCCATCACTCCCTCTGACCCCAATTTGACCCCAATTTATCCCTCCCATCCAAAATCAAAACAGTCCCAAACCGTCTGAAATCGCCCAAAACCGCCGAATTAGGCACCTAAAAATTACCCTTAATTTTTCGATACCCCTCATAACCCGGAGGTCGTGAGGTTCAAGTCCCACCCCCGCAACCATAAAACCGAACTGATACAGTTCGGTTTTTTCTTTTTGTATCAATGGGTTTTTGAGGATGGGTTGACCCCAATTTGACCCCAAATGAGTTGGCAGAATTGTACGAAGAAAAATACGTGAAATGGTATAAAACACCGAATTTTCGTATTTATGACACGATCCTATTGACATATGTCAAAAATACTGATATAATATTTATTGGCACAGTGTGCCATATTTTCAAAAGCGGAAATGTCACAAAAAAACCAGTACAAAAAACGGTGGTAATTATGACGATAGAAAACGTGGCAACAGTCCGAACGGGCTATGTTACAACCAGGAAAAAGAAAGCCTCCGACGGACGATTGTACAAGTACGGTTTACTGAATCTGAAGTGCATCATGCCTGACGGTTATATTGATACCTCGTTTTTGGAACCGTTTGAGTCAACCTACGAGCTCAAAGAGGATTACCTGACACAGCCGAATGATATTTTGATCCGCTTGAGCTATCCCTACACGGTTGTACTGATCAAGAAATGGGAATTGTATGGATTGGTCATCCCGTCCCATTTTGCGGTGGTAAGAGCCAAACAGAATATGGTTCTTCCTGAATATCTCTACTGGTATTTGAAGCGGGATAAGAGCTTTGCGACCTTACTTCAGAACAGCAGCGGCAGCACCTCCCTGGGCACCATCAGCTCAGGCCTGATCGCGTCACTACCTATAAGAGTATTATCCATGAAACAGCAAACCGCTCTTGGCAATCTATTGCTTCTGTCCGAAAGAGAACAAGAGCTTATGCGAAAGCTTGCCGAATATAAGAAGATTTATCATCAGTTACTCACAAACCAAATCTACGATAACACGAAGGAAGGTAAATAAACATGACCACCAAGCAAAATATTGAAAAAGTTCTCTGGAATGCCTGCGACAGCTTCCGCGGTAAGATCGATAGCTCCCGCTATAAGGATTACATCCTGTCCATGCTCTTTGTTAAGTATCTGAGTGACGTCTACGCCCATACCCGCCAGAAGTACGTTACCCAGTACGGTAATGACGAGGAGAGAATCACTCGTGCCATGCGCCGCGAGCGGTTCGTGATGGATGAGACCTCCACCTTTGATTACCTGTACGCCAACCGTAACGACGTAGCCATCGGCGAGAAGATCAACGTAGCCCTGGCCAATATTGAAAAGAACAACAGCGCCAAGCTTCACAACGTGTTCCGCGCCATCGACTTCAACTCCACGGTGGATTTCGGTGAGACCCGCGAGAAAAACGCGATCCTGAAAAATCTTCTGGAGGATTTCCACGGTCTGGATCTTTCTCCCGATCAACTGGATAACGCTGACATCATCGGCGATGCCTATGAGTATATGATCGCGAATTTTGCCTCCGACGCGGGCAAAAAGGGCGGTGAATTCTACACCCCCGCCATGGTCTCCGATCTGGTCGCCCGACTGGTCGCTCCCCGCGAGAATGACCGCATCTACGACGCTACCTGTGGAAGCGGTGGCCTTCTGCTCAAGGCCTACAAGCAAGTCCCCAGTAAAAAGGTTGCCATTTACGGTCAGGAGCAGAATATGCAAACGTGGGCTCTCTGCCGCATGAATATGTTCCTGCATAACGTGGATGACGCCACCATCTGGCAGGGTGATACCCTCGCCCATCCCGGCAATATCCGAGAGGACAAGCTCATGAAGTTCCAGTGTATCGTTGCTAATCCCCCCTTCTCGCTGGATAAGTGGGACAGCGGTTTTTTGTCGGGGGCTGTGGACGATAAGGGCAAGCCCAAGGAGAAGATGTCTGCCGAGTTGGATCCCCACCGCCGCTTTGATTGGGGCATTCCCCCCACCTCCAAGGGCGACTACGCCTTCGTCATGCACATGCTCCACAGTCTGGACGACTCCACCGGCCGTATGGGTATCATTCTGCCCCACGGTGTCCTGTTCCGCGGCGCAAGCGAGGGCCGCATCCGCCGTACCATCATTGAGAATTTCAACCTTCTGGACGCCGTGATCGGTCTCCCCGCCAACCTGTTCTACGGCGCGGGCATTCCCGCCTGTATCCTGATCTTCCGCAAGGATCGCGGCACCAATAACCGCGTTCTGTTCATGGATGCCAGCGGCGAGGAGCACTACGAGAAGGGCAAGAACCAGAACATCCTACGCGAGCGCGACGTGCAGAAGATCGTGGACACCTACGTGCGGTATAAGACCGACATCCACTACACGGGCGAGGACAAGTACAGCCACGTGGCCACGCTGGACGAGATCAAGGAAAACGACTACAACCTGAACATCCCTCGCTACGTGGATACCTTCGAGGAGGAGGAACTCATCGATATCGACGAGGTGAAGCAGAACATCGCGAGCATCGAGGCGGAATTGGCGGAGGTGCAGGCGCAGATGAAGAAGTATATGGAAGAATTGGGGATTTGAAAGAATAGGAGGTGTTGCAAATGTATCAAAATGAGTATAACAAAGCACTGGAACACATAAAAACTTCCATCGAGGTCGTAAAGGACCATCAGAATATCATGCGTTGTGAGCAAGCTGTTCTCGATTTTTCCCGCGAGACCGCCTGGAAATGCATACAGGATCTGATTTATGAATATAGGTCAGAAATTGAATTGTTTGGTGCTTTGTGTGATGGCATTACGATATATCGTAATATCAATCCCAACACCTTAAGTGATGATGAGCTTCGTAAACAACTCGTGTACATTGCCCGACATATTCCAATCTATGTTTTGATGCGCAAGGGTGAGGAAGAGTTGGCAAAAAGAATCTGTCAGTGGATAGATAGGCGATAAGAAAGGTGTTATTATGACCCCACAAATAAAACAAAGACTTGACCAGATCCAACGCGGCGAGGTACCGAAGGGATACAAAAGAACCAAAATCGGTATTGTACCAACTGATTGGGAAGAGACTCGTTTCAAAAGAATGTTTTCTCGTCTTTCAAGGAAAAACAAAGAAAACAACGATAATGTACTGACCATATCTGCCCAATACGGCTTGATCAGCCAGCGGGATTTTTTCAATAAGGACATAGCAAGCGAGGACAAGACAAACTATTTCCTTTTGCACAAAGGCGAGTTTGCATACAACAAGAGCTACTCTAACGGTTATCCCTTTGGCGCTCTGAAGAGACTGGATATGTATGATAAGGGGATCGTTTCTCCTCTCTACATCTGTTTTTCTGCCAATGAAGAGAATCGTTGTCCCGATTTCTACGTCCACTACTTTGAAGCGGGCATGATGAATCGGGAGATACAGGCCTTCGCGCAGGAGGGCGCGAGAAATCATGGCTTGTTGAACATTTCGGTAGACGATTTTTTCAACTCTTATTTACTCATGCCCCCCCTCCCCGAACAACAAAAGATCGCCGAAATCCTCTCCGCCCAAGACAAGCTGATCGCCCTGAAAGAAAAGCTTATCGAGGAAAAGAAGCGGCAGAAAAAGTATTTGATGCAACAGCTCCTTACGGGGAAAAAGAGGTTGCCGGGGTTTAGTGGGGTATGGAAGCATCAAAAAATGGCCGATATTCTTTGTGAAAGAAAAGAAGAGAATAAGAGTCAAAATTTAAGAATTTGTTCAGTTGCAGTTCACAGCGGAGTAGTTGATCAGCGTGAACATTTGGGCAAAAGCATGGCGGCATTGGACACATCCAATTACAATGTGGTTTATTATGGGGACATTGTTTACACGAAAAGCCCGACAGGTGAGTTCCCATTTGGAATTGTTAAGCAAAGTCAGATGAAAGAAAAAGTAGCTGTGTCACCTTTGTATGGTGTTTATGAGCCAATAAACTATGAAATTGGATATCTTCTAAATGAGTTTTTTATGTATGCAAATAATGCGAATGGTTACTTATTGCCCATAGTTAATAAAGGAGCAAAAAACACCATTAACATTTCTAATTCCACTTTTCTTACACCCTCTCTTTTCCTTCCTACGGATTCTCAGGAAATAGATGTGCTAGTTCAGATATTCAAAAAAGCAAATGAAGAAATTGAGATTCTTCAAAAGAATCTCGATCAAGAAAAGAAAAAGAAAAAAGCCCTGATGCAACTTCTGCTGACGGGGATCGTGAGGGTAAATCCATAATGAAAGGGATGATAGCAATGACTGAATATGAGAAACATTTCAATTTCATAGCATCTGTAACTGATGCTGAAAAGTTATCGGAAGAGGATATCAATAAGCAGTTTCAGTTATTGCTGTCTATTCTTCCAAATAACGGGAAACTGTATAAGTACAGAAGTTTGCAAGGCGAGTCATTTGAAAACATTTATGATTGCTTGGAAAAAGGATATATGTGGATTGGAAAGGCAAGCGCATTAAATGATGATTTTGACTCTAACTTTTTTGGGAATCCTGTAAAGCAGATTGGAGATGCAATAACATATTTGCTTTCCGATCCTGCACTGCTGATTTATTCTGTTGCAAAGAAACAGGACATTCGTCTTTTTAGCTCCCCTGACGATGTGCGAAAGCTTCCTCTTCAGGATATTGCATTATGTATGAATCCGCAAACAGGAGAGCTTGACGAAATCAAAGCAGCGCAGTTACTGTTTAACTGCGGAGGCGACTATGAATCTGCTCTTATTGTAACCACAAAGATTAAAGAACTTGTTGGAAAAATCATAGCCGGTTGGGAGCAACAAGTGGAGTTGCTTCTGATAATACTTTTATTTGCGAATTTTGAAACAAGAAATAAAACTCATGTTTTCTCTATGTCGGATAGTTATGATCTGAGCAATATGTGGGGCTATTATGCAGATTCGGGAAAAGGCTTTTGCATTGAATATGATTATCATAAGGCGGATTGTTTGAATTCTCAATACAAGTGGTATATTTTGAATACTTTTATGGTTGAGTATAGCGAATGTCCCAAAGAAATAAGTTTTCAGTTTCTAATTGATCAGTTGATTTATGAGAAAGAAGATCCCTCATTGAATTTATACTTTGCGCAAAGTGCTTTTCACCAGTTTTTGCGGAAAGAAAAATGCTGGGAATATGAAAAAGAATGGCGCATTGTTTTGAGTGAAGTAGACAGCAAAGTCCCCATCGACATCGTCAGCGGCGTTATCATAGATGAACGGTCAATCGAAACCGAAAACGCTAAGAAATTGATTCAGTTATGCAAAAAGCGCAACTGGAGCGTAAAAATTCGCAAGTGTAATGTGTTCCAGACAGCTCATTCATACGAGGATTACATAGAACAGGAGGCACAGTAATGGATTTTAACCCCGCCCAACTCCTCGAAAAAAACATAAGCCAAACCCCCCCCATAGAGCTCCTCTCCAAGCTGGGCTATGAGTACATCCCCCCCGCGGAGTGCCTGAAGCAGCGCGGCAGCCTCGTGGGTGTTCTCCTCCGCGATATCCTCCGCGAAAGGCTCAATGCCCTCAATCAGTTCACCTACGGCGGCATTACCTATAAATTCAAGTCCGAAAACATCGAGTCCGCCATGACCGATCTGGACGCGCCCCTGACGGAAGGTCTGATCCGCACCAGTGAAAAGATCTACGACGCCCTGATGCTGGGTAAAAGCTACCCCGAGAAGCTGGTGGACGGCACCACAAAGAGCTTCAATCTGCGATATATCGACTGGGAGCATCCCGAGAACAACGTCTACCACGTGACCGAGGAGTTCTCCTGCGATAGCTGGGATAAGCAGAAAAACGCCCGCCCCGATATCGTCCTGTTCATCAACGGTATCCCCTTCGCCGTCATTGAGTGCAAAGCCCCCTCTGTGGAGGTGGAGCAGGCCATCAGGCAGATGAACCGCAATCAGGATGCTGCCTATATCCCCCAGCTTTTCAAGTTTGCGCAGGTACTCATGGTTACGAATAAGACCGACGTCCGCTACGCCACCTGCGGAACCCTTCAAAAATTCTGGAGCGTATGGCGCGAAGAGAATATCGATTGGCAAAAGGCACTGCTGGATCAGCACGTGGTGGGCCGTATGGTCACCGAGCAGGACCGCAATATCGTATCCCTCCTGTCTCCCGAGCGGCTTCTGAAGCTCACCAAATACTTCATCCTCTACGACGCCAACGTCAAGAAGATCTGCCGCTACCAGCAGTTCTTCGCCCTGGAGGAGATCATCAAAACCATCCACACCAACGACAGCGCGGGCAACCGTCAAGGCGGTGTCATCTGGCACACCCAGGGAAGCGGAAAGTCCTTGACGATGGTCATGGTGGCCAAGTACATTCTCATGGAAATGAGTCGTTACAACCCTCGTGTGATCATTGTCACCGACCGTAAGGAGCTGGACAAGCAGATCGCCAAGACCTTTGCCCATACCCGCTTGTCTCCTGCCCGCGCCACATCGGGGAAGCACCTGATCGAATTGGTCTCCGGCGGCTCTGCTGATGTGATCACGTCCATCATCAACAAGTTCAATACCGTAGAGAACAGCGGACTCAAGAACCTGTCCCGCGACATCTTCGTTCTCATCGACGAAAGCCACCGCTCCAACTACGGCTCTTTGGCCGCAAAAATGCGGGTCGTGTTCCCCAACGCTTGCTATATTGGTTTCACGGGTACTCCTTTGATGCAGAGCGAAAAGAATACTCTCGCAAAGTTCGGTAAGTTGATCCACAAATATACCATTAAGGATGGTGTGGAGGACCGCGCCATTGTACCGCTGATCTACGAGGGCAGATTCGTTGAGCAGACCGTGGATGAGGAGAATATCGACCTCTGGTTCGACCAAGTAACAAAGAAACTGACAGAGCCGCAGAAGGTGGATCTGAAAACCAAGTGGAGCTCCATCCAGCGCCTGACCTCGGTGGATGCGCGGATCAAGCGGATCGCCTTGGATATCATGAAGCATTACGAAGAGGGCTACCAGAATACGGGCTTTAAGGCCATGCTTGCCTGTAATTTCAAAAAGGATGCCGTTCGGTATCAAAAATGCTTTGAGCAGTTTGGAGACCTGACCACCGCAGTAGTGATCTCGCCGCCGGATATACGGGAAGGCGCTCAGGATATCGCCGAGAGCACCGACGATGCCGTTATCGCTTACTGGAACAAAATGATGGATCAGTACGGGAATCCCGACGATTACGAGGAGGCCATCAAGAACAAGTTCATCGACGGTGAGATCGACATCCTGATCGTCTGCAGTAAGCTGCTCACCGGCTTTGACGCGCCTCGGACACAGGTGCTCTACATTGACAAGGAGCTCAAGGAGCACGGCCTTCTTCAGGCGATCGCCCGAACCAACCGTCTCTATGAAGGTAAGGACTACGGTTTGATCGTGGATTACCGCGGATTGATCAAAAAACTGGACGATGCCATGGAGCTATACAGCGGTGCGGGTCTGGAGCAGTATGACAGCTCGGATATTCAGGGAGTCATCGTAGACGTAATGGCTTGCGTCAGCCGCTTGCGCGAGGCATATTCCCAACTGATCGAGCTGTTCCGATCCATCGTCGACAAAGACGACGCGGAGCAGTACGAGGTGTTCCTGGCTGATGCTGAAATGCGCGCCGAGTTCTATGAGCGGTTGTGCGTATTTGGCCGCGCCCTGAATATGGTCATGAATTCTGAAAAGGCCTATGCCGCTTTCGATCAGAGCGAGCTCAAGACTTATCAAAAGGCTTTTGTTTTCTTCGCTAAGCTACGAAGAAGCGTAAAGCTTCGGTATGCGGATACCATCGATAACAAGGAATATGAAAAGCAGATGCAGAATCTGCTGGACACGCACATGTCGGTCGCCGGAATCAAGCAGATCACGAATCCCGTGGATATTCTTGACCGTGACGGGCTGGAGAAAGAACTGGAGGAGCTGGGTACACCACGTTCCAAGGCCGATGCAATCGTGTCTCATATGACCAAGAGTATAAAGGGTAACAGAGATGAGAATCCTGCGTATTATGATAGCTTCTCGAAACGCATCAAAGACACCCTGAAGGATTATGAAAACCGAGTGATCTCGGAAGCTGAATACCTTGTAAAGATGAAAGAGATCATGGAGGATTACCGAAAGGGAACCACCAATATCACGTATCCTGAACGAATCAAAGGGAATGTCCACGCGCAAGCCTTCTACGGTGTGATCACCGCGATTCTGGACGATGTAATGGACATTTACGCCAATATGGAATTGATGTGTGATATTTCCTTGCGAGTAACAGAAATTGTTGACGAGCACAACATGATCGATTGGCAGACCAATTTGGACGTTCATAACCGAATTGCCCAGAATATCGACGATATGTTCTTTGAGATCGAAAAGGAAACGGGCATAAAGGTGGACTTTGATACGGTGGATCGGATTATTGAAAATGTGATCACTGTCGCCCTCAGGAGGTTTCGATGATACAGTCGATCAACCTCAAAGGAAAAGAACTTCAGTATGATCTGATCCGTAAGGATGTAAAAAACATCAACCTCCGAATCAAGGCAGATCAAAGCATCGCGGTATCCGCCAATCCTTCGGTAGAACTGGAGGAAATCGAAGACTTCCTGAAAGCCAAAGCCGATTACATTATCAGTGCCCTGGCCTATTATGAGGATCTTGCACGATACGCGCCCCGGCCAAAAGAGTATGTGGACGGTGAAACATTTCTCATCCTGGGAAAAGAACAGCGGCTCAAGATTGTGACCGCAAAGAAGAATTACGTGACGAGTGACGAGTCTTATATTACACTGTATGTCAAAAACGAGGCGGATCACGAAACGAAAAAGAGAACCATGGAAAAATGGTTGCAGAGACTTTGTCAAGAACAGGTACGAGCATTGTGTGAGGCGGTCTATCCGAAATTCCGGAAATACGGCGTTGAGTATCCCGTGATCCGTTTCCGAAACATGATCTCACAGTGGGGAAGCTGCCAGCCGAAACGGCATAT
>JAZNMQ010000005.1:0-21744 GCA_045579745.1 Candidatus Flemingiibacterium sp. | reverse complement strand
GTGGGTGTTCTTCTTAACAGCCGCAGGATCGTTGTGGAACTCACTCTTTGCCCAGAAACATGTGGTTGCAGCGGAAGTGATGGTAATACCTCTCTCCTGCTCCTGAGCCATCCAGTCCATGGTAGCCGCACCCTCGTGGGTCTCACCAAGCTTGTGAGTTCTACCAGTGTAGAAAAGTATACGCTCGGTAGTGGTAGTCTTACCGGCATCGATGTGAGCCATGATACCGATATTTCTTGTCTTTTGAAGCGAAATATCTCTAGCCATAAATGCTGTTTCTCCTTAAAAGCAATTCGCCTATCAATATCTGTAATGGGCGAAAGCCTTGTTCGCCTCTGCCATTCTGTGCGTTTCTTCTTTCTTCTTGAACGCACCGCCGGCACTGTTCTTAGCGTCGAGGATCTCTGCGGCAAGTCTCTCAGCCATCGTTCTCTCGGAACGAGTTCTGGAGAAGTTTACAAGCCATCTGAGACCGAGAGTCTGACGACGCTCTGCGCGTACTTCCATAGGAACCTGGTAGTTGGAACCACCAACGCGGCGAGCCTTAACCTCGAGAACGGGCATTACGTTCTCAAGCGCTGCTTCAAATGTTTCAAGGGGATTCTGGCCCAACTTTGCCTCTACGATTGCGAATGCATCGTAAACGATCTTCTGTGCAACACCCTTCTTGCCATCATACATAATGTTGTTGATAAGCTTTGTTACGAGCTTAGAATTGTACAACGGATCCGGTAAAACGTCTCTTTTTGAAATTTGACCTCTTCTCGGCACTGTACTTCCCTCCTTCATATAAATTATGATATCATAGGTACTCGAAAGATTACTCCCGTAAATGCTTGTTTTCGAAACGTTCGGAGACCGCTGCTGCTTTGCGGATCAGAAACAAATCCCGTATTTTCGTCTGTTATCAAGATTTAACTTGGGGTACTTTATACCTTATTTTTTCCTCTGTCAGAGTAGAGGAGCCTCATTCCCGAGAGCGATTATTTGCTCTTAGGTCTCTTTGCGCCGTACTTGGAACGGCTCTGGTTGCGGTTTGCAACGCCCTGAGTATCAAGGGTGCCGCGAATGATGTGGTAACGCACACCGGGGAGGTCACGTACACGTCCGCCACGGATAAGCACTACGGAGTGCTCCTGCAGGTTGTGTCCGATACCCGGAATATAAACAGTCGCCTCGAGACCGTTGGTAAGTCTTACACGGGCAATCTTACGAAGTGCCGAGTTAGGCTTCTTAGGGGTAGTCGTGGTGACCTTTG
Organism: Candidatus Flemingiibacterium sp.; assembly: GCA_045579745.1. Taxonomy (GTDB): domain Bacteria; phylum Bacillota; class Clostridia; order Oscillospirales; family CAG-272; genus Flemingiibacterium. The sequence goes on along the minus strand of JAZNMQ010000005.1, from coordinate 20,486 downwards.
TGCATACGCCTCTCTTCTGAGGAGAGCTTGCGTCTGTTGCGGAGTCTGTCAAAGAGTTGAAACCATGCTGAAGCACAGGAGCTTTAGACTTGTAAACGCTCTTTGCGCGACCCTGCTTGACAAGCTGATTAAAGGTTGGCATATCGCACCTCCTTTTCAGAAAATATTAATTTGTTTGCTATGCCGCAAAACATATCAAGACAATTTAGATTATACCACGATGCAATAAAAATGTCAAGTGGATTTGACTTAATTTATTTCCCTTTAAAAAATTCTCCCGAATTCACAAATTGGGCTTTATCTTGGCTTATTATTCGCAAGTTTTTGACAATATATACAAACATCGGCGATACTGCCTGCCGTACACTTTCCCACGGTGCGCATATAATGGTACGGGAGGAGAAAATAATGAAGGATATTTTGGAAATCATCGTCGCATTTCTTGCCGTCTTCGGAGCCTACACGCTGCTTGACAGATTTAAGCTGTGGCTTTTATATCCAAGGCGGGTGCGCATGCTTATTCGCGCTGCCGTTGAGCCGTGCACTGAAGAGGATTTGCGCAAAGCAAGGGCGTATTACAAAGCACTTCGTGCCGAGCGTAAAATTTCGCCGAAAAGGTTGATTATTTTACCTGAAGATGTTATAATGGAGGAAGAAATATCGCATGCCGATATTGAAAATCACGATGATTTAAAGGAAAACGACGTAAATGCTGTCAAACAAAACTCGGGAGAGCGAATTTGAAACATATCAGGGAACCGTTGAAGCTGTGATTTTTACAAACAGCGACAACGGTTATACCGTTTTTGACCTTTCGAGCGAGGATGGCAGCGAGATCATAACCGCATTCGGAATACTTCCGAACATCGCGCCGGGAGAAAAGGTAAAGCTCGTCGGAGAGTGGACGCATCACCAAAACTATGGCAAGCAGTTTCGCGTTGCATATTACGAAAAACAGCTCCCCGCGACCTCAAACGAGATACTTCGCTACCTCTCGAGCCGAGCCGTTAAGGGAATCGGCCCCAAAACTGCGCAGAAAATCGTTGATATGTACGGCGAGGACAGCTTTGATGTCATTGAAAATCATCCCGAATGGCTTGCAAAGATTCCCGGGATTTCCGCCTCAAAGGCTAAGGAGATATCAGAGGATTTCCGCGAGCAGTTCGGCGTTCGCACGCTCATGATGTTCTGTCGGGATTATCTGTCGGCGTCGATGGCAGTCCGCGTCTGCAAAAAATGGGGTGGGGCGGCACTTGATATAATAAAGGAAAATCCTTATAGGCTTTGTGAGGAATTTTCGGGCATCGGTTTTCAAAAGGCAGACGAGCTTGCAAGGCTCGTCGGCATCGAAGCGGATTCCGAATTCCGCATAAAAAGCGGTATACGCTGGGTGCTGTCCGACTTATCGCGCTCGGGCGGACATTCCTTTTTGCCGTACAACCGTCTTTTGACGATCGCATCCGAGGAGCTTCGGGTCGATGCCGATAAGGTTGCTGCGGCGATCGATGACATGATTTATGAGAATAAGCTTGTCAGAACGAAAATCGAGGAGCTTGATGCGGTTTACGATAAGAATGCATACCGATGCGAGCACGAAATAGCCGAAAAGCTTTGTCTGCTTGAGCGGATCTGCCCGAGGCTTGAGCTTGTGGATGTGGAACGGCTTATAAGCGTCATCGAGCTTGAGGAGGATAAGCATTACGCGGCGCTCCAGCATAAGGCGATCAGCTCAGCGATAAACAGCGGTGTTATGGTTCTTACGGGCGGCCCGGGAACGGGTAAAACAACGGTAATTCGCGCGGTGATCAGAATTTTTCAGTTCATGGAGCTGAAAATAGCATTAGCCGCACCGACGGGAAGAGCCGCGAAGCGAATGAGCGAAGCTACCGGCTGTGAGGCGAAAACGATACACCGACTGCTTGAAATGGACTATGCTGACGACGATACGGCAAAGTTCAACAAAAACGAGAACAACCTGCTTGATGAGGATGTTATCATCGTTGACGAGGCATCTATGATAGATATGTATCTGATGAACTCGCTTCTTCGCGCGATAAAACCCGGGGCGCGGCTTATGCTGATAGGCGACTCGGACCAGCTTCCGTCTGTAGGGGCGGGCAATGTGCTCAACGATATAATCGCATCCGAGGAATTTACCACGGTGAAGCTTACCGAAATTTTCAGGCAAGCAGGGCAAAGCCTGATTATAACCAACGCCCACAAGATAAACGAGGGCGAATACCCAATCCTGAATTCAAACAATAACGACTTCTTTTTCCTTGGTCGCGCAAGGGATACGGATATCAGCACAACTATAGTTGAGCTCTGCAAAACGCGGCTTCCGCGCGCCTACGGAGCTGAGCTGTGCGAGGGCATACAGATAATATCCCCGTCAAGGCGCGGAATCGCAGGCTGTGAATCCCTAAACCGCATGCTTCAGGAGGCGATGAATCCGCCAAGCCCAAAAAAGCGCGAAAAAAAGGTGAGGGAGCAAATTTTCCGCGAGGGTGACCGCGTGATGCAGATAAAGAATGATTATGACCTGACATGGGAGCGCGACGGCAAGGAGGGTGTCGGCGTATTTAACGGAGATATCGGCGTTATCGAAACTATCAATATTCCCTCGGAGCAGATGATAATACGCTTTGACGAGCGCGTCGTGGCATATGATTTTGCAAAGCTTGACGAGCTCGACCACGCGTGGGCGATAACCGTTCACAAGAGTCAGGGAAGTGAATATCCGATCGTAATAATGCCGATGTATTCGTCCTGTCCGCCTCAGCTTCTTTCGAGGAATTTACTCTATACAGCAGTAACACGCGCTAAAACTATGGTCATACTTGTCGGACAGCCCTCAGTCGTCTGCAAAATGGTGGACAACAACCGTCAGGTTATGCGTTACACGGGGCTTTTCAGACACTCATGAAGCTGATTGAATTTATCTTCCCGACAAAATGCGAAGTGTGCTCAAGTCCCACGCACGAGGGCTCGCGCATTCTCTGCAGGAAATGCGCCTCGGAATGGGAAAGCGAAAAGCTTAAATGCCGTATCGCAAACAGAGGACTCTCGGTCAGAAATTATACGGATAATGTGAGCGAAAATGCCGGCGCGGCACTCCACCTTGTTTACTATGATACGAGCCGAACCGATTCAATGGCAAACCGCCTGATAATTAAATTAAAATACGGACGCGATAAGGCAACCGTGAAATTTTTCGCGCGGGAGCTTGCATCGCTGATTTTGGACGGAGAAATTCCGTGCGGGGATGACATACAGCTCACATGGGTTCCGCGAGGTTATCAAAACATCATAAAATACGGTCGCGACCACATGAGAGCCGTGTCGTATGAGCTTGCGAAGCTTTTGGGCGTTGAGAGAATACGCGTGCTCAGACGAAAGCTTAACTCAAAGGAGCAAAAATACCTAAACTCCAAGGAGCGCCATCTGAACGCAAAGAGCTCTATTGTCCTGAAGCGCGGTGTTTCTCTTGAGGGCAAATCGGTCGTGCTTGTTGACGATATTATTACGACGGGAGCGTCCATGAGCGCATGCGCTGAGCTCATAATGAAGGCGGGCGCAAAAAGCGTGATCGGCGTTGCAATCGGAGCCTCAATACGAAGCGATAATAATTTCTCGGGGAATTCATAATTCACCCCACTCTTGAATATGCTTTAGCGATATTCCAAAAAGGAGTGAGCTTATGAATCAGAATTATCCCCGCTATCCGACAGAGCCTCGCCGCGTGTTGGTAATAAAACCGTCAGGTGCTTCAAATGATGTCGGCTCGAGGTCAGATGATGCGCAAAATTTTTTTGAAAATGCCGCTTTTGACGGGTCTTTAATAATTCCCGAACCGCCAAAAAGAAAAAGCCCGTTTGGCACGGCGTTCTCTGATAAAAAGAGATTTTAATAATTTTTTTCTGAAATTTTCTACTACAAAATTGCACAATTTTTATGTCGAAAAATCGGCATAAATACATATTTACAAATCGGATTTGATAGAGTATAATTAATAGGCAAATCCCAATTTACATTACGGCTTTGCAGCCGAAAACGGATTTCATGCTGTCTGCCTGCACTGACAGCATTTTACGTTTTAATAAAAAACGGTCATGCGGAATAACAATCTCATGTTATCAGCTCGCAGTGCCGTTTTTTGTTTTTTTCACAAAAATATTAAACTTTCGTTAAAATTATCCGTTTGCTGTAGAATTATATTATTTTATGTGTTATAATATATTGTATATATTGATTTTAGCGTCGGATTTTTTGTTCGGCGTGGAAGATATGTGCTGTTTTTGCATTTTTATGTAAAAGCAGAAAAATGCTGTAAAAATCCCATAACACTATTTTAAAAAAGGAAATCGGTTAACCGAATCAGATATTGCAAAAATGACAAACTACACTGAAAAAATCGAAACTCTTGAATTACCGCTTATACAGCTTCGGGGAATAATCGTATTCCCGGGAACGGCAATAAGCATTGAATCAAACGAAAAATCCGCGCAGGCGGCTCTTGACGCGGCTGTCGCGTCGGGCGGACTTGCATTCTTTGCACCTCAGAAAAAGAATGACGTGGGCGTTTCCATTGGCGATTATGGAACACTTGGCAGAATCAAGCAGAATATTAAAGCTACGGACGGCTCGCGCCGTGTGATAATTGAGGGCCTGACTCGCGCTTCGATTAATAAGATCACAAAACGTGATAGCTATAACATCGCAACAGTTCTCGCAAAATGGTGTCAGCTTGCCGATGACGGCGGACTTCGCGGCGAGGCGCTTGTGCGTGAAGCCAAGGAAGCGGCAAAACGCCTTGTTAAGCTGATTCCCAAGCTTTCGGTTGAGCCAAACGCGGCGTTCGCTGCAATAAAATCGCCCGGACAGCTTGCCGACTATATAGCCGCTTACATACTCGTTCGCTTTGAGGACAAGCTTCGCGTTTTGAAGATAACCGACCCCATGGCACGCGCTGAGGAGGTTATTCGCATCCTCTACGAGGAGGAGCAGCTTTTGCTTGTTGAATCGGATATTCATAGTAAGGTTCAGCAGCGCATGAACAGGCGAAACCGCGAGGCGGTTATGCACGAGCAGCTTCGTGTTTTGCAGGACGAGCTCGGAGTCGGAGATAACAGCGAGATCGGCGAATACCGCGATAAGATCGAAGCGGCAAAGCTTCCCGAGGAGGTCGAGGCTAAGCTTTGCAAGGAGCTTGACAGGCTTTCAAAAACGCAGTTCGGCTCGGCGGAGGGTAGCGTTATTCGTACATATCTCGATACCTGCCTTGAGATCCCGTGGAACAAAAGCTCGCGTGACTTAACCGACCTTATTCATGCAAGAAAAATTCTTGACTCTGACCACGACGGTATTGAAAATGTAAAACAGCGAATAATCGAATATCTCGCAGTCAGTAAGCTTACAGATAAACCAAACGGGCAGATTCTTTGCCTTGTAGGCGCGCCCGGCGTTGGAAAAACCTCGGTTGCCGCATCGATCGCCCGAGCACTCGGACGCAAATACGTCAGAGTTTCGCTCGGCGGAGTACGCGACGAGGCTGAGATCCGCGGTCATAGAAAAACCTACATCGGAGCTATGCCCGGACGAATCATTAACGCGCTTATCGGTGCCAAAACAAATAATCCGCTCATTTTGCTTGATGAGATTGACAAAATGACGCATAACAGTGTAAACGGCGACCCTGCATCGGCAATGCTTGAGGTGCTTGACCCCGAGCAGAACAAGAACTTCCGCGACAACTTTATTGAGCTTCCGTTCGATCTGTCGTCGTGCATGTTTATTGCGACTGCAAATACTCTCGATACAGTTCCGCGTCCGCTTCTTGACCGCATGGAGGTCATCGAGATGAAGACCTACACGAGAGCCGAAAAGCTTGCTATCGCGAAAAATCATCTCATCGCAAAGCACCTGAAGCGCTGCGGACTTAATAAGCGTCTTGTAAAAATAACCGACGAGGCGATTCTTTCAATAATCGATTGCTACACAAAGGAAGCAGGCGTGCGTAATCTCGAACGCGAGATCGCGGCGATTTGCAGAAAATGTGCATGCCGTTATATTGAAGCCGAGAAGCCAAAGCAGATCAAGGTTGATGCATCAAATCTTGCACAGTTCCTCGGCGCACCAAAGCTCACTCCCGACCGTATATCCGATAACGATGAGGTCGGAGCGGTCAACGGACTTGCATATACCTCGCTCGGAGGCGATATTTTAAGGCTTGAAGCATTGGTGTTCGACGGAACGGGCAAGCTTGAGCTGACGGGTCAGCTCGGCGATGTAATGAAGGAATCCGCAAAAATTGCACTCAGCTTCGTTCGCTCGAGGGCGAAGGAGCTTGGCATCGACCCCGATTTTTACAAAAACAAGGACATACATATCCATATTCCCGAGGGCGCGGTTCCAAAGGATGGCCCGAGCGGCGGCGTTACGCTTGTAACTGCTATTGCGAGTGCGCTTTCGGGCATTCCCGTCAGACATGATATCGCGATGACGGGCGAGGTCACCTTGCGCGGCAATGTGCTCGCGATAGGCGGACTTCGCGAAAAAACCTTGGCGGCATATTCGGCAGGAGTTAAGACTGTGCTGATTCCAGAAGAGAACCTGCCAAGTCTTGAGGACTGTGCTGATATCGTGCGGGAGAATATAGAATTTATTCCCGTAAAAACCGCCGATGAGGTTTTGGCTCATGCTCTTGTGAGATAATCTTAGACAGGTGATTGTTAATCTGCGCAGAGAGCTACACCCGTGGCGGATACGATTGCAAAACGCAGCTTGCAATCGCCTAAGATAATTCGTATTTAAGGATGGTCATAGCGTGAAAAATAGATTTTTCACGCCGGGTTTTGTGGCTTTCGCTGCTTTGCAGCAGCGATTTTGCTCCGCAAAACCACCCACAGAATTCCATGCGATGCAATGCATCGCATAGAAAGGAAGCTTTCGCTAACGCGAAAGCCAAGGAGATTAGAATGGCAATCAATTATAATAACACCGAGCTTGTAATGACAGCAGGGCTGAGCAGTCAGTTTCCGACGGACGGACTTGCGCAGATAGCCCTTTCGGGACGCTCGAATGTTGGCAAAAGCTCGCTTTTAAACAAGCTTGCAGGCAGAAAAAGCCTTGCCAGAGTTTCCGGCTCTCCCGGAAAAACCATAACGATAAACTTTTACCGCATCGATAAAAAATTCTATATTGTAGACCTGCCGGGCTACGGCTTTGCAAAGCGCGCTCCTGCGGACAAAGACAAATGGTCAAAGCTTACCGATTCCTATTTTACCGCAGGAACAATGAAGGCGGTAGCTCAGCTTATCGATCTGAAGGTCGGACCGACTGCGGATGATGAGATGATGCTCGACTTTTTAAATCAGAACGAAATCCCGTATGCCGTAATAGCGACAAAAGCCGACAAGCTCAATAAAACCGACAAGAATGCCGCGCTTGAAGCACTTCGGGCGCATCCGCTCATAGGTGAGGATGTCACGATTATCCCGTTTTCAGCACTTGACGGATCGGGAAAAAATGAGATCTTTTCTGAAATTTCGAGGCTGCTCAAATTATGATTGGCGGACTTGATTTTTCAAACCTCGGACAGACCGTCATGGAGCTTCTGCAGCGGCTGATTATCGTTATCATCGCGCTGACCTTTCACGAGGTTGCGCACGGATGGGTCGCAAAGAAGCTCGGCGATAATACGGCTGACGAGAGGGGGCGGCTTTCGCTCAATCCGCTTTGTCATCTTGACCCTATCGGATTTTTGTGTATGCTTTTGTTTCGCTTCGGATGGGCAAAGCCTGTGCCGATCAATGTGCGAAACTTTAAAAATCCAAGACGCGGAATGGCTTTATCCGCACTTGCGGGACCGATAGCTAACCTGCTTTTGGCGTTTGTTATTTTGCTCCCGTTTGAAATTCTGCTTGCTTGTTTGGAGTTTGGAGTTTATTTGCCGACGAGTGAATTCGAGATTAATCTTATCAACGTATCGATGAACTTTATTTTCTCGTTTCACTTTATGAACATCACATTGGCGATTTTTAACTTCATTCCCGTTCCGCCGCTTGATGGCTCACGAGTGCTTTGGGCGGTGCTTCCCGACAAGATCTATTTCGGAGTTATGAAGTATGAGCGATATTTGTCGCTTGGAATCATGCTTCTGCTCGTTTTCGGCATACTTGACTATCCGCTCACCTTTGCATCTTATGCAATATCGAACGGAATGCAATGGCTATGGGAGCTTTTGCCTTTCTTCGGATAAATACAGCGAGGGACATCGACCGTCACATTCACCTTAGTTTTTGAGAGGGGTAGACCTGCTTTGCAGGTTGTGGTGAAATTTGGAAAGTATAAATTACAAGCTTGAAGCGTTTGAGGGACCGCTTGATCTTCTGCTGTCGCTCATTGATAAAAATAAGGTTCAGATAACCGATATTCCGATATCGCTCATTTTTGAGCAGTATATGGAGCATATTGAATATATGCAGTCTATGGATATGGAGGTCGCGGGCGAGTTTATCGTCATGGCGAGCGAGCTCATGCTCATCAAGAGCAAAATGCTCCTGCCTAAGCCTGAAGCTGAAACAGAGGATCCGCGTGAAAAGCTTGCGGCGGCTCTTGCCGAGTATCAGAAAATGAAGCAGGCGGCGGCTTACCTTTCGGGACAGTTCGAGCAGTATTCGGGCAGATTTATTAAGGATACCGATGAGGTAAAGCCCGATTCTGGCAGACTTGAGCAGCACAATCCCGAGGCACTCAGACGGGTAATGCTCTCGATGCTTCGCGCTATGGACAAGGATTCGATCGACAAGGCTAACCTTGACCGCGCAACAAAGCCGTTTGATCGTATTTTGCGCGATCCGATAGTACCCGTCAGCGGAAAGATTTTCGGAGTTATCCGCCATCTTGTACGACATGGCGATATGCTTTATACATCGATCCTGCTTACGGCGAAAACCCGAAGCGAGCTGATAGCGACATTTCTCGCCGTGCTCGAGCTTATTAAGAAAAACCGTGTTACTCTGCGTCCGATTGATGATGCGTCCTTTGACGGAGCGGAGGATTTCAAAATCAGCCTAATTCACGAAAGGAGAAGCGTGGTCAATGGACAAGGAACAAGTGAAAGCTATACTTGAAGCAGTGCTTTTTGCCGCAGGCTATCCACTTTCGTATGAAAAGCTGTGCGCTGTTTGTGAGATCTCGGATGATGAGCTAAAGGAGATCCTTGACGAAATGAAGGGCGAATACGAGGCATCGGAGCGTGGAATACGCCTTATCTGCTTCAAGGAAGCCTGCCAGCTTTGCACAAAGGAGCAGTACGCTGACAAAATAAGAATGGCACTCGGTGTCAAGCAGGGCGGAAATCTATCGCGAAGCTCGCTTGAAACACTTGCTATAATCGCATATCATCAGCCGGTTACACGCTCATATATTGAAACGGTTCGCGGTATAGATTCAACCTATGCGGTCAATAATCTCACCGACAAAAAAATGATTGAGGTTTGCGGAAGGCTTGATGCCCCCGGAAAGCCTGCGCTGTTCAGAACGACGGATGATTTTCTGCGTGTGTTCGGAATCAGCTCGATTGAGGAGCTTCCGTCGGTTGAGCTGTTCGCGACGGTTGAGCTTCCAAAGCAAGAGGAAGAAAATTAGAATAGTCGCACCAAATCAAATTTTCGGGAAGGATGTGTAGGTCATGGGCTGGCTGATTGCCGCGGCGATAATTATAATTGTCGTCACGCTCAAGCTTTCTGTGCGTGTGAGCTTTATCGACGATATGGCACTGTCGGTCGGCGTAGGCTTTTTTAAGATCAAGCTCTTTCCGAATAAGGAAAAAAAGCTGAGGCTTTCCGATTACAAAATAAAAAAATTCAGAAAAAATCAAGCTAAAGCCGAGCTCAGACAAGCTAAGGCGGAGGCTAAAAAATTAGCAAAGCAGCAGAAAAAGGATGCAAAAAAGCAAGCCGAGATAAGCGAGGGTGAGTCTGCAGACGAGAAGCCGAAGCGCGATATTCTGGGGCTTTTGGGAAAGCTTACCGAAGTCATAAAGGTATTTATTTCCCGATTCGGACATCATCTGCGAATTGATCTTAGGCGCTTGGTAATAATAATCGCAACTGAGGATGCGGCGAGCACGGCTGTACTTTACGGTGCGGTTTGCGGCGGTGTGCAGTGTCTGCTCGAGCTTCTTTATAACTGCACGCATCTGACGATTCCAAAAGATGAAGCGTTTTATGAAAACATCTCTGTGACGACAGATTTTACGAGCCAGAAAACACGCTCGGAGGTGGATATTACACTCTCCTTCAGACTGTGGCAGCTTTTTGATATTCTGATAAGATCGGCGATCGCTTATTTAAAAGCGTAATTACATTGAAAATTAACCGTAAAAACGGAAAAATATTTTGTTAAAGCACCTCGGAAAAGTACCGGGTTACAGCCTTTGACTGTATTTGGACGTGCTCCAAAACGGTCGAGCAAAAATATAAGCCCAACAGGGCAGAAAGGTAGACCTGCCTTTGCAGGTCATGGTCATGAAAATGGCAGAAAACAAGATTTCGGACATTATCCAAACCTCGCTCGAACAAATCAAAAATGTGGTGGACGCAAACACCATCATCGGTACACCCATCAACACACCCGGCGGAACAACCGTCATTCCCGTTTCAAAGGTTATGGTTGGTTTTGCATCCGGCGGAGTTGATTACATTGGAAAGAATGCGAAAAAGGATTCCCCCGAGCAAAAGCCTACCGCAAATTCCAACTTCGGCGGAGGCGGCGGAACAGGTGTAACAGTTCAGCCGGTTGGATTCCTCGTAATCTCTCCTACAGGAAACGTTCAGCTTCTGAATGTCGGCCCTAATTCCGCGGGCTCAGGCGACAAGATCGACTCAATCGCAAACATGATCGAAAGATCTCCTGATGTCGTTTCGAAGATCGTTGCAATCTTCAAAAAGGACAAAAAGTCTGACGACAAGAATAAATCCGAGGAAGCTGAAAAAAGCGAGCCAACCGAGGAATAACTTAACACGAATATAAGGATCCGTCCGACAAATGCTTATAAAAAATAGGCAATTGCAAAACTACGTTTTGCAATTGAAATCCGCTGCGGCGGGGCTTTCCGAGGCTCGTGGCAGCCCTCGGGGCGGCGACCTATCGCCGCCAGAAGGTGTCTTTTCAGTCGGCAGAGCCGCCTGAGCGACGCATTTCAATTGTAAATCGCCCTTCGGGCGATAAATTGTGTAGATTAACAATTGCTTAGCTTATAAAAAAGCATCGGAGGATCTTATGCGCAAATTTTTAATAGGATTAATTACAATAATCATTCTTTCGTCGATAAACATCTCTGCACTTGATTTATCGGCAAGCTCAGCGATAGTGCTCGAAGCGTCGAGCGGTAGGATCGTTTATGAAAAGGATGCAGATACCATGCGTCCAATGGCAAGCACGACCAAGATAATGACGGCGCTTCTTGCAATAGAATCGGGGAAGCTCGATCGAGTTGTTGAGGTTTCGCCCTCGGCGATCGCCGTTGAGGGAAGCTCGATCTATCTTGCAAAAGGGGATAAGCTGACGCTTGAATCGCTTGTATATGCTCTTTTGCTCGAAAGTGCGAATGACGCGGCGGCGGCTATTGCATATGAGCTCGGAGGCTCGATCGAGGGCTTTGCTGAGCTTATGAACCAAAAAGCGGCTGAGCTTGGGCTATCAAGCACACATTTTAAAAATCCGCACGGACTCTACGACGAGGAGCACTATACAACAGCCAGAGAGCTTGCCCTGCTTGCGGCTAACGCCATGCAAAACGATACCTTCAGGTCGATAGCTTCAACAAAAACTCATCGAATTGATGTCGGAGATGGCGTGCGGCTGCTTCACAATCATAACCGTTTGCTTAGTATGTACGACGGGGCTGTCGGCGTAAAAACAGGCTTTACAAAGCTTAGCGGAAGATGCCTTGTTTCTGCGGCAGAGCGCGATGGGATGATGCTTATCGCGGTTACGCTTAATGCGCCCGACGATTGGCGCGACCATTCGCAAATGCTCGATCTCGGATTTGAAACGCTCGAGAGAAGAACGCTTATCGAGCCGTATGAATCCGCGATCGTCGTTCCGTGCGAGGGTGGGGAAGCATCCGATATAATTGTCAGAAACCACGAGGGATTATCGCTCGTGCTTCCAAAGGGAAGCGGCGAGATCACACGGAAAATTGAGCTTGCGCAGTTCTTGTGGGCTCCGATAGAATCGGGCGAGAGGGTTGGCCGCATAGTTTTCACATGTGACGGTGAAATCCTCGGAGAGGTTGCACTTTATGCGGAGCTTGGCACCGAAAGAGTGAAATATAAGAAAAATATATTAGAAAAGATTTTTAATTAAAATGACAGAACTTCGTTTGCAAAAATATCTTGCCGACGCAGGACTTATGAGTCGTCGTGCCGCTGAGAAAGAAATTTCTCGCGGCGCGGTGCGCGTAAACGGTGAAATTGCCGTTATCGGGCAGAAAATCTGCCCCGAAACGGATACCGTTGAATATAATGGCGAGATCATCAAAATCGGATTCAAAAAATACATTTACATAATGCTTAATAAGCCGCGCGGATATGTTACCACCGTGTCGGATGAACGGGGCCGCAAAACGGTTATTGACCTTTGCCGTGATGTCGGAGAGCGAATTTACCCCGTCGGACGTCTTGATATGGATTCGGACGGATTGCTGCTGCTTACAAACGACGGTGAGCTTGCGATGAAGCTTACGCATCCCCGTCATTCGATACCGAAAATATATCACGTCGAGGTTGCGGGCAGGGTCGAGCTTTCGACGGTTAAAAAGCTCTCATCTCCGCTTGAAATCGACGGTTATACAATTGAGCCTGTCAAGACATCGATTCGCACGATGAAAAACGGCGCTCGTAATGACAGCACAGTCCTTCGTATGGAGCTATATGAGGGAAGAAACCGTCAGATACGCAAGATGTGTGAGCTTTGCGGACTTGAGGTGCTTCGGCTGACGCGCGTTGCCATCGGTGACATCAAGCTTGAAAATTTAAAATCCGGAGCTTGGCGTCATCTGACAAAATCGCAGGTGGAATATTTAAAAAATACCGGCTCGAAAAAGACTTCTCAAAGAAAACCGAGAAGATAATATATTAAGGAAGAAATTATTATGCTGATAATCAAACCGATACAGGACAAAGCACTTCAAGAGGTGCTTGCTAATCGCTGCAATGTCGAATATGATCCCGATTGCCTTGCCTATGGCGCATGGCTGAAGCCTGATGTCAACGATGTCGAGATCGAGGGCGAATTTGTCGGAATCTGTCAGTTCAGCCTTGGGCGAGAGGCTCATATCGTCAGCCTTGCAAAGGCAAAGGGCACCGATGATACCGAGGCTATGTTCATCATGGGCAGACAGACGATGAATTTCATTGACCTTCACGGTATTCACTATGCTTATTTTGAGGCGGACTGCGATGAGAAGCTCATTAAATGGCTCGGATTTTCAAAGGATTCCGAGGGCAGATGGGCAGCTGACCTTGAAAAGTTTTTTAAATCACCTTGCTCAGCGGAGAAAAAATAATGCTTAGAAAAACTAAAACCTTGCTTGCACTTTTACTTGCTTTGACAATGCTCGGCGGATGCGGCTCAGTGGATGAAAATGATCACCACGGGCTTGTAACCGAGCCCGATGAATCGGAATCAAATCCGATCAGAGTTGAGGTGCCCACGGACAGCGATTCCACGCCTGATACAACTGTCCGTCATGAGGATGATACCACAGCTCGTCCCGATACCCCAAGTGTTGTCACACCTGTCGATGACTCGACTGTGATAAAATTCCTCGTTGCGGGAGATAACATTATCCACGAGAATGTTTTTCTCGATGCGCGCTCGAGAGCTAAAGCCGGTGAGAGCTATAATTTCATTGATATGTACGATGGAGTTGCTGATGTTATTGCTGATGCCGATCTTGCGTTTATTAATCAGGAAACGCCGGTTGGAGGAGATTCACTCGGTATCGTAGGTTACCCGAACTTCAATTCTCCCGAGGCGGCAGGAGAAACGCTGGTTGAGCTCGGATTTGACATAATCAATGTTGCCAACAACCACATGCTCGATAAGGGTGAGAGAAGCTATAAGGGCTCGCTCGAATTCTGGGGCTCTCAGCCGATAACCATGCTTGGCGGATATAAGAATCGTGAGGATTACGAAAACATCCGCGTGGTCGAAAAGGACGGAATTTCAATAGCATTTATTTCGTATACTTATGATACGAATAATATGAAGCTCCCTGCAACAAGCGAGATGTACATCCCGTACACAGACGAGGCTGAGGTTGTCGCAATGACAAAAAAAGCCCGTGAGAAGGCGGACCTCGTGTTTGTTGTAATGCACTGGGGACAGGAAAACGAAAACAGCCACATTCCATCAGCTTCCGAGAGAAGACTTGCTCAGTCTATAACCGACGCGGGAGCTGATGTAATAATCGGAATGCACCCTCATGTTATACAGCCAATTGAGTGGTACACCGCGCCTGATGAAACTAAAACGCTTGTTATCTTCTCGGTCGGAAGCTTTATCTCAACTCAGTATAACAACCGCAACCTTGTCGGAGGACTTGCGACCTTTGACATCGTAAAAAATAAAAACGGCGAGATTTCGATAGAAAATCCGCTTCTTGACCCAATCGTTATACACTATAATATGGAAAGACTCGGGCTTCAGGTCTATCGCCTCGAGGATTATACCGAGGAGATGGCGAAGCTTCACGGAACTCATGTGTTTGGTCAGTCAAATACGCTTAAAAAGTGGGATCTTGAAACTATAAAGTCGTTTGTCACTAAAAACGTATCTGCGGAGTTTTTGCCTGAATTTTTACATTAATCAAGGAGGCACTTATGCTTGAAAGCTTGCTGTTCAGCCTTAATTCGGTTGCACCTATCTTTGTACTTACCGTTGTCGGTGCAGTGCTTGGCAGGATGAAGCTTCTTAATGAAGGCTTCCTTGCGGCGGCGGATAAGCTTGTTTTTAAATTATGCTTGCCGTGCTTGCTGTTCGTCGACCTTGCTATGGCTGATATCGGCAATAAATTTGATCCGAAATTGCTCGTTTTCTGTATTGTAGCGGTAATTCTCTCGTTTTTGCTGCCAACTCTGATTGTGCCGCTTTTCCTGAAGGATAACGCTAAGCGAGGCGCATTCATTCAGGGTGCATACCGCGCCAATACTGCAATTATCGGAATCACATTAGCCGAAAATATGTTCGGAGCTGATGGACGCTCTACGATGGCATTTGTTTTGCCATTTATCGTTGCGCTTTTCAATTCGCTCGCAGTCGTAATACTCAGTATTTATGCGCCTGCCGATGTAAAGCTCACTAAAAAACAGCTCGCACTTCGAATTTCCCAAACCGTTGTAACCAATCCGCTGATAATAGCTATCGTGCTTGGTCTTCTTTGGAAGCTCACAGGACTTTCGCTTCCGCTTCTTGCCGAGCGAAGCCTTGATTATCTCGCAGGAATGGCGACACCGCTTGCGCTTATCAGCCTTGGCGCGACCTTCAAGCTCGAATCCTTCAAGGGAAGATTCGCGCTGACGCTTGGCTCTGCTTCGATTAAAACGATCTTCCTGCCTTTCGCTGCCTGCTTATTTGGCATACTTTTAGGCTTCCGCGGAGTTGCGCTCGGTGTTATCATGATACAGTTCGGAAGCCCGGCTTCGGTTTCGAGCTACATAATGGCAAAGCAGATGAAAAGCGACCATGAGCTTGCAGGACAGATCCTGCTGATCTCAACCCTGATGAGCGTGTTCACGCTGTTCGTCGGCACGTTCGTTCTCAGAAACGCGGGTCTGATATGAAGCTGATTATCGCAGAAAAGCCGAGCCTTGCGAGGTCTATCGCGGCGGCGCTCGGCGATGTGAAAAGGGCAAACGGATTCCTAAGCGTCGGAGATTATCTCGTGACATGGGCATTCGGACATTTGTTTTCACTTGCGGATATAGAATATTACACAGGCGGCAAGCCGAAATCGAAATGGACGATGGAGGGCTTGCCGTGCTTTCCTGATGAATTCTGCTATACAATTCGCGGCGGTGACGACGGAGTAAAGAAGCAGTTCGAAATAATTAAGCAGCTCTGCCATCGCTCGGATGTCGATACGATCATAAACGCAGGCGACTCGGACAGAGAGGGCGAAATCATCGTCCGACTCTGCATAATGGTCGCATTCGGGCTCAAGCCGTCTGACGCATTCAGCGTGAACGGTAAGCGTCTTTGCAGGCTCTGGCTTCCCGACCAAACGCCCGAAACGATCGTTGCGGCGGCATCTGATCCGCCGCCTGAAGCGGAATATGACAAGCTTGCGAACGAAGGCTTCGCGCGAACATACATCGATTGGCTGTATGGAATCAATCTGACGCGATTTGCAACGCTCCGTTCGGGTGCGCTTCTTAGAGTTGGACGGGTTATCGTACCGATAGTTCGTGCTATTTGCGAGCGTGACCGCGCGATACGAGCGTTTGTGCCCGAAAAATATTATCAGCCGCGCTCAAATGCGATTACAAACGGCGAGGCGATCGAGCTTCTTTCAAAGCAGAAATTCGATAAAAATTCAATCGAAGCCTGCATGGCGAAATGCGCCGAATACAATTCGCTCGGAGCGACTGTAAGCGCTGTCAAACGCAAAAAGGACAAGCTCTCACCTGGTAAGCTTTGGTCGCTGACAAAGCTTCAGAGCTTCCTCGGAAAAAAATACAAGATGTCGATGAATCAAAGCCTTGAGATACTCCAAAAGCTGTATGAGGAGGGATATGTTACATATCCGCGTACAAACTCTGAGTATCTTGCAACGGCTGAAAAGGATAAAATAAAGCGCGTGGTCGGAGCGGTATCAAGGCTCGGATATGACATCGCCTTTAAGGAAACCAAGCAGATTTTCGACGACAGCAAGATCGAAGCCCATTCAGCACTCACCCCAACGACAAAGCTTCCCGACAAATCGCGCCTTTCTCCCGACGAAGCAAAGGTTTACGGAGCTATTATGCGCCGATTTGCCGCAGTATTTTGCGCGGCTGACTGTATTGTTGACCGCACGGAAATTAAAATTGCGGTAGGAAATCCAAAATCGGGCGGCGAGGAGTTTACCTTAAAGGGAACTGTGATGGTCGAGAAGGGCTGGACAAAATACGACGACTATACGACAAAGGATAAGATCCTGCCGTCGCTTAAAAAAGGCGAATCGGTCGCTATTGACTTTCAGCCGACTGAAAAGGAGTCGACTCCGCCCAAGCATTATACTATAGAAACGCTCAATAACTATCTGAAAAATCCCTTTCGCGAGGACCTTGCGAAAAACGATGATGATGCGGATGATGCCGAGGAATACCGTGCGATTTTTGAAGGCCTGGAGCTCGGAACAGAGGCAACTCGCACGCAGATCATCGATAATGCGCGTCACTCCGAATACATTCAGCTGAAAAAGGATGTTTACACCATACTTCCTGCAGGTGAGTTTTTGGTAGATTCTCTCGGCGGAATGGGAATCGGCATGGACAAATACAAAACCGCTGAGCTCGGTAAGGCTTTAAAGCGGGTGTATCGCGGCGAAATCTCCGTCAAGGATGCGACAGCTATCGCCGAGCGTGAGATATCCGAAGTTTTTTCAATGGCGAACAGTCCTGATTCTATCGGCTTTGCAGGAGATTTGGTCGGTGTTTGCCCGATCTGCGGCGGCGAGGTAAGACGCACGCGCTTTGGCTACGGATGCGCAAATTATAAGGTTAACGGCTGTAAATTTACGGTTAATTCGACAATTCTCGGGCGTGTGATATCGATCGGCGAGATGCGCTCGCTTCTCGAAAACGGCAAAACTGAGCCTCTCGACGGCTTTATTTCAAAAAAAGGCAATGCTTTCAAGGCACGCCTGAAGCTTCAGGACGGCAAAGCGGTGTTCGATTTTGATGTGCCGAGGGAAAGATCCGACAGCAGAGCTCAGATTCCGACGCGACAGCGTGGGGAAAACGGGCTGATTGCAGGAATTCCCGTAGATGATACATTTATATAATCAAATATGAATAAATACCCTCCCTTTGGGCATGCTACTAAAAACCAAGGGAGGGTATTTTTATGAAGATGGATGATAAAACATACAAAAAATACGTTGAGAAGCGTGCGGCAAAATCAAATCTCGGAGCAGACTGCGCGAAGGCATTCATTGTCGGAGGGGGGATTTGCGTGATCGGACAAGGTCTGCACGAGCTTTATTCATGGCTTGGCGCGACGGAAGAGGTCGTGAAAATGCTCGTTCCCGTTTCGCTCGTATTCATTGCGGCAGTATTGACCGCGCTCAACATATTCGATAATATTGCAAGGTTTGCAGGTGCTGGAACGCTTGTGCCGATTACGGGATTTGCCAATGCTGTGGTTTCGCCTGCGATTGACACAAAAGCCGAGGGCTTTATTCTCGGCGTAGGTGCGAAAATTTTCACGGTTGCAGGGCCTGTGATCATGTACGGCACGATCGCATCGGTGATCTACGGCGTGATTTATTATTTTATGAGCATGTGATTTTTTCTCAAAATCAAGACCTGGCATAGTAGATCATCGAGAATAATAGAGCCAAATAATACAAAAACAAAAAAACTTCGCGCAAGCGAAAACGGGGTGCTTTGATGGGACAGGGAATAATTAAATTAAACAATTTGCCATCGATAAAATCGGCAGGTACGGTTGTTGGAAAAAAGGAGATCGAGGGACCGCTCGGCTACGCATTTGACCTCTATGACACCTCGGAAACATTCGGGATGCCAACCTGGGAGCAGTCAGAAAGCGAGATGCAGAGAATTGCGATGAACTTCGCACTCGATAAGTGCGGCTTGAAAATTGGCGATATTGATGCGATTTTTGCGGGGGATCTTATAAACCAATGTACCTCGAGCGGATACGGGCTTGCAAATTTTGATGCGCAGTTTTTCGGACTGTTCGGGGCGTGCTCAACCATTGCCGAGGGGCTTGTGCTCGGCTCGATGCTTGTTGATTCGGGGAAATATAAGCGCGTCGCGGCTGTTACCTCGTCGCATAACTGCTCGGCTGAGCGGCAGTTCCGCTTTCCGATTGAATACGGAGGTCAGCGAACTCCGACAGCGCAGTGGACGGTTACAGGCTCTGCGGCGATAATCGTTGAGGCACACAGCGATCCGCCTTATATATGCGAGGTCTTACCGGGCCGTGTCTGCGACAAGGGTATAAATGATCCGGCTAATATGGGCGCGGCGATGGCACCGGCGGCGTATGATACGCTCCGACGCTATTTTAATGAATCGGGAAAGGCGCCGTCAGATTTTTCCGCAATCTTCACGGGCGACCTCGGCTTCGAGGGAAGCGGAATACTTGCAGATCTGCTAAAAGCCGACGGTATTGATATTTCGGGTGTTCATCGGGACTGCGGGCTCATGATTTACGACCGCGAAAAGCAGGATGTTCACGCAGGCGGCTCGGGCTGCGGATGCTGTGCTACTGTGCTCGGCGCGCATATTTTACCCGAGCTTAAACGCTCAAAGCTTACCGATATTCTGATTCTTGCAACCGGTGCGATGATGAATACCGCAAGCATTCAGCAGGGCTTGACTATACCCGGAATCGCGCATCTTGTTCATATTACGACGGAGGAGCAAAATGGATAAACTTCTTGAATTTGTTTGGGCGTTTATCGTCGGAGGCGCGATTTGCGTTATCGCGCAGATTCTAATTGACCGAACTAAGCTGACTCCGGCGAGAATCCTTGTATTTCATGTTGTCGCAGGCGTAATTCTTACGGGAATCGGTGCTTATGAGCCGCTTGTTGATTTTGCAGGCTCAGGCGCGACCGTTCCTCTGACGGGATTTGGTTATTCGCTTGCAAAGGGCGTTCAGAAGGCAGTAACCGAAAAGGGACTCATTGGTGCGCTGACCGGAGGCTTGACTGCGACTGCGGCAGGCATCACGGCCTCGATCTTTCTTGCATGGATAGCCGCGCTGTTCTTTAAAGGAAAACCAAAATCATAAAAAAGGGGGCTGTTGCAAGTTTTCAACTTGCAACAGCCTCGGGCGCGAATGCGCCCAAATACTGCGGTTTTTGTGTGCAAAGCACGCAAAAATGGAACCCCTGGTGGGTGACAAGCTGTATTTTATGGGAGCTGTTGCACCTAAGTGCAACAGCTCCTGAACCTATTTTTCAGGCTATTAGTTGCAGCCGCAGCCGCCGCATCCGCTATAGCCACCACAGCCGTTGTTGCAGCCACAGCCGTTGCCGCAGCCGTTGTTGCAGCTAAAGAGAATGAGAAGCGCGATAATGATAATCCAGATGCACTTGTCATCAAAGATGTTGCACAGACAGTTGTTCATAAAAACCTCCAAATAATGCGAACGAATCCGCGTTTTGAGAGTTGCCGTTGGCTTGCTCTCTACTATATACTATGAGTCGGAGGATTTTTTGACACATTAAAGCGGAGTGA
>JAZNMQ010000004.1:0-11162 GCA_045579745.1 Candidatus Flemingiibacterium sp. | reverse complement strand
CGTGGAATGGGCTCTCTCGCAGCTATGGAAAACGGCTCCAAGGACCGTTATTTCCAAGAGAATTCGCGCAAGCTCGTACCCGAGGGAGTTGAAGGACGCGTTCCTTACAAGGGTCCGCTTTCCGATACAGTATTCCAGCTCATCGGCGGACTTCGTTCAGGAATGGGCTACTGCGGATGCCCGACTGTTGCCGAGCTTCAGGAGCGCGGTCAGTTTGTTCGCATCACAGGCGCAGGACTTCGCGAATCTCATCCGCACGACATCAATATCACTAAGGAAGCTCCTAACTACTCTGTTCAGAGCGGACTTTGATATCAATCACTGAAATATGCTGAAGTAAACTGTTGGTTGGGTAGAAATACAACGAATGGTTGAGCCGGTGCAACCGTCTGTCGCTGTTGCACCGGCATTTTATATGCTATAATGAAACCATCATAAAGAAAGGATGGTATACACAATGAATCAAACAATCGGAAGCCGAATTGCTGCCCTGCGCCGTGAGCGTGGATTAACTCAAGAGGAGCTTGCAGAAAAGTTAAACGTAACCGCCCAGGCAGTGAGCAAATGGGAATGTGACAACTCTTGTCCGGACATATCGCTGCTTCCCACGCTGGCAAAGCTTTTGGGGGTGTCGACCGACACACTTCTCACAGGTGAAGCCTCTCCGGAGGTACAGTTAGTTCCACCGGAACACCGCAAGCCGACTGAACAGATGATGCTTCGCATTCACGTACTTTTACACAGAGGGGATAAAGTAAATTGCAATCTGCCTCTTCCACTGATCAAGACTGCCATTGAAAGCGGTCTTGCCTCATCCGGCGATTTCATCAATGTTGGCGGAACGAATCTGATTAAAGGCATGGATTGGGATCAGATATTTTCAATGATCGATCAAGGCTTTATCGGTAAGCTGATTGAGGTGGAATCTGCCGGTGGTGACACCGTTGAAATATTTGTGGAATGACTGTAAAAATTGTTTCAGGAAAATACAAACTTATTGTTCCATGCTCCATGACTGCCGCACTGATTGTTGGCAAAAATGTCCTGAAAAAAGAGGGAATCGATCTTCCCGTACTGCCACTTTTACGTCAGATTAAAAAAGCGAAACAACTGCATCCTAATTGGACTTTCGCCGAGGTGGAGACCGCAGATGGAAAGCATATAACGGTTAAACTGTAGAGAAAAACCGCCCACACGGGCGGTTTTCTTATGCTTGATAGCTTTTTGATCAGCTCTCGCTGCGCTCGCCGAGAATAGTGCGATAATGGCGATAGAAGGATTCGTATTCGCCTGCATCAAGCGCATCGCGGATTTTTTGCATGAGCTCGTTGTAGAAATAGAGGTTGTGCAGAACGGCAAGGCGCATTCCGAGTGTTTCCTTTGCCTTAAAAAGATGGCGAATGTAGGAACGGCTGTATGCCTGGCATGCGGGACAGCCGCAGTTTTCGTCAATCGGGCGAGGGTCGCGCGCGTATTTTTCGTTTAACAGATTCATTTTGCCATGCCATGTGAAAATGTTTCCGTGGCGGGCATTTCTGCTCGGCATAACGCAGTCGAAGAAGTCGATTCCGCGCCATACAGCCTCAAGAAGATTGCAGGGAGTTCCGACGCCCATCAAATATCTCGGCTTATCCTTAGGCATGAACGGCTCGACAACATCAATAGTCGTGTACATTTCCTCAGCAGTTTCGCCAACCGCAAGACCGCCGATCGCATATCCGTCGCATTCAAGCTCGGCGATCGCTTTCATATGGTCAACGCGAAGATCCGAATAGGTCGAGCCCTGGTTGATGCCGAATAAAAGCTGATTTTTGTTGATCGTTTCGGGCAGGGAATTGAGGCGTGCCATTTCATTCTTGCAGCGAACGAGCCAGCGTGTCGTGCGTGCGATAGACTCCTTGGTGTAGCGATATTCCGCAGGATTTTCAATACCCTCGTCAAAAGCCATAGCTATAGACGATGCGAGGTTGGATTGGATCTGCATGCTCTCCTCGGGACCCATGAAGATTCGCGCACCGTCAATATGAGATGCAAAGCGAACGCCCTCCTCGCTGATTTTGCGAAGCTGAGCAAGCGAGAATACCTGAAATCCGCCCGAATCGGTAAGCACAGGCTTGTCCCAATTGAAGAACTTGTGTATACCGCCCATGTCGTGAATCAGCTTATCGCCGGGGCGAAGATGGAGATGGTAGGTGTTCGAAAGCTCAACCTGACAGTTGACATCCTTTAAATCCATTGTCGAAATACCGCCTTTAATAGCGGCGCATGTGCCGACATTCATAAAAACGGGTGTTTCGATCGTGCCATGGACGGTTTCAAAGCGTCCGCGTCGAGCCTTGCCTTCTTGTTTTAGTAAAGTAAACATTAAATCTATCAGCTCTCGCGATGCGAGGGCTTTCCTTTCGTGTACTTGTCAAGCTTTATAACAAGCTTAATAATTAACTGCGTTTAAACTGACGCTCGATCTGAGATTTGGTCAGCTCAAATGCCACAGGCCTGCCGTGAGGGCAAACCTTGATGTAATCATGCGTCAAAAGCGTGTTGATGATCCATTTTATGTGACCGATATCCTCATCGCGTCCTGCTTTGATTGCCGCCTTGCAGGCAGCTTGATAGAGCGCCTTGTCAAAGAGAATATCGCGTGAGATCTCAGCATTTCCCGTTCCGTTTGCAAGTCTGTCGGCGATGGTGACAATCATATCGGGAACAGCCGAGGCTTCAATTCCAATTGGAATTGCAGAAACGGTAAGTCTTCGCATATCGTTTGTGCCAAACTCGAAGCCGAGCGCGCGAATATCATCCTCATAATCGCATATCGCAGACATTTCCTCTCCCGAAAGCGTTACTTCGATCGGAACAAGCATTATTTGCGAGCCGACATGCTCAAAGCTTCGATTCGCGCGAAGCTCCTCGAAAATTATCCGTTCGTGAGCCGCGTGCTTGTCGATAATAAGCACCTTATCCTCAACCTCAACGAAAACGTATGAGAGAAAAGCCTCTCCGATTATGCGGAATTCGACGGGGGATTTTGATTCTTGTGGTTCCGTTTTTATTGTGTCGTCCGATTCACGGCTTTCATAATGAGGTTTGGGCTCGGTAGTGATTGTCCCGTAGGAGGGAATACCGTCAGAGCCTTGATGCGGCTCGCTCGGCGATAGCTCAACCTCGGTCGGAAGCTCTCCGAGCACCATTTGCTGAGGCGGCGCCTGAGTTGTTTTTCTGTTGTAGCGAGCGGTCATTCCCTCATCGAGCGAGCGCGGAAGCTCTGCCCAATAATTTGTCTGAACGTTGTTCTTCGGGATATCCTCGGGAGATTTAACCTCGACCGTTTCATAAACCGCTTTGTTTAACTTGTCATTGTGAGCGCTTTCTTTTGCGTCAGCACTTTGGCTTGATTCAGCCTCGGCATACCTTGAGGGTTCCTGCTCCGTTTGCCTTAGTGATTCTTTCTCGTTATTTATTGAGCTTGCAAGCTCGCCTTTGAGATGCGACAGATGTGGACTTGGTACTTGCGGCTCCTGCTCGGTCGGCTTGTTTATGAGGTCAGCCCATGAGATCTGCCCGCGCTTGACATTTCGCTGATTGTTGTAAACGGACTTCCTTTCGACAGGCTCGCTTTTGTCGTCAATCGGAACAAACGCGTTGATCGGGTTATTTCGGCTCGGTTTTTTATCAACGATTATAAGCGGACGGGGAATTTTTGTTTCAAGCGCGCCACGAACCGTGTAGTACATCGATTCGAAAACCTCTTTTTCGTTTGCGAACTTCACCTCAAGCTTCGTCGGATGAACGTTTACGTCAACCTCGCTCGGCGGCATCTCAACAAAGAGCACGCACGCGGGATATTTTTCCGACGCTATGTATGACGAATAAGCCTGCTCGAGCGCGGCGTAAAGGCAACGGCTTTTAACAAACCGTCCGTTTACGAAAAAGCATTGATGGTTGCGGTTCGAGCGAGCATTATCGGGAGTTCCGATAAAGCCGTGGACTCGGATCCCCATCCTGCCGCTTCCCGTAAGAGATGGGTCGGCACTTTTTACTTCGATGAGCTTTCCCGAAAAGTCGGAGCCCATAACTCCGTAAATCGTGTGCTCAAGCTTTCCGTCGCCAACCGTGTATATGCGCTTCCAATTGTCAACGATCAGCGTCATGCTGATGTGAGGGCAGGAAAGAGCGATTTTTTCGAAAACGGCTTGAACTGCGTTGGCTTCGGTCTGATCTTTCTTTAAAAATTTGCGCCTTGCCGGAACGTTCGCGAACAGCTCCTCGACAATTATCGTAGTGCCGTCTGACATACCTGCCTCGGTGATGATCGGCTGTGAGCCGGGTTCTACAAACAGCTCAGTGCCCATTTCATCCTCAGGACGCTTTGTTCGTATGCGAAGCTTTGCAACAGCCGCAACAGATGCGAGCGCCTCGCCTCGGAAGCCGAGCGTCATAATTTCGTTAAGGTCGGCGCCTGTTTTGATTTTGCTTGTTGCATGCCGTAAAATCGAGATCGGAACATCCTCGCGAGCCATGCCTTTTCCGTTATCCGTCACGCGAATAAAGGAAATTCCGCCATTTTTTATTTCGAGCACAATACGCGTAGCACCTGCATCTATCGAATTTTCTATCAGCTCCTTGACAATTGACGCAGGACGGTCAATGACCTCACCCGCGGCAACCAAATTGGCAGTTTCATAGTCAAGCTGATTGATTATACCCATATTGCACCCTCTCTCATGTTTTAGTTAAGTCAGCGCGTGAACGCACTATGACAGCATTTTCTTTAGCTTGTAAAGCTCATTCATCGCCTCGATCGGAGTCAGCGTATCAATGCTCATGCCACGGAGCGTTTCGATAACGCTCATCGCGAGCATAAGCTCAACCGTTGATTCCTCAGGCTCCTTTTTCTCAGGCACAGGTGGCTTCTGTATACCACCCGATTCAATTTCTGCAAGAATTTCGCGCGCACGCTTTATAACCGAATTTGGAACGCCCGCAAGCTTTGCAACCTCGATTCCGTAGCTGTCGTCAGCACCGCCGCGAACGATCTTTCTTAAAAATGTGATATCATCGCCGCGCTTTTTAGCGGCGATATTGTAGTTGACAACGCCGGGAAGAACTCCCTCGAGCGCGGTTAATTCGTGATAATGCGTCGCGAACAGCGTTTTCGCCGAAAGCTTCGGTGACGCGGTAAATTCAACTATCGCTCGTGCAATCGACATTCCATCGTAGGTCGAGGTTCCTCGTCCGATCTCGTCGTAAACGATGAGCGAGTTTTTCGTGGCATTTTTTAATATGTTGGCAACCTCGGTCATTTCGAGCATAAAGGTCGATTGACCGCTCGCAAGGTCGTCCGATGCACCGACGCGAGTGAAAATGCGGTCGCATATTCCGATCGTTGCAGCTTTTGCAGGAACGAACGAGCCAATTTGCGCCATCAGAGTTATAAGCGCGACCTGACGCATGTAGGTCGATTTACCAGCCATGTTCGGACCTGTTATGAGCATTAAGCGGTTGTCACGAGTATCAAGATGAGTGTCGTTTGGAACAAAATAGCTGTCCGCCACGAACTTTTCAACAACGGGATGACGTCCGTCGGTGATGCTTATCGTGTCAGAGCTTTCAACAGTCGGGCGAACATATCCGCCCTTTACAGCAACATCCGCAAGCGATAAGAAGCAGTCGAGCTTTGCAATAAGCTCCGATGTGTGCTTGATACGCGAAACATTTTCAGTCAGCTTTTGGCAGATCTCGCGGAATAAATCATATTCAAGCGAATTCAAGCGGTCTGCGGCGCCAAGAAGCGTCGCCTCGGTGTCCTTGAGCTCCTCGGTTATGTATCTCTCCGAGTTAGCGGTTGTCTGTTTTCTCGTATAGCGATCGGGTACAAGACTTAGCTGTGAGCGTGTTACCTCTATGTAATACCCGAAAACGCGGTTGTATTTGATTCGAAGATTCTTGATGCCCGTCAGCTCGCGCTCCTTGGCTTCAAGGTTCTGAATGATCTCTGAGGAATTTTTTACGACACTGCGCAGATAGTCGATCTCCTCGTTTGCCCCATCCGCGATGATCTGACCGTCGCGAACAGAGAAGGGCGCATCGGGGGAGATGTTTGTTGTGATAAGCGCTTCAAGGTCGCTAAGTGTATCAAGCTCCTCAAAAATCGAGCTGAGCTCTGTTGTGCAGACACCCGACATCAGCCCTTTAACCTCGGGAAGAATCCTGAAGGTTGAATTTATCGCATTCAGATCCTTGCCGTTTGCTGTGCCGTAGATTATCTTGGTCGTTAATCTCTCGAGGTCAAGCACGTCACTAAGACGTATCATAAGCTCCTCGCGAAGCATAAACTCGTCGTATAATTCGTTTACGGCATCAAGTCGGCGCTCAATATCGAAAAGATTTATAAGCGGAAGCTCTACCCAGCCCCTGAGCAATCTTGCGCCCATAGCGGTCTTCGTGCGGTCTAGCACCCAAAGAAGCGAGCCCTTTTTCTCGCCCGAACGCATGGTTTCGCACAGCTCAAGATTTCTGCGTGTTGCGACATCCATGTCAAGAAACTGACCGTCTGTGTAAATCTGTATTTCGTAAAAATAGGAAAGGTCGGTTTTTTGAGTTTCCTTGATGTAGCCGATAAGCGAGCCCGCGGCAAGAAGTATCGGCATATTTGAATCGTTTGGAACAAACTCACGTCCGAGCTCAAGATCCAAAATCTCACGGCAAGCAGCCTCGCGGTAACGCGCAGCCTGATTTTGAAGCACCGACGAGCCAAGGCGATCCTTAATAAGCGTGCCTGCCTCATAAAGCTCCGAAATCGAACCGGGAATAATAACCTCGCTCGGCTTATAAACGGCAAGCTCGCTTGAAAGACGGGTGAATCTTGCATTTCCCTCGAAAATCGTAGCAAAAAGCTGACCCGTTGAAACATCCGCAAAGGATACTCCGACACGCCCGTCAACAATGCTGATCGATGCAATGTAGTTGTTAAGCTTTTCCGAGAGCTGTCCCGAATCGACAACCGTTCCGGGAGTTACGACCCTTATAACCTCGCGCTTGACAAGCCCTTTTGCCGATGCAGGGTCCTCAACCTGCTCGCAGATCGCAACGCGGTAACCCTTATCGATCAGCTTGCCAATGTACGAATCAGCGGAATGAAACGGAACTCCGCACATCGGAGCGCGCTCGGGCTCACCGCAGTCGCGTCCCGTCAGCGTCAGCTCAAGCTCTTTTGAAGCGACGATCGCATCGTCGAAAAACATCTCATAAAAATCGCCAAGACGGTAAAAGAGCAGGCAATCCGAATATTCTTCTTTGATTGAGAAATATTGCAGCATCATCGGTGTCATGAGCGAGAGTCCTCCGTGAGTTTTTTACCTGCAAAAGAGCTTTTGCAGGTGAGAATTGTAAAAAGACGCTTGATATCACCTGCAAAGCCAAGCTTCGCGGGTAACTTTTCTTAATGATTGTGTCCGCAGTCAGCGTGGCAGGATGAGCAGTCGTGCGAGCAGGGACGCTGACCCGTGATCTGGAATGAAATTTCGCCGTTGACCTCGTTCATGAACGCGTTAACAACCTCCTGCGCCTGCTGATACGCGATCATGTTTGCGTTTTCAACGATAGCGTGATAGAGAGTGTTAATGCGCATTTCGATAGCCTTGATGAGTTCGTCGTCATGCTTTTCATTCTTGTAAGCCTCAGTCATAGCGGTGGACTGAGCGTTGTATTCGATGATCATTTTCTGAAGCTCCTTGTCAGCTTCGTAAGCCTCCTCAGCCTTTTTGAGTGCGACGAGTCTGGGGTCGTCCTTGATCTTTTTGCCAAGCTCAGCGGCAAGCTCCATAATTTCCATGTTTTGTTTCTCCTTTGAATTTAATATATAAACCACCTTGTGGGATTTAATCGTGTTACCTAATGGGATTTAATCGTGTTATTTGACGAGCTCTCCGAACAGCGCGAAGGTTTCCGCCTTGATGATTTTAGCCGTCACAAAATTACCGATAAGAGCCTCGCTCTCGGGCGTTTTCGGAATGTGGACAAGCTTGTTTGAATCAGCCCGTCCCGATAACATATCGGGAGAGCTTTTGCTCTCGCCCTCAAGCAGTACACGCTCGGTTTTTCCGATAAGCGCGAGATTCTTTTTGAGCGAAATCGCGTTTTGAGTATCAAGCAGTCTTGAAAAGCGTGCGGATTTTATCTCGGGCGGAATTTGCTCCGACATAGCCGCGGCAGGTGTCAGCGGACGGGGCGAATAGATAAAGGAATATACCATATCAAATTCGACCTTCCTAAGCATCTCGAGAGTTTCCTCAAACTCCTCATCGCTCTCGCCGGGGAAGCCGACAATTATATCTGACGATATCGCAACGCTCGGCAGCTTTTCGCGAAGATATTTAACAAGCGAAAGATAACTGTCCGGCGTGTAGCGGCGATTCATCTCTTTTAAAATGCGCTCAGAGCCTGATTGGAGCGGCAGATGAAATTGAGCGGCGCATTTGGGATTTCTCGCCATAGTGTCGATTAGCTCGTGCGAGGCATCCTTTGGATGGCTTGTCATGAATCTGACAATGAAATTGCCGTCAATCGCGCAGATCATATCAAGAAGCTTCGCGAAATTTATCTCACGGTCGCGGTAGGAGTTTACATTCTGACCAAGCAGAGTTATCTCCCGACAGCCATCTGCGATAACGCGTCTTGCCTCGGCTAAAATGTCCTCGCTCGAGCGTGAACGCTCGCGTCCGCGAGTGTAGGGAACTACGCAGTATGTGCAGAAATTGTTGCAGCCGTACATAACGCTGATGTACGCCTTTGAGCGCGAAGCACGCTTTATCGGCAAGCCCTCTGCAAGACTGCCCTCGGGCTCGTCAACCGTAAAGCTTCGCTTGCCCGACTGCATCTTCTCATAAAGCACCTGCGGCAGCATGTACAGCATTCCCGTTCCGATGAGAAAATCAACATAAGGATAGCTTTTTTTAATCGCATTCATGCGATGCTCCTGTGTGACCATACAGCCGCAAACGCCGATATAAAGGTTCGGATTCTTTTCTTTCAGTTTCTTGAACTGACCCGTTGTTGAGAGCGCGCGAAGCTCAGCATGCTCACGCACAGCGCAGGTGTTAACAAGAATCAAATCGGCATCGTCGGGAGCATCAACAAGTGAATATCCCATTTGAAGCGCCATTCCCGCAAGCTGTTCGGAATCAGCCTCGTTTTGCTGACAGCCAAAGGTGCGGATAAAGCATTTCGGATTTGAGCTTGATACAAGTGTGCGCACCTTGTTCATGTAATCGTATGAGCAGGAGATCTGCTCGGGAGTGATCTTTATCATCTATTATTCCTTTTGGTGATATAGTTGTTAATTAAAATTCCCGCGGCGCCGACAATACCCGTTGCGGCGAAAATTATGATGCTTTTTGTGAAGTTTCCACTTGAAACCGAGGCTCCTGCCCATGTCGAGGTTACGACTGAGGGAATCCTTGCAAGAGTTGAAAGTATGAGAAATCGTCGTTGAGCAATGCCCGTAAACGGCGCAAAGTACGTCAGCACATCCTTTGGTGTTCCCGGGATGAAGAAAAGCGTAAAGATAAGTCCATCGCGCTTCGATTCGTTTTTTAAAAATTCAAGTTCGCGGAATTTGTCCGTGTTGACGAACCTTTTTGCAAAGCCGACACCGAATTTCAAAACGAGCCAAAAGACTATCATCTGCCCGACGGCTATGCCGAGAAGGGAGAGAAAAAGCCCACCGAGGGTGCCGTACATCAGTCCCATCAAGAGCTCGATCGGTTCACCGGGAATTACGGCAATTATGATTTGAGTGATCTGCAAAAGCAACATGCCGAGCACGCCAAAAATTCCGAGCGAGTCTATAAATTCGCGGAATTTCACTTGATTTTCTGGCTCAGAGAGGGACAAAACGAGAGGGATAAGCCAGATGCAAAGCAAAATGAGAGCGAGAACGAGAATCAAAGCTCCCGCGATCTTCAGAATCTTTTTTGTCAGCATAATATCTCCTACCGTTCCGATTATACCTCTAACTATAGAATTATA
The DNA here is from genome assembly GCA_045579745.1 of Candidatus Flemingiibacterium sp. Taxonomy (GTDB): domain Bacteria; phylum Bacillota; class Clostridia; order Oscillospirales; family CAG-272; genus Flemingiibacterium. The sequence goes on along the minus strand of JAZNMQ010000004.1, from coordinate 1,133 downwards.
TCACAATCACGCACATTTTGCAAGATATTAATGTAAATATTTCTCGCATCGCAGCTTGCGGAAATGAACAAATTGTAAAATAGCGTTAAATTTATAAAAAACTCTTGAAATTTTGACGAAAATGATGTAAAATTAAAGTACTAATGCAATTCGTGAGCGGATTTGATCCGAGCGCGGATTTTGTGAAAAAAGTCAATTTTCAATCTATGGAGGAAATACAGTATTATGGTAGTAGCCGGAGATTTTAAAAACGGTATCACATTCGAAATGGACGGACAGGTTCTGCAGGTTGTAGAATTCCAGCACGTTAAGCCCGGAAAAGGCGCAGCTTTCGTTCGCACCAAGATGAAGAACGTCATCACAGGCGCAGTAACCGAGCGTACATTCAACCCCACCGACAAATTTGAGAACGCAATCGTTGAAAGACGCGAGATGCAGTATCTCTACAGCGACGGAGAGCTTTACTACTTCATGGACATGGAGTCCTTTGAGCAGCTTCCCATCGAGGAGAACAAGCTCGGCGACAACTTCAAGTTCGTTAAGGAAAACGAAATGTGCAAGATCATTTCCTACAAGGGCAATGTATTTGCAGTTGAACCTCCGATGTTCGTAGTTCTCGAAGTAACCGACACTGAGCCTGGCTTCAAGGGCGACACCGCAACCGGTACAACCAAGCCCGCAACACTTGAAACCGGCGCAACCATCAAGGTTCCGCTCTTCATCGACATCGGTACAAAGATCCGTATCGACACCAGAACCGGAGAATATCTCGAGCGCGCATAATCAGCCTTTGCTTTATTGAGCATAGCCGATATGTACCGTCTTAAAAATATTTGAAAGGACGCTTTCACCTGGTGGAAGCGAGGTATTTAGTAATGAAACTTACAGAAAAAGCAGCATATTTAAAGGGTCTTGCAGAGGGCATGGAGCTCGATACCTGCAAGTCAAAGAACAAGCTCTTAGTTGAAATGCTCGACCTTATCAGCGCTATGGCTAACAAGATTGAAGCGCTTGAGGACGAAATCGATACTCATCACGCATATCTTGATGAGTTGGATCAGGACCTCGGCTCTCTCGAAGAGGATTTCTACGAGATCGAGGACGACGATTGCGACTGCGACTGCGACGATGAT
>JAZNMQ010000003.1:0-47167 GCA_045579745.1 Candidatus Flemingiibacterium sp. | reverse complement strand
GCGGGAGAGCCGTCCTTGAGTCCGAAATCGTAGCCGAGAATGTTTACATTATAGTCAGCACCTACAAAGTAACCGCTGTTCTTCGCGAATTCAAGCATTTCGGAAGTCCATGTCGAAGGATATGCAATACCCTTGTCGTAATTCGCCTCGTAAACATTCTTAAAGAGCGGATCCTTACCGTAGATGTTGTTCGCTCCGGCAGTTGTTCCCGCCTTACCGTTTCTTCCGGGAATGTTTTTGCCGAGGTTGTTATTATCCGAATAGTTGTAGAACAGGTTGTAATCGTATGTGATCTCGCTGTTAGCAGAGCTTGAGATCTGCATCTTAGCTCCGGTGCGAGAGTATACGATGTTGTTGTACATATTTACGTCATTTGCCTGGCTTGCGTAGAAGTCGCTGTAGCCGAGTATAGGTGTGGAGCTGTTGCTGTAGATGGTATTGTTGATAAGGTCAACATTATCACCGTCGAATACGTGAATACCCGAACCGCCGTTCAAATATGCGAGGTTGTTCGATACGAGGATTCTTCCCTGATAAGGCTGAACGCCCCACTTATCGCCTTTTGCAAGAAGCGCGCTGTTAGAGCTTACATTGTTTGTCGAGTCGATGATGATGCCGTTACCGTCAGAGAATCTTCTAAGATCGATCCACGGTACGAAGTGGCGATTACCTGCGGTGATATTGTTTCTTACAACGATCTTATGCTCGTCAAAGTTGTCGTCAATATCAATGCCGCCGAGAATACAAATACCACTGCACGCCCACATGTTACCCCAGCAGTTGTTGGTGATGGTATTATTCTCAATTGTAATGTAGTCAATGTTTGAGCCGCCAAGGCCGCTTGCTGTCATATAATCAAAAACACAGTTTCTGATTTCAAGATGGTGCAGAACCTTGACCTTGTCAATACCAACATCCTTAATGCCCTGATTATCCTCAGCACCGAAGCTGATTCCATTTGTGTTATATCTTGTGATGTTCGGAATATTGCTTGAGCCTACGCCATCGTACATCTTCTTGTATACGTCGTAGCGTCCCTCGTATTCATGCAGAATCTGATCGCCAATACCTAAAATGGTAAGACCTTCGATTTTGATATAAGAGCCTCTGATAGTAATTGTATTCCATGCAGGACCGGAATTGATTACAGGGCTCTCACCCTCAGCCGCCTTATAGGTAATATACGCATCCGGAAGTCCGGAATTCGAAAGCTTCATAGACTGCTTCTCTGCGTACAGATAAGGAACCTCTGTTTCGTGAATGATTACAGTATCACCCGGACGAGTACGTGCTGCCGCAGTCTGAATAGTCTTGAACGCTGTTTCGGGTGTCAAACCGTCGTTTGAATCCTTACCGGTATCACCGTCAACGTGGAATGTTCTGTATGTAGGTGCATAGTCAACTCTGATTTCCACTCTCTGATGGAAGGTTGCGCCCTTGTCATCACTTACCAAAATATAGTAGTTGATTCCGTCGGGAGCGAGGAAATTAGCCTTCGGAGGTGTGTAATTCCACTCACCAGTCGTTTCATTGAGCTCAAAGTAGCCGAAGAATTTGCTCGGGACATTGTAATCGGGGTCCATCTGATAGGTGAGCGGGTCACCGTCGGGGTCCTTAACCGTAATTTTTCCGGAGAGCTTCTGACCCTGACCTATAGAATAGGACGAGATCTGGTTAGCCCACGGAGCATTATTGTTACCGCCCGCAACATTCAAGCTGTTTAGGACAATGCTTCCGAAGCTCATGGACGAGCCCCAAGGGCTGTCAGATGAAGCCTCGCTCCATCTTGTTCTTGTAGAGTCGTAAACATTGGGGGTCTTAAAATAATCAAGCTCAAGGCCGATTGTATTAAGATACTGAGGCTTTGTGCCGTATTCCGAGAATGCAACCGAAAGCTCGAGTGAATAGCCTTCATCGGTTTTAGTCGCAATGATCGTTACTGCAGGTGAGTAGCCGAAACCGCCCTCACTACCCGATCTTGTATAGTCGTCCTCGTTGGTTGAAAGAACGTGGTTGATTATCTGAACGAACTCCTCATTCTCTCCGCCTCTTGCGTAATCTCTGTCAAGAAATACGCAGAGAGCCGACTCGTCCAAGCCCTCGCCCTTGAAATCTACAGCGAGGTAAAGCTTATCAACGTCGCACATGGAGGCTACCGTGTAGCTGAGTCCCGCGCCGGCATTGACCTTTTCGCTTGTGAATAACCAGTTGTCGTCGTCCGAAATAACACCGTCTATATTCGGAGTGCCGAAATAGGAGATGATCGGCTTCGCCTTTATGTAAAGGCAAACGCTTCCCCATGTTGAAGGATTGTCAGCCTTTGTAGCCGCATTCCAATAGAGAACGCCTCTGTCAGTTGCCGCATTGCTTCCTGCGTCATCATCGTCGTTGTTGCTTACCTCGAGTCCGATGATGGTTCCATCATAGGGATTCTCGATTCCAAGCTCTGCAAACGGGAAAACTGCCTCGACAATATATCCGTCGTCAGTTTCTGCGTGCGCTGCGTTCACTCCGGGGAAGCTCGATTTAACATCCTTGTCTGATTCGCCAACAAGTCCCCATTTTCCGTCAGCTGCCTGATACATAAGATGAAGTGTCTTATCTGTATAGCTTCCGCTGAACTTTTCATTTGTGGGGTCTACATAGATTTCAATTCCGTCGTTGTTGAATATCTCACCGTTCAAATTGGATTTGACGATGTTGCTGTCAACAACCTTTACTGCAACATAAAGATTATTATCATCCCATGCAGTTGCAAATTCGCTGGTGTTGTTAAGCGTGGTTGCTTCCTGACGTCTTGCAACCTCGTTCCATGCAGCATTTGCCCAAAAAGCCTCATCAAGCTTACCGTCAAGGGTGACCTTCGCGCCGATCTTGCCGGCAATCGTCACTTCGGTTTCGGTAGTAATGTCGGCTGATACGGGTACGATGAGTGAGCTCATGCAGATCATCATAAGCACCGTAACAATGAACGAAATACTTGCTTTTACCGATTTTCGATTCATTTTAGTTTCTCCTCTCATAGTTCTAACTATTTTTTTGGCAATAAACCATATTAATTTTAACATAATGCATATAATTTGTAAAGTCAAAAGTTTAGCGTTTGTTGTAGTTATTTTAGCATTTTAACATGCACTAACAAAAAACACGCACATACGGGCAGGTTCTCATAGAGAAGTTTCACCTAATGAACGGTAGGGGCGAACTGTGTTCGCCCGCGGGAGACCGCAGGTCTCCCCTACGAAAATGCAAGATTTGCTCTGCAGTAAACAATAGTAGACCCCAACAGATTTTCAAAATGTCTGTCGGGGTTGATTTATTTCTTCTTGAAAATTCGTGCTAAAACAAAAGTTTCAATAATTATTAATACAACAAAAAATAAGCTGTATACAATTCTTCCTTTTTCGATTTGTTCTACTGTAGGAAAAGATTCTAATGATCCGGAAATAAACAAGAAAACATCTATTGCAATAATAATGGCAACAACAATTGAAATAATTTTCAAAAATACTTTTTTCATATATTTCGCTCCTTTTATCGCCAGTTTCGCCTTTGTTATACAAAGGCATCGGGCAAAGCCCATTCCCCTTTATTGTAGGGCGGGGGTTTACTCCCGCCGTCTTCTCGGTGTAATGAAGTGTCACGGCGGGAGCAAGCCCCCCGCCCTACGATTGTACTCTCATTATAACACAAATCGGCAGAGAAAACAACATCTCTGCCGAAATTTGTAACGTATTCGTATCTCGTGCGAACGCAGTTCGCCCCTACCGAGTGACGGGTAAACATCCTTATGAGAACGAGCCTAAAAGTGCGCATTTTAAGATGTATTATTTCGTGCTGACAATATTCGCAGCAGGATCGGTCGTAATGACTTTTCCGTTTCTTATATATATGGAAGCTATATCACCATTCTGCATCGCGGCAATTTCCTCATCGGAGGTTGCATCGGTCAAATAAATGTCAAGCTGTGACAGCAATATTTCCGCACAGTCCTTTTTATCTGAGTAGGATATAAGCTCCGGAATACCGAGCGAGGTGTTTCCGTTTTCGTCAAAATAAGGGGGCACAATTTCCCTGTCAGAATATACATAGTAATATCCCTCAAGGCTCTGCTCGGTCATAGGATAGCTTCGAAGCACCGACATCGCAAGCGGTCGGTCAATCACAAAATGGCTGCCCGTTTCGCGTATGCTATTTCCGTCATGATAGACAAGCACCATCGAAAACTCCTCATTGCGAGTGTCCATAAAGCGCGAGAATCCATCCCTTGAGCTCAGATATCCCTGCGTCAGTCCCGCCTCGGCAAAGCGTTCTGCCATCGAATCGATAACAAACGCATTTTTAAGATATCCTAGGGAGATATACGGGACCACACCGTCTACATAAAGCTCATTTTCTCTCGCATATTCTTCATATTCTGCAGAAACATGGAGAATCACCTCATTGTTTTCGCAAAGCTCGAGCCGAATATTATTCTCATCCATGCAAAGCTCGGTTATGTCCTCGTAAAACGCCTTAATGCTGCCAGAGTGATTCGGGTCATACGCCATAGCAGTTTCATCCGATTGCGCAAACAGCAACGCCTCGCGGTATTCGTGTATCGGACCCAAATAATGTATACGATTCCCGTATTCAGAAAGCAGCTCGAATGCTTCGTACAGCTCTTTTTCAACCATTACCCGTTCATTCGGATGACGGTTGAGGTTTGCAATTCCCATTTGACTGCTTGACGTGCTGTTTAATGAGAAAATATCATACAGCTCGACAGCGGCAGTGCTGAAAATATTCGAAACGCGGTTTTGATCAGCTTTTTTCACATCCGTAAAATCGTAGTAAAGCTCGATATCCTCAAAATGAGGAAGCGTTGCCATCACTTCGATTCTCTGCCAACCCGATTCTGCTGCAAACAGATTTCGCACACCGATTGACAGAAACAGCAGTCCGACCGCCAGGAATATAATAAAAAGAATCAATCTTCGCCTGTTAAGCTTGGGATCGTCAATCAGCTCGACTTCCTGAACCTTAGGCAAATTAGGCTCCTGCCTTCGCGGATTTCCTCTTGAATAGCGGCTCATTTCGCCCTCCGTTAGATCTTGTTTTTCTCTGTTTAAAAAAGCAAGGGATTTTTTGCATAGCAGAAAATCCCTTTAGTATTATAGCTTATATTGCTGCCAAAATCAAAAGTATCGCAAAGAATACAACGATTGCAGCGCGCAGGGCAAGTCCTATCAAAGCGCCTTTTTTGCACTTTTTATAGTTGCGGATATAGTTACGGCGTTTAAAGATCGAGCCGGTAATCAATCCGATGATAGGCAGTAAGAATGCTCCGAGTGAATACCAATTCGAGCCGGTATCACCTGGCAAAATATCAGCAATTTCAGCCTCGGATGCTGTATTCACATTCACCTCGGAATCTGACTTGTGAGCCTTTTGCATATCAATAGTGACAGCCTTTATCGGCACTCCTGCCTCGCGAACCGAACGGTATTCTTCAATTTCCTTTTTGTTTCCGTAAACAAAATGGTCATGTCCGATATTGACAAGCTCAGGCTGTTCCTCGGAATAATCATGCACCGACGGGTCGTAGGTGAAAAGCGTCTTGTTCTTTTCAAGCCTTGGGTCGGGAATCGGAATTGCCGAAATGAGCGAGCGTGTGTAAGGATGAAGCGGATAATCAAACAGCTCCTCTGCCTCGGCTATCTCAACAATATTACCCTTGTAGATTACTCCAATACGGTCGGAAATAAAGCGAACGATAGATAGGTCATGCGCAATGAACAGATATGTCACATTGCGTTCCTTCTGGAACTTCTTTAAAAGGTTGAGAACCTGCGCACGAATGGAAACGTCGAGTGCCGAAATGGGCTCGTCCGCAACGACGAACTCAGGCTCCATGACCATAGCACGCGCAAGACCGATTCTCTGGCGCTGTCCGCCCGAAAACTCATGCGGATAGCGAGTGAGGTGCTCGGGAAGCAAGCCAACCTCTTTTACGATCTGCTCGACCTTCTCAATACGGTCTGCTTCATTTTTAAACAGATGGAAGTTATAAAGTCCCTCGGAGATGATGTAATCAACCGTAGCGCGCTCGTTGAGCGATGCCGCAGGATCCTGAAATACCATCTGAATATTTCTTATAACCTCACGGTCAAGCGAATGGGGAATCTTTCCCGAAATTCGAACGCCCTTGTAGGTGATCTCACCTGCTGCAAGCGGATTTACTCTGATAACCGCGCGTCCGACGGTAGTTTTACCCGAACCCGATTCACCAACAAGCGAAAAGGTTTCGCCCTTGAAAATATCAAGCGTTACATTCTTTACGGCGCGAACGGCGTTTTCACCTTTGCCGAAGGTTATATCAACATTTTTCAGCGAGAGAATAACTTCTTTTCCCGTAGCAGGATCAATCGGACCTTTTTCGGGGAAATGATGCTGTGTTTGCGTAGAAGCAGTGCTGCCACTTGACCCACGCTTAAATAAATCAAACAACTTCATCCGTTTCTCCTCCTTGAGAATCAATGTTGAACGCCTTCATGAGCTTCTCATGAATATCGCATATAATATCTGGCTTTTGAATCTTAGGAGCACGAGGATCGAGCAGCCAAGTTTTTGCCATATGAGTTTCCGACACAGAGAACATCGGTGCTTCCTTGAGTGAATCGACCTTCATAGCATAGGGATTTCTCGGAGCAAATGGGTCGCCGATAATTCTGTTGTAAAGTGACGGAGGGGTTCCCGTAATGGAATAAAGCTTGGTATTTCTCTGCGCCAACTGCGGAAGCGATGAAAGCAGCGCCCAGGTATACGGATGGCGCGGATCATAGAACACATCCTCAACCGTACCGAGCTCTACGATCTGTCCTGCATAAAGCACCGCAACACGGTCAGCGATGTTTGCAACAACGCCAAGGTCGTGCGTTATGAATACGATAGTATAGCCAAATTCCTTTTGCAGATCCTTGATAAGTGTCAGAATCTGCGCTTGAATCGTAACGTCAAGAGCCGTTGTCGGCTCATCGCAAATTAAGATCTTAGGCTGGCAGGAAAGCGCAATAGCAATAACGATACGCTGACGCATACCGCCCGAATATTGGAACGGATAGTCGTTGAAGCGTGACTCGGCATTCGGAATGCCTACCTTTTGCATAAGAGTGATCGCGCGGCGGCGTGCTTCAGCCTCGGAGCAATGCTGATGCTTTAAGATTATTGAAGTAATCTGATTTCCTATCGTGATGATAGGGTTAAGCGAGGTCATTGGATCTTGGAAAACCGTTGCGATCTTTGTGCCGCGGATCTGTGTCCAGTCGTTGGCATATTTGATCTTTGTAAGATTCAATACAGAGTGTCCGTGGAGCTCGTCCTCGGTTTCGTCAAGATAGCGCACGGGGAAAACGACCTGCTCGAGTACCGCAGCTCTCTGCTCCCAATCGCTGAGATCAACGCCGATTCGCATAGCTTCCCTGATCACCTTGTGAAGCTTGTTGATCGCGCTTATACGTTTGCTTTTTGTAAAGCGTCCGACAGCAAGATAAATTTCCTTTGCAATTATCTCATTGCGGCTGACGGTTTCGGGAGTGATCTCTCCCTGTATTTCCTTGGCGTATTTCGCCTTGAGCTCAGAAAGTTTTGAATCAAGCGCTGAAAGATATTCTTTATTTGCAAGAGTTGCCGACTTGCATTCAGCTTCCTTGCGCTTACGCTCAGCTTCAAGCGCTTTAATTTTGCGCTCGCAGGACGAGATCTGAGCCGAAAGCTCATTTATCTGCTCCTTATCCTTTGAAGCGTCAAGCGTCATTTTCTTGTTGTATGCTTCAGTTTTGTTAAAACGAAGCTCCTCGATCTGCTTGTCAAATTCAGCCGCTTCCTCTGCGGTTAGCGACATTTTCGCCTTCTTCTCGTCAAGCAAACGGTTGATTTCACGATGCGTCTGCGCGCCGAGCTCAAGCTTTGAGTAGTCGTTTAACAATTTATGCGTGCGGATCAGATCCTTTTTGAGATTCTGAAGCTTTACGCGAGTGTCAGCAAGCTCCTCATCTGCAAAAACGATCGAACCGTTGTCGATATATCCGTTCTGGTCGAGCATTCCCGCAAAGGTTTTGGTGAATACCGATTTACCCGAGCCCGATTCGCCAACGATAGCGATCGACTCATTCTCATAAATATCGAGCGAAATTCCACGTATTGCGGTGAGAATTCTTCCGCGCACACGGAACTTGACAACAAGATCCTTTATGGAGAGTAATACTTTTCTGTTATCCATGCTTTACTCTCCTTACATGTGTGTTCTCGGGTCAGAGGCATCACCGAGGTTCTGTCCGACCACATAGAGTACGATCGTGATAATGGAAGCGATAATTACAGGGCTCCAGAATTCAAACGGGTAGATTGACATATACGCGTTTGTCTGCTCAATAATTTTACCGAGCGTCATATCCTTAAGACCTATTCCGATATAGGAGAGGAATACCTCCGATGAAATATACGACGGAAGCTCAGTCGCAAGCAGTGTTACGATGATAGATGTCATATAAGGGAGAATATTCTTGACGGTCATCTGGAAAATTGAGGTTCCAAGGCAGCGGGATGCGAGATTGTGCTCTCTGTCACGAATGATAATGACCTGCGTGCGGAAGAAATACGCTATTCCAAGCCATCCCGTAACTGTCATAGCAAAAACGAGCGTCCAGAAGCTTGCACTCAATACGCGTACAAGAACGATAATGAGAAGCGTATAAGGAACATTTCCCACGATGTTGTAGACTTCACTCATGAAAAGGTCAATTTTCTTGGAGAAGCCCCAGATCGCGCCGATAAGAATACCGACGGTGAGGTTGATCGCCGCGCAAACAACCGCAAGTGAGATTGAAATAGACGAGCCGTACCAAATCGTATCAAAGGTAGAGCGGCCGCTCGGACCCGTACCAAGTATCCAGCTGAGTGAGAAGCCGAATTTTTCGATTGCCTCACCCGGCTTCAGATGGTATGAGCTCGTGTCGAGAACCTGACCGTAAGCATCGTCGGGATGATAGTTGATAACAACGGGGTAAAGATATGAGAACAGAATTATCAACGCCAAAACGCTGATAAAGACATAGTTGCTCTTCTTCGAGAAGAACACGCGGAACACGGATTTCCAATAGGAATATCTCGGTGCGGTGATCTTTTCACTTTCGACGGCGGAATGGTCAACTCGGGTAAAAAGTTCGTCATCAGACATGCCAAATTCCGACAGATCTGTAAGCATATTATCCTGCATAGCTTTTTACCTCGCTTTCTCTGTAAATGAAATTCTGGGGTCAACGAGCGACATAAGCACGTCGCCGAGAATCAGTGCAATAACCGACAGTGAAGCATAGAAGAATGTCAAGCCGATTACTGCCGCATTATCGTAAACCTGAATTGCGTTAACAAGCATGCCGCCGGCACCAGGTACACGATATACGCTTTCTGTAATGATAGCACCGGTCATTGCGAATAAAACTTCAGCCGGAATTCCGTGTACTATCGGAATGATTGCGTTTTTAAGAATGTGCTTTGAGAAGATTTCCTTCTCTGTCAAACCGCCCGAGCGCGCGAACTTAACATAATCCGAGTTCATCTGATCGATCATGTAGCGGCGGATCCACTTCATAAGACCGCCGATAGCAGGAAGCGCCAACGATACGACCGGAAGAATGTACATCGCTATGCTTGCCTCGTCAACATTAAACGAGGTCGGCAGCCTGAACATTTCACCGATTGCGCGGAACATGAAGATATACGCAAGCGACGGAACTGCGATTATGAAAATAACATAAAGCGTTCCGAGGTTATCAACAATCGTGTCCTTCTTGCGCGCCATAAGGATTCCGAGCGGAACACCGATGAGATACGCAATAATTGTCGCGCAAATACCTATAATGAATGAGAATCCCGATTTAGACAAGCCGGTTTTTACGGTTTCGAGATTGGTGTAGTTATCGGTAAAGCGAGTGGTATAATAGCTCTGACCCGATGAGAATGTATCCGGCGCGTATGTTGCCGAATGCAGATCATAGCCGACATCCGTAGCCTCATATCCCGCAGGATATACAAGCGTACGCTTTACAGCCGCGCCCTGCGACTGGAACATCGTCGCGAACACGTCGATTCCGCGATTGACGGAATACGACTTTCCAAGGCGGAGTGTGAACAGATTTTGATGTACAAACGGGAATTTGTTATCAAAATAGAGCAAATATTTATGATCAGTACCGTTGCCGATAATCGCAGGCGAGAAGGTCTTGCCGCCGTATACGGGGTCGAACAGCGTGAAGCTTATTCCGCGCTCGCCATCGAGAGGCTGATCCTCGTCAACGGAATGAATATTGTCAAGGTAAAAAATATTATCAAAAAATGCGTAAAGTCTTCCAAGAATAGGTGTATCCTTGTATGCGTAGAGCTGAGGAGTTCCGCCTGTTCTCGGCTTTCCGCCGGAAATCATAGCATCAAGGCGGACAACATTGTATCCGAGGCTCTTATAATGATCTGTAAACTGATTAATATATTTTGCTGCGGTTTCGGAGTCTTCCTCTGCGCTGTAGCCTATTTGTGCCGCAATGGCTTGAGTTTCAGGCTCAATTTCGCCGCTTTTTGAAAGCTCCTTCAGATAATCACCGTAAGGCACATAATCAAGGTATCCGTATTCCTCCCAGCGAGAAAACTTGTATACCTCTCGTTCATTAAGCTGTTTTTTTGTATATAACGAGTCAGCCATAAAAATATCATTACGGTCGACAAGCTGATAAAGAAGAGTCATAACCACCAGCACAACAATGGTGATGGAAATCACGCCTCGAACGATACGTCCGAGCAAATATTTTTTCATTTAATAGCTCTCCTAACTTTAGCTGATTGTTAATCTTCGCATTTTATTATATCACACGCAAAATATAGTATATCACACGCAAAACATAGTATATCACACGCAGGACCTATTTTAAGCATGTGATATAATAAAATGCATTGCCCAGGCTGCTTCGCCGCCCGAGAGTGCGCATTTATGAGGCTTTACACCGTCCGCGATGACGGTCTTACACCGTCCCCGCTGTCCATCAAAGTGGGAACCGCACGTTTGATGGCAAATCATCCGCGAAGTGGCGGTAAGATATGCCAAATACAGCATTTTAAGCTAACGTTCCAAATTCAAAGGAGAGGGTGGAGAAACATTTCTCCACCCTTCCCTGCACGAATTCCGGCAGAATTTATCTCGCCGGGAATGTTAATGGATGTCGTATCAGTCAACGCCGAGAACGTGAGTGAGGTCACCGCCGTTGGGCTTGAAGATATTCAAATAGGTTGCGGGGTCACCGTAGTCAGGTCCCCAACCGGAGCAGTCGTAAAGGTCGTAGTTGCACTCGTCACCGGTGTTGCAGTAATAACCTGCATAGTACCAGCCGTAAATATCATCAGTTGCAACGAGGTCTACGATTACAAGAGAATCGAGAGAAGCCTCAAGGGACTGCTTGTATGCCTGCGCACGACCAACATAAACGTCGGATGCGGAGTAGTAAGGAAGATCGAGGTGAATCGGATTTTCCTTAGTGATCTCAAGACCGTCTGCCTTGAGCTCTGCGATAGCCTTGTCAAGGAATTCCTTAGCTGCTGTCGGGTTGTACCAACCGTCGTAGCCGTCAGAGGAACCGTCAGCATTGGAGCCGCCCTTGGGATCCCAAGCCTTGATGGAGGAATATCCGTCAGCATCAAGCTGTGCCTGAACGATCTCACCGTAGTATGTGCCCTTTGCAAAGGTCTTGTCCTCGCCGCCGATCTTGATGGTTACGGGGCGTGTCAAGGATACGAAGGTACCGGGGGTGAGAGTGTTACGGAGCGAGTTAGCTGCGAGCTCCTCGCCCTCAGAAGCTGCATTGTATGCAATGCGGTTAACTGCCTGAGCGATAGCAACACGGAAGTTCTGGTTGAGAAGTGCCTTAGCAGTTGCGCTCTTCTGATCGTCAGTATGAGTAGATTCCATACCGTAGCCATCTGTTTCATAAGCGCCGCGGCTGATGTTTGCGAATGCGGAGAAGGTGGTTGCGTTAGTACCGCTTATATAAGCGTATGCGTCAAAGAGCGAATCGTTCTTTGCCATCGGAATTGTTGTGGTGTTAAGACCTGCGCCATCAAGCTTGCCGGACTTAGCATCGTTGTATGTTGCGGTAACATCCTTACCATCATAGTAGTTCCATGTGATGGTCTTGATAAGGATATTTTCTGCATCCCAGTATGTGGGGTTAGCAGAGAATACGATCTTGTTGTTGGAAACGAAAGAGCTTACAAGGTACGGACCGCAGTAGAGAATGTTCTCAGGAGTGGTACCGTAGTCTTCACCCTTGCTGTCTGCATATTCCTTGCAGATAGGTGCGAAGGGGTTGTAGGTGAGCATTGTCATAAAGTAGGGAGTAGGCTGGCAGAGAGTATACTCAAGAGTCTTATCGTCGATAGCCTTAACGCCTACCTGAGTGAAATCGGTGGTTTCGCCGCCGAGGTACTCAGCTGCATTTTCGATAACGCCGCAAACGAGGTACTCAAGACCTGCTGCCTTGTCGAGAAGTGACTGCATACCGTCAACAAAGTCCTGTGCCTTTACAGGCGCATATTCTTCACCCTCGGAGGTAACCCACTTGAGTCCGTCGCGAAGCTTGAAGGTGTACTTTGTCTGATCCTCGGAAACTGTTACGCTCTCAGCGAGTGCATAAACAAGACGGCCTTCGTTATCGTAGGAAACGAGGTTGTCGTATGTGTTGATGATTGCTTCGGAGTCAGCTGCGAGATAGGTTGCGAGAATATCCCATGTCTTGGGGTCGGAGCTGTAGCCTATTGTATAGGTATCCTTAAAGGAGTAACCCTTGTCGGAAAGGTAATCCTGAGCCCAGCCTGTAAATGTGCCGGTTCCCTTGAGTTCAACATACTTAGCCTTGAGTGCCTCTCTGTCCTCGACCTTAATAAAGTCGGTTGTGATGAGAAGGTTCTCAAAACGGTTAGCATCGTTGCCCCAGAGGACATTATTAGCAGTGTTGGGAACTACGCGGGAAAGTGCATAGCCGCCGCCCTCTGTTGTAGTGGGAAGCATAACACCGGATTCGAGAAGCTTAGCTTCAGCGATAGCATAGAGAGCATATCTTGCAGAAACATCTGATTCCTGTTCAGCTGCAAGTACATACTTGTAGTATTCACCAAGTGCAGACTTATATTCTGCCCAGTCAGCGTAATCTGCAAAGTCAGAATCCTTCACGAGATCGAGGTTGGGGTTCACTGTGATTGCTTCGTCAGATGTATCACCAATGCCGGGAATAGTAACCTGCACCTTTGTTGATGCATTTCCGTTTGCTCCGCCCTTGCCGCCTTCATCATTGCCGCAAGCTGCGAATACGGAAACTATCATAACAAGTGCAATAACCAAAGACAGTTTTTTTGCAAATTTGTTCATGATTTTATCTCCTTTATTTTATTTTATATTGAAGCGGCTGCAATCAGGTGCATCAGAAAGCTCCTCGAACAAGTGAACCTGCAATCCGAAGCACCAAACTAACCGATTCAATTTGCAATATGATATATATTGCTCATTTTATTTTATCATTTTTAAGCACTAATGTCAATTGATTTTTAAACTTTTTTCGACGCCCATCTGTCTTTTTGTCAGTTTGCATAATTTTATATATCAAGCTAACATGTTAACTATCTACAACAAAAAAGCAGGCTCGCCGAATCACGCTGTATGCGTTGCGGCGAGCCATTTAAACTCATGAATGCTGTTCGATTATTTTGATGCTCAGCGGGTCAATGCCGGCGTGCTCATAAACGATTTCCTTTATCTGCGAGAGCTCATTCGGGAGCAGTCCGTCAGAGCGAACGATAACGCTTGCGCTTCCCTCTGCGATAACGGCGACGCATTCCTCAAAGCCCTTTGATTTTATGAGCGTTTCGATGTCCGATTCGGTTTGAATTTCCTCAGCTATTCTTCCGATATCAACGGACGCCTGCTCCTTTGAGGTAGCGTCGGCAGTGCTGCTCTCGACTACCGTTTGAAGAACTGCAAGAGCCTGATCGCGCGCTTGTCTGCGGCTAAGCTTCGCAGTCGCAAAATAGCTTGTGTTTTCGGCATCAGCCGCGTCATCTTCAATATCCTCCGTCAGCCCCGAGCCGAGCAGATCTCCCTCTCCAACCACAGGATTTGAATTGCCGAACAAAACAAAATTCAAAATTACAGCCGCACCGATAAGCAGAAGAGAGCACGCAATAATAATGTTCTTCGCACCGATCTTTGAGGCAATGCCCTTAACCGCCCTCATTCCCTTTTTAAATTTCGTTTCCTCCTCGGAGCAAGCAAGCTCTGAGCTCATTGTGCCTGCAGCATTTTCTTCCATAATACAGAATCCTCCTTGATTTAGTGTGTGATAAATAATATTCAATAAAAGCTCCGCATATTCCAAATTCGGGCTATTTGCTGCCGACTATTTTAACACAGTTGGTCTGCAAGCCGAAAAGCGCGCACATCATATCCGTAAGCTTTAATTGAATGCCCGCATTGTCGCCTCCCTCGCATACTATTGCGATACCCTTTACGCGGGGCGGAAGCTCTCCCGTTTGAACAAGTCCCTGCGACACCTTGACGTATTCGACACGCTCGCTTTGGCTCTCGCCCTCCTTTGTAAGCTGAACGTCCTTTGCATATACATTTTCACCGAGCGTTTCGAGTGTGATCAAAACTGAGGCATCACCGACTCCGACAATTTTCTCGCACAATGCCTCAACCCTTTCTTCAAGCTCAGCCGTGCCATTATTCCCTAGGCTCACAGCTTCCAAGTTCTCCTCCGAAGCGCCCTCGCTTCTGCCAAGCAGCATCAAAAGCACTCCCAAAATCAGGGCTGTGACAACAAATAAAAGACTGCGCTTTTCTTTAAGGTAAGCTATCAACCGCCCAATATCGAGCGTTTCGTCACGCATCTATTTTCACCTCCGCAGTTATGCCAAAATTCAGCTCTATAAAGCGGCTGAGGTCGGATGCGAAAATCCCCGTCCTTTTCTGGCATATAACAATGATTTCCCCGCTTTCGCATGTCACGTCAACCTCATCGCCTGAAAGCTCAAACTTTTCACAGACTGCCTTTTCGATGTGCATTGCTATTATTGAATTTGTTCTTGCAATTGCGTCAACGCTGTCGTATGAGAACTCCGTTCCGTCAAGCAGATCCGGCACCTTTCCGGCAATGCCGATGAGCGGTGAGATAAGCATCAGCAGTATTATCAGCGATATTATGTATTTTGTGTACTTTTTGAGCTCCGTCCCCTCGGGAAGCAAGCCCTCGACAATCGCGCTCACCGATGCCGCAGATATAAGCGATATAATAAATTCTTTTATTTCTCCCATAAAATCTCCCATGCTTCAGGCTAACGCCACCGAGGTCTTTGCAAAAACAGTCAGCGCATAAGTAAACATCAGCGCGGCTATCACACAAACAGCCGCCAAAAATCCGATCAGTCCGTTCATTTCAGAAAGAAGCTTTTTCTCATTTTCAAGGCCGAGGACATCCGCAGCAGTCTGAGAAACCGTTACACCGAGCTGTGACAACAAAACTATCGCTATCGTCGGAACTGTCAGAACGATTATAATTATAACGCCAACCGTTCCAACCGTCGTGCGAACGAGCGACAAGCTGCCTGCAACGGTCGTAACCGCATCCGATGCTATTGAGCCTGCTACGGGAATCGCACTCGACGCCGCGAATTTAACAGCTCTCATGGATAGGCTGTCGGCTCTCGCACTTATAGCACTCTGGAAGCTCATAACAGCCGAAATAAACGCCGCCGCAAATCCGAGCAGCCATGTAAAAAGGCTTCGTACGAGCTTTGATATTCCGTCAAGTTTCATTCCGCCTATTCCCGTGACAATAAGAAAGCCAAAGCATATCTGCAGTACAGGATACAAAATATGCGCCGCGAGCGCTTCGATCATCGCAAGCGAAAGCATCATCGAATTAGCTGAAACCACCGAGCCGCTTAAATTTCCGCCTGCGACGCTGATTCCGATAAGCAGGGGAACCATCGCCGAAACAATGCCCGAGAGCTGACGCAGATATAAGCTGACAAGCTCTAAAAGCTCCTGCAGGCTTCCGAACAGCGCAAGCATTATGCAAAGCCTTGAAATAAAATCGAAAAGCGAGCTGAGTGAATCGGATTTCATCAAGCCCTTAAGGGCAGATATCGCCGATGAAAGCAGCACGAGCCCGAGCGTTACCGAAAGCATTTTCAGTGCAGGCGATACTGCTTGACTGATTGCATCCGAGATAATGCCGAAGAAATACTCGAGCGAATATCTCCCCGAGAAGCCCTCGTGATCGAACAGGACACCGTTGGGAAGCCGCTCGATAAGCTCGTCCGGAAGCGCATCCATAAGCTCCCTCGTATCGAAATCATCTACGGTATATATTTCCTCCGTCAGCTCGCCGTCCTCTGCCGAAATCGGCAGAAGAAATACTGCAAGGGCAATAAATATAACAAAAACAACTTTTTTCATGTCAGCTCTCAGCCTTTTATAATATCCGACGCGATCCCGGCGAGCTCTTTAATCAGCGGCAGAGCAAGCAGAAGCAGCTCCACCCGTCCGACAAGCTCAAGATTCGAGGCAAGCGAAGACGCTCCCATGTCGCGGCAGAGCTCCGAGGTCAGCTGCACAGCAAGTGTAATTCCAAGCGCCTTAAGTAATACTGACAGATATTCCTCAAATCCTGTTCCGACTGCAAGCTCCGATGCAAAATCAAAAATCGGCATAAATTCAACGACCGCCGCTCCGAAAAGCAGTACCGTAGCAAATGCTCCTATATATTCGGAAAATCGATTGTTAAAATTTCGGAGCACAAGCATTGCCGCAAGCGCAATAAGAGCTATACCACAATATTTTATCACCGCTATATTCCAAAAATTGCTCTGACGCTTGAAAAAAGCGAGCCAAGCTTGTCGGTCAGCATGAGCAGTATCATGATTATACCTGCGAGCGAAACGAGGACAGCCTGTTCCTCTCTGCCGTATTTTGCCAAAAGCTGATATACGATGCTCACCATAAGACCGATTCCCGCAACCTTCAGAATTAATCCTACTTCCATGTTGATCTCCACCAAATTCGAAATTTTTATCGGTTTTGTCTGCAAAATTGACGGCGCAAGCCGGCAAAGACAAAAATTGGGGGCGTGAAAAAATTTCCACGCTATCTCCCTTATCTTTTACATTAAAATGACCGCAAGCATTATCCCGAAAAGCAGTCCGAGTGCCTGACACAGCCGCACTTTTCCCGAAAGCTCGGAGCGCACTCTCTCAACCGATGCCAGAATTCGGCTTTCGTAATATCTGCAAAGCTTAGCCTCGTCGCTCGCCGCCCCTCTGCCAAGAGCCGCGAAATACCGTTTCAGCTCCGAAAGCTCACCTTGAGCAAGATAAAGCCTGCCTCGACATCCCTCAAGTGCCGCTTCCCCACCCTCAGCGCGAAGCCGCTCCAAGAATCCGCAAGCCTCAAGCACCTTATTCTCATAGCCCTCGAAAATCATATCAAGTGGCGCCAAAAAGCCGCTGATCTGCGACTCTATGTGAGTTATAAGCTCATGAAAGGCTTCAAGCTGTCTTAGGCGAATCTTATATAACGCCGAAGCCGAAATTCCAACCGTGCATGACGCAAAAACTATCAGCACCGCTCCGATCAGACGTGGCAAGATTCGTGCTCCCGTGTCTTTGTACAGTCCGTATAAGTATATGTAAACTGCCTTGACAGCTTTTCGCCTATGCGCTCGCGAGCGATTCCCACATAGCACGCGAACACCCGATTTTCGTCAAGCAGAGAGATATTCGGTCTGCGCAGAAGCTCCTCAACATTCGAAGCGTGTGCGCTTGCTATCAAGGGCACGCCCGTATTTTGCGCACTCAGGATTTGCTTTGCCTCATCCGCTCCGCCAAGCTCATCGCAGATTATAGCCTCGGGCGACATCACTCGAGTTGCGATTTCAATTCCGAGCGCCTTCGGATAGCCTGTCAGCACATCGCAAAGCGACTGTCTGAACATCTCGCTTATATAAAGCTCTCCGCGAGTGTCGATAAGCACGATGCGTTTTTGATATTTCGTCGACAGCTCGTATGCGATATCGCGAAGAAGCGTGGTTTTTCCGACACCCGGCGGAGAATAAAAGAGCGCGGAGCTGATTTTTCCGTCAGCTAAGCAATATTTCAGCGCCTGCGCTCCGACTCCGCGTATTATATGAGGCAGTCGAATGTTCAGCGAGGTTATCTCCCGAGGCCCTCTGCCGCTTCCCGAAAATGTTCCGCAAACGCCCACTCGTATTCCGCCATCAACTCTGATAAAGCCCTCTCGCATGCTCTCATCGTGAGAATATACCGAGCCGCCGCAAAGCTTGGTCAGACAGTCCGACATCTCACCGCGCGTTAGTTTTGCGTCAATTATAATATTCAGCGAGGCTGTTGTGAGCGACGCGGGCTGTTCCAGGCGAAGTCTTATCTCGCAAAGCTCGCTCGTGCGAAGTCTTCGTGCTTCCATTACCTCGCATATCTGCGCAACAAGCCGTATCGGCAGACACGCCCCAATTATCGGCGGTATCAGCTCAGCCTTGTACATTTTTATGACCATTCCTTTCTGGCGGTTCAGGAGGTTTGTGACGATTCCCGTAAGGGAATTCGCGTCGATGACGCGTAAGCCACAAAACTCCCGGCCTGAAAAACGACCCGTTTTTCAGACTTCTTCCCCCTTTAATCAACTTCCACACTAATGTATACGGACAAGCGCACCCGAAAATTCCTTAAAACAAAAAAAGCTTGCGCTTAGGGATGGCTCTCATAAGGATTACAAAAAGCAGGTGGAGAAAATTTCCGCCTGCTTTTATCATCTTTATTTCTTTTCCATTTGTAATTCTACACCAAAGGGGAGAGATTTTTGATTTCCATTGAAATCAAATCCAAACTTCTTATAAAAATTTATAGCTTTTTCGTTGCCTTTAAGAACCCATAAGACTATTTTTTCGTTTTCGGTAAACATTGATATAGCTTTCTTTAACAGTGCATATCCCAACTCTTTACCGTGATATTCTTTCAACAGGTATATTGCGATGACCTCATTTGCACCTTCCGTATCAACACTTTTTCCTATGCAGCAAAAGCCAACAGTTTTATTATTAACCTTGAGCAGAAAAGTATTTTGAGGCCATTTGTGCGCCATTTTTATACATTTTTCCAATGTGATGCTTTTTAGATAATCATCCGGCATAAGTCCGTTATATGTTTCATGCCAAGACTTCCAATGTATATATCCTTTTTCATCCATTTCAGTCTCTGTGGTCATCGGACATATTTCATATTCAATCATTGAAAATTCTCCTTTGCGTTTATCGACAGTTTCGCATTTGTATTACAATCGCTTCGGGCGAAGCCCGTACCCCTATTCTTCTGTGTTCAAATATTTAAAATACCATCTCTCAGGATTCTCGTAAATGTATTTTCTTCGCGTTTCATAATCCTCCATGTCACGAATAATATGCTCGGCAGACGAGCGTTGAAACATTTTTTCAATCCCATGTTTTTGTTTACAACTACGCGATGTCAACGATTTGAACGCACAAATTACATCATCCAAGGTAGGGGAGGGGCTTGCTCCTCCCGCTTCTTTTCGCAAATACAGGATCACATGAACATGATCGGGCATAATAATATAATCTTTAACGCTAACGCTTGGAAATCTTTGCTCAATTAGTTGTAGCTGCTCTCTCGCAACCTCGCCGCAAGGTTTTAATTTTACTAAATACGCGGGAGGAGCAAGCCCCTCCCCTACCGCAGAATTTTCTGGTTCATCGATAGCATGACGTGCTGTTTTGATAATTTCAGACAATATTTGTTTTCTATCTTGGATACATATCGTTACGAAATAGACCCCTGTAGAGCTATAATCATAATTCTTTAATCTTGTTGATTTTCGCTTTGGCAATTCTTTTTCTTTATCCATTTCATCACCCACACCATTATATCACAAAATCGGCAGAAAGAAAAGTCCTTCTGCCGAAATTTGTAAGCATCCTTATGAGAAGCCTCGCAAAGCACAAGCGGAGATAAAAAAAGGGGCAAATGCTGTCATTTGCCCACAAAATCATTCTATTGCCAAAAGATTCAAGTCCCACGCGGGGATGTACTCGTAACGACGCAAACAAAGCTTTTTGTAACCAAGCTCGTGTATTAGCCGCGGGAGCTCGTACAAATCCTCGTTTTTATGATACATCGAAACAAGCAGCTTTGGATGTGAACGGCCAATCGTTTCGCGCGAGCCGAGAATTGCGTTATATTCCGCGCCCTCGACATCGTATTTTATATAATCGCAATTGCCGTCGAATACCGCGTCAAGGCGTGATGTATGGACTACTTTAAGCCTTGCACCGGTTTTCACGCCGTCAGATGTCAAAAGGGTGGAATTTCTGTTGCCGCCCGAGGTAAATTCAAGCGTGCTCTCGTTATTCCATGCCGCAAGGTTGTGCGCCTTGATGGTATATGGCGTTGTCTGTGCGAGAGCAGTCAGCTTTTTAAAGTTTTTCTCGTCAGGCTCGAAGGCTGTAACCTCGCAAAGCTTCGGCGCAAACTCAGCAAGCTCCTTTATACTGTCGCCGTTGTACGCACCGAGGTCAACAGTCCTCGTAAATGACTCCGCTCCGAGAAGCTCGCCAAAAACCGCATCAGGCAAAACCGTGTGCCGACGGAGATATTCAAGCTTTCCCGTCAGTCGAAAGAGTATCACATCGCAAAAGGTTTGCTTTGACAGATCATCGGAAAGCAGCTCGCACGCCGCGCTAAGCTCAGCCTTATGAGCATTAAAAAAGTCCAAATCAAAAAGCTCGCCCGACACAACGGGAACATCCGGAGCATACAGCTCACGCTCCGAGCCAAGTCTGTATATATTTGATAAAACCTCGTCAAGGCGTGTTCCGAACGACACCGTAATGATAAAATCATCGTATTTCTCGCAAATCTCAGCGTAGCTCAGCACCGTTTTGCCATGAAAGGTCTGATGTCTGACAAATCCGTCCGAGGCGAAGAAATCTGCGACTTTAATGCCGTATTTATCAAAAACGGCGAGGATTTTATCCGCGCCGTTTCCCATTCCGTACATTACGATTGGTTTTTGTGTCTTGGCAAGTGTGGTCCACACATCGCGCTCAACATTTATATCTTCAACCGAATAACATATTTTCATATTTTTAAAAATCTCTTTGCGTTATAATATAGAATATCCTCGCGTTCCTTTTCGGAAAGCTCGATCTTCATGAAGCGCTCAAGCTCGCCGTCAAGATTCTTTACGGGGTAATCCGTGCCGAACATCACGCGATCCGCTCCGAATTTGTGTATAAGCTTTTCGGCATAATCAGGGGTCATCGCCCAAATAGCGCTTGAGGTATCATACCAAACATTCGGTCTGCCTGCAAGCTCTGCGACTGCCTCCTCCCATGCCATGTAACCTCCAAGATGTGCCGCAACCACCTCAAGCTTCGGAAAGCGGTCAAGCACCCTTGCAAGCTTACGAGGCTCGGAAAATCTGTACTGAGGACGGTTGTCACCCATGTGAAGATAAAGCGGCATTCGCCCCTCAATAATCTCGCAAAGCTCCATCATGCGTTTATCGTCAACATCGATAAGCTGAATATCGGGATGAATTTTTATTCCCCTCAAGCCTATCTGCTCGATGCGGTCTACCTCAGCTTCGAAATCGGGGCAATCCTGGTGTATTCCGGCAAAGCCGACGGTTTCATAGCCGTTTTCGCGCGATTGCTCTGCAAGCGCGGCTATTGAATCGTTGACCTTTTGCATCTGACGGGCATTTGTCGCGACTGAAAAGAGCAAATATCCACGAACGTTTTTGCCCTTTCCTTGGGCTTCAAGGTCGGCATACGTTCCCTGCCCCTCTACGATAAACTCGTAGAATGCCGCAAGACTTTTTGTAGCTCTGTCACAGATCGCTTCGGGATAGGTATGCGTGTGAATATCGAAAATTTTGTACATCCTGTGCGCCTTCTGACACTAATTAATAAACAAACTCGCGGTAGATCGCGCACATAGCCTCTTCAAGGTCCTTCTCGTCAACTCCGACGATAATGCTTATCTCGCTTGAGCCTTGGTCGATCATGCGAATATTGATGCCTGCACCGCTTATTGCTTTAAACACGCGTGCAGCAGTTCCTTTAGCCTTTACCATAGCGCGTCCAACGACTGCGATAAGTGCGAGTCCATCCTCAATGTCAATCGTTTCTGGATTTACCTGACGGCAAATTCCGTTTATTATTGCCTCGCGTCTGCCGTCAACATCGCTTGTATTGAGAATAATGCTCATATTGTCAATACCCGACGGAAGATGCTCAAAGCAGATTCCGTTGGACTCAAGCACCTCAAGCACACGGCGTCCGAAGCCGACCTCAGCGTTCATCATGTCCTTTTCAATCGAAAGGACCGAGAAGCCTCTCTTACCTGCAACGCCGGTAATAACATTGCCTGTGTCGTATTTATCGCTCATCGAAACGATCATCGTGCCGTGAGCTGAAGGATTGTTTGTATTGCGGATATTGATCGGAATACCTGCGAATCTTACGGGGAATATCGCATCCTCGTGAAGAACGGTTGCGCCCATATAGGAGAGCTCGCGAAGCTCCTTATAAGTAATTTCGCCGATAACGCGCGGATCTTCAACTATTCTCGGGTCAGCCATCAAAAAACCGTCAACATCCGTCCAGTTCTCATAAATATCGCACTCAGATGCACGCGCTACAATAGAGCCCGTGATATCCGAGCCGCCGCGAGAAAAGGTCTTGATGGTATCGTTAGGCATTGATCCATAGAATCCCGGAATAACCGCATATTCATGCTTTTTAAGCTTAGCGCCAAGAACGGAATTTGTGCGCTCGGAGTCGAACTGTCCGTTGTCGTTGAAGAAAATCACCTCAGCGGCATCGATAAAGTCGAAGCCCAAATACTTTGCAAGGATCTTACCGTTCAGATATTCACCGCGGCTTGCCGCAAAGTCACGGCCTGCTTTAAGGATGAACGCATTTTTGATAAGCTCGAAATCTTCATCAAGCGAGAAATCAAGCTCAAGCTCTCTGATTATACCATTGTAACGCGCTTCTATCTCGCCGAAAGCCTCATTGATATCCTCGCCCTTTGCCGCAAGGTCATAGCAGGAATAGAGCATATCTGTTACCTTGGTGTCATTCTTTGTACGCTTTCCGGGAGCGGACGGAACGACATAGCGGCGCTCCGGCTCGGATTTGATAATGTTGGCAACCTTTTTGAATTGTGACGCATCAGCAAGTGAGCTGCCGCCGAATTTTACTACTTTTAGCACGATATATAACCTCTGTAATAGAATTAATTGTTGATCGTTATAATATATGTTTAGTGTTAAAACATATATTTTCGCATATAACCATATAGTATATTATATGAGAAAAATTAGGCTTTGTCAAGACTTTGGCAATTTTTCGACTATTTTCGTAATCAATGACAGCGAAGCGCCAAAGTGACGCTTCGCTGATGTATATTTTAACAAACTAAACTGTATTATTTATATCAGTTTCCCTCTAAATAATCCCAATATTCCTCAAGACACATGCCAAGCTCGTAAATTTTCTGAGCATGATAGCGTCCTACATATCGGTAATGCCATGGCTCATAGGCGATCTTTGTAATATCGACCTTGTCCTCGGGATAACGAAGAATGAAGCCGAACTTCCAGCAGTTTTCCTTGAGCCATTTGAACTGCTCAGTTTTTGCAAACTCTACGCTTGCGCCGGTCGGGATATTGTGCATATCGAGGCAAAGTCCCGTCTGATGCTCGCTCGAGCCGGGAGGATTGCGTAGTGATTCAGCCATAGCCTTTTCGGTAGCCTCTTCTTCACTGAGCCCCATGTTCAGATATTTCTGAAGCGTCGGACTGAACAGCGCATCCTGATAAGCATAGCTTCTGTATGCACTCGTTACGTCAACATCGGTAAAGCCTGCCGCTTCCATCTCCTTGAACAGAGCCTCGAGTGCCCTTGCGGGATATTCGCGGAGAAGCTGGCTTGTACGCCCGTCATTTCTCGTTTTTTCAACTACCGTGAGGTCGGTCGGAGCATAGCTTGAATCTAACTTGTTATTAATATTGACCAGCTCTAAGAACTCGGTCGTATTACCCGGATTCATGTACTGCTCGTACAGCTTAAGATTTGTAATAAAGCCAAGGTCCGGCATGGTCGTATCCTCAACCTTTTCCTCAACAAGCGACTCTATTGTAGTCGGAGCCTGAAGAAGGAACGAAAGCTCTCCGTAAATCGGCTCCTCATCCTTTGGAAGCTTGCCCTTTTCATTTAGATTGGTAATAACCCGTTCAACCGTAATATGATGCGATTTCTCGTCAAGCGTTACATCAAGACCGGTAAAATACGCCTTCAGAAATTCAAACGGAACAAACAGCTTTCCATTTCGGTAAAAGCTGTCGTCACCAAGTCTTGCCTCAACTCCGTTGACATAAACGACACGAGAATCGGTAACAAAGCGTATCGTTTCCGCTTCATCGCCTTTTATCACATATTTGATATCCTCATCCGAGCCCGTCACAGCCAAATCGCACATTTCGGCAACATCGGTGAAGCTCACATAAACGCGTCCGTCATGAACCACCTCATCATACGGAAGCGAGTACTTTTTATCTCCGATCGTGTATGAATACGCCGACTCGTCGGTATAATCAACCTTTGTTAGATTGTAGTAAAATGCCGCCGATGATAATACTAAAAGCAGCGCAAATAAAAACAAAAATACGACGATTCGTGCAAGCAAGGTTCGAATGAACGCTGCACGGCGTTTTTTTATGTAGTAGCGTTCGCGCTGTCTGTTTACGCGGTTGATTTCAATCTGCTCTGCTGTCAGCTTGACTTTTTTCGGTTCGGAACGGCGTTTGGCAGGAGTCTGACTGTTTATTCGGCTCATTGGCGTTTGAGCATTACCCTGCATATTTGCAGGTCTTTGATTTTGCCTTTGAGCAGGTCTTTGACCCGACATCTGATTTGAGCCTGTGGGCGCACGGCCAGGCTGGCTCGTTTGGCGCGGCGGCGGATTCTGATTCTGCCTATTGCCGCTTGGTCGGTTGTTGTTCATATTTATAACCGTAGCTTCCGCCAAAACGGAAGCTTCCTTTCTGACTTTTTTGGGGAATGGTTTGCGGCAGTCAAACCTCGGTCATTGACCGAAGTATTCCAAATAAAATATAGTTCGGATAATGAAAACCCTCATTATGTGTATCATATATGCCGCAGTTTTTTCTGCTTCATCTATTATAACACATAATGAGGGGAAAATAAATAGATTTCGTGAAATTTTTATTAAATTAAGTCAGAATTATTCGTATTTCGATGTTTTCTTTGCATTTCGTGGCGGTCGCTTGTTGAATTGACCGAATCGGATTCGGAGGAAATATATCTGCTCGCCTGAGTTGTGAACAGCTCACAGTATCTTCCCTTGGCGTTCATAAGCTCCTCGTGGTTACCCTCCTCGATAAGCTTGCCATATTCGAGCACAAGAATTTTCGAAGCCTTTGTCGCGCTCGAGAGTCGGTGAGATACGAAGATCGTCGTCTTATTTTGGCTGAGCGCATCAAATTCGTTGTAAATCTCCTGCTCCGCGATGGCATCAAGTGCCGCAGTCGGCTCATCAAGTATCATGATATCCGAACGGCTGTAAAATGCGCGCGCAATCGCAAGCTTTTGCCATTGTCCGCCCGAGGGCTCCGCGCCGTCATCCTCGAAAATTCGCATGAGCGGAGTGTGATACTGCCCATCCATTTTTTCGATAAACTCATCCGCGCCCGATTGACCTGCCGCGTATTTAACTCTTTCGTCGTCGATTTCGCTGTCGATATCGCCAAATGATATATTCTCGCGAACGGTGAACGCGTATCGCCCGAAATCCTGGAATATTATTCCGAACGCCTGATACAGGTCGCTCACATCATAATCGCGCAGGTCAACTCCGTCAAGAAGTATTCTGCCCTCTGTCGGGTCGTAAAGCCTTGTAAGCAGCTTTAGAAGCGTGGTTTTTCCGGCTCCGTTAAGACCTACCAGCACGACGCTTTCGTGAGGATTCAGCGTAAAGCTCACATCATCGATTACATTGTGCTCTCCGCCCGGATAGCGGAAGCTTACATGGTCAAATTCGATAACATGACCTACGCCGTGCTTGACCCTCTTCGGCGAGGAAAGGCGAGGAATTATCGTCTGCTTTTCCTCCATAAACGAGATCATGTTGTCAATAAACAGCGTGCCCTCATAAATTGATGCGGTGGTACTGATAAGCGTCGCAACACCCGACGCGATCTGATTGAGCGCGCCCGTGTAGAGCGAATAGTCACCGACCTCAAGCCTGCCGAGATAAACATTGTAGGCTATGTAAATAAACAGCGTGCAGTTGACAATGGTAGATATCACTGTCAATCCGATGTGCCAGAAGCCCTCGAAAAGAATAAGCTTCCGAAGTCCTCCGAAATAGTTTGCAAAAACCTCGTTATACCTGCCAATAAGCATATCCGACATGCCGAACATGCGAACCTCCTTGACATTCTCGCGGCTGCACATGATGTTTGTAAAATAGTTTAACTTGCGGCGTTCCTTTGAGCGGCGGAACATATAATCGACATTCTTGCGGCGATATATGAAATTGATTATCGCCGAGGGAATGCTCATAAACACGATAAGAATGGGCGCCCATGAGCTTATCGCCGCCAGCACTGTAACAAAGCTTATCATGCTGATTACAGTACTCATGATTCTGAATGTAGAATTCAGAATCTGAATCGGTCGGTTGCCTGCCTCACGATTGGCATTTTCGAGCTTATGATAAAATTCGGGCGTATCAAAGCTTGCCGTATCAATAGTCTTTGCTTTGTTGACTATCATCACCTTGATGTGATTTGACACGAGCTCGCCCGCAATTCGCGTTAGCATTCCGTCGACCTGTGACACAATTTGATTTATAAACATATATGCAAACTGTGAGGTCAGCGTGCCGATAATAATCGTAAAGCTCGCCACATTTCCCGTAACCGAATCAACCAAAAGGTTTATCAGCTCTTTAGAAATAAACGCGCCGATTATCGGCATAACGCCATGAAATACCGCCATAAACAGCATAAGGAAGAGTATCCACGGACGCGTATCCCAAACTATTCTGTAAATATAAAACAACCGTTTGAAAAAGCTTCCGAACAGCTTCTTCAAATAATCGGGAACCTCTTTAATATTTTGGGGAGGCGGTATCCTAAGACGCTCGTTAACGTCCATTCGCCCTCGCGGTCCCATTCCGTTCATTATGGAATCACCACCTGAATTCATTAATTGTTCGGTACCTTGATATTATAACATCATTCGACCGATATTGCAAGTGTTATTTTGAAAGTTTTTGTATTTTATCCGTATAATTTTTCAAGCGCCGATTTCTGTTCATATAGCAAGAAGAAAGCTCCGCTTTCACGGAGCCGCTATTTCCAATTTTCGAGCGATATGCAATGCCACAGCCCTCTCAGGTACTCCTTTTGCGATTTGTAATTCGGGCAGTATCGCGCAACCTCCGCCCAGAATCTTGGCGAGTGGTTGAAATGCTTCATGTGACACAGCTCGTGAATGATTATGTAATCTATCGCCTCAGGGCGCGCCATTATCGTAAACCATGTGAAATTAAGCGTGTTTTTCGCCGAGCAGGTCGCCCAGTGCGACGTCGCTGAGTTTACTCTTACCGATGTCGGATGAAGCCCCATTTTTGCCGAGATTTCTTCCACACGGTGTGAAATATAGCTCTTTGCGTAAAGCTTGTAAAGCTCCATTACGGCATTTTTTAGTTGATCGCCGCTAAGTCCCCTCGGAACATAAAACGCGGTATCGTCATAGTATGCCGCGTCCCCATCGTGTTCCATCAAGCGCCTTAGCTCTCCGAGGCAGCGAAGCTCATCGCCGATCTTAATTTGAAATGCCTGCTTTTTTGAATATTCCTCGGCTCGTTTTACGCAAAGCTCGCCTACCCTTTTTGCATACGGCTCGGCAAATGCCGAAAGCTCAGACAAGCTGACCCTCCTCGGAGCCAATATCTCGGCTTCTCCCTGAGAATTAACACGAATGCAAATACTTTTGCGAGCCGAGCGTTTGATCCTGAAAGCAATACCGCCTATCTCAATCGTTTCCATGCTTTACAGCCCTCGAAAATTCGCATCCGCAATAGTCCTGACGGTAGAGAGAATATTTCGCCGAAAGCTCAATCGAGCGCTTGTAGCCCTCGCGCTTTTTAAAATCGGACGGTAGCCATTCAAGCTCATATTTCTGCGCGAGCTCAAGCCCGATCTCATTGAGCTTAGCCGCATTTTTGTGAGGGCTGACTGTCAGAGTTGTCGCAAAATAATCAAATTCATCCTGGTGCTCCGCCATATAAAGCGCTGTAGTACTAAGTCGCTCGCGATAGCATTCAAAGCACCGCGCTCCGCCCTCCGGCAGCGCTTCAAGTCCGCCCGAGAGCTCATAAAACGGCTTCGGATCATGCCTGCATACTACAAGCTCGATTGAGTTTTTGTGCGGCATCTCCGATATCAGGCGGGATAGCTCATCTGCACGCTTTTGGTATTCGGCAGGGTCGGTTATGTTCGGATTGTAAAAATACAGCGTGATGTCAAAATATTCGGTCAGATATTCAAGAACATAGCTCGAGCATGGCGCGCAGCATGCGTGAAGAAGCAGCCGCGGCGTGATTTTTTCGCGCGTCAGCGTTGTTATTATCTTGTCAAGTTGTGTTTGATAATTAATTTTCATAATTCCATAAATATAATTTTTAAATTAATATTGCAGGTTGTTTACTTTTGTGGTATACTATACGCATAAGCAAATTTCAAGGAGAAAAAGCGCTTGAACAATAATCAAAGCAGTAAAAAATCACCGACAGATACCGGTTCATACGCCAAAGAGCCTCCGATATCAAGAAAAGATGTTCCGACGATCATATTGGTTATAAAATCGATACTGTTGATCCTCGCAGTCGCGATTTCAGGGCTCTTGGTATCTTTCGTTTTTTTCGATATTCAATACGATTTTGTAGAAACAGTCAATCCTCAAAACAGCGACAAAGCATTGCGTCTTGCGCCGACAATCGGAATTGAGGAGCCCGAAGAGCAGCCTCCAATACCAAAAATTCTATACGACTATACACAAGCTGTTCCCGAAAGCGAAATGATAACCCGTGACTATTTTAACGACACGGTTTTCATAGGCGATTCAAGAACCGCGGGACTGATCCTGTACACAAGCATGTCCCCGATAGATTATTCCGCAGTAGGCCTTAACGTCCGAACGATCCTTACAAAAGCGTTTATACGCAGACCTGACAGCAATGGTGAGCTAAAATCCTACACGCTTATTGATGCGCTTGAGGAGGATAGCGGAGAATTCAAATCCATTTACATATCAATGGGCATTAACGAGCTCGGATGGGAAGCAAATGGGTTTATCGATGCTTACCGCAAAGCGATTGATGCAATACGCGCCGTAACCGATGTTCCGATCTATATACAGCTTATAATGCCCGTAACGGTCGAACATTCAAAAACGTCAGAATTCGGAATTACGAACGAAAAAGCAGTTGTGTTTAACCAAAAGCTTACAGCGCTTGCAGCTGAGATGGAGCTTTTCCTGCTCGACCCGAGAGGGCTGTATGCGCTTGAGGACGGAACGCTTGACCCTGCCACCACATATGACGGAGTGCATCTCAATCCCAAGCGATATGAGGCTGTAGCCGATTACTACGCGTCACACATCGTTAACCTTGAAGCATACGACGATTTAAAGGAGAGATATCTCACCCCGAGCGACGAGGATACCGCAGGGGAAGATTCAGGCGAAGTCGCTACAGACGAAGCTGACACAAGCGAAACCGACACAAGCAAAACAGTTGCCAATGAAGCCG
Organism: Candidatus Flemingiibacterium sp.; assembly: GCA_045579745.1. Taxonomy (GTDB): domain Bacteria; phylum Bacillota; class Clostridia; order Oscillospirales; family CAG-272; genus Flemingiibacterium. The sequence goes on along the minus strand of JAZNMQ010000003.1, from coordinate 17,152 downwards.
CCACCGACGAAAATTCCACCGCTGATGATATCGAACAAGCCTCAAACGAGTAAACCAAATAATGCTATTATGGGCTGACGCTTAACGCGTCAGCCCGATTTTTATCTGTGACTGTCGAGATAATTCTGCAAAATTATCTGTGCAGATAATGTATCCACAGCGGCTTTGCGCTTGTTTTTACGGGTATCCGTGAAATTGAGGATCTGATGTGCCGCCATTGTGCTGCACCGCTCGTCGAACATTTCAACCGGCAAGCCCGTGTTTTCCGCAAGCATCGCGGCAAATTCCTTAGCATGCTCCGCGCGTGGACCGAGAGTTCCGTTCATATTGATGGGAAGGCCCACAACGATCTTTGACACGCCAAGCTCCAAAGCCTTTTGCGCAACAAGCTCGGCAGTTTTTACGATATAAGTGGAGCTGATGTAACCGATTCCGTTTGCGAGCATTCCAAGCGAATCGCTGACTGCAAGCCCCGTGCGAGCATCACCGAAATCCACTCCGAGTATTTTTTGTGCCATAGCGATTATAATTCTATGCCGCGTGTGCGAATAAACTCATCGACCTCGGCTGCACTCGGAAGCGAGCTTGAAGCACCGGCTTTTCCGACTACGAGAGTTCCGACGGCGTTAGCATATTTTACAGCACGGATTATATCATTCGAGCGGAGATATTCGAGCGTCAGCGCGGATGTGAATGCATCGCCTGCCGCAGTAGTGTCAACGACCTCTCCCTCATAGGTAGGAATAAGATGCGCAAAGGTTCCGTCATAAATATATGCACCGCGTCCGCCGAGCTTTATAACGACGTATTTGGACTTAACGCGCTTTTGAAGCTCGATTGCCGCTTTCAGGCATTTATTCGTATCGCTTGGGTAAATTCCCGTCAGCGCCTCGGTTTCACTCTCGTTGGGAGAGATTAACTCAAGCGGAGCGGCAAGCTTTTCAAGCGGATAGTCCGCGCGCGCAGGTCCCGCATCAACAAACACGGGAATGTTCATTTTCTTTGCAAATTCGGTAGCGCAAATAACAGCAGCTTCGGGTATTTCAAACTGAATGAAAACCGCGTCGGGAAGGCATGTAAACGCATCCTCGATATCATCCCTCGAAAGGGTCATATTCGAGCCGGGATATACGACAATTCTGTTTGCACCGTTATCCTCAACTATGATCGAAGCAAGTCCCGTCGGAACATTGCGGTCAAGCTTCATAAAGCGAACATCGATTCCATTCTCAACATAGAGCGATTTTAGCTTCTGACCGTTGCTGTCATTTCCGAGCTTCGCGCAGAAAACAGTATCCGCGCCAAGTCTTGCAAGAGCTACAGCCGCATTTGCACCCTTTCCGCCGGGAACGTATGAGTAATCACGGGATTCAATGATAGTCTGACCTGCTTCGGGAAGCTTGCCGACCTTCATAACAAAGTCCATATTCGCGCTGCTGACTACGAGAATTCTCTTTTTCATATTCACACTCAGCCTTTCATAAAATCAAATTAATATTCGAATGTTGCGCCTCTGTCAATAATGGTTACGCTGTTTTTGCCGTCGGCAGAAGCCTCTGTGCGTCCGACGATCTTTGCCTCAACGCCGTACTTGTTAGCTGTGTCGATCATAAACTGTGCGTCCTCGGGTGAGCAGTAGATTTCCATTCTGTGACCCATATTGAACACCTGATACATTTCCTTGTCGCCTATATCCGCATTTTCCCAGATCGCCTTAAAGAGCGGAGGTGTATCAAAAAGATTGTCCTTTATATAGTGGATACCGACTCCGAAGTTCTTGCATTTTGCCTGTCCGCCGCCTGTGCAGTGAATCATGCCGTGAACCGCATTTCGCTTTGTATCGAGAATTTCCTTGATAATCGGAGCATATGTACGGGTTGGTGAAAGAATAGCATCAACGACCGAAACATCTGTACCGGGGAGAATATCGTCAACGCCGTAGCTTCCGCAGTAAACCTTGGATTCATCGATGGTATTTGAAAATGTTTCGGGGTATTTTTTCGCATATTCATGAGAAAGCATGAGATGGCGTGCGGCAGTCAAGCCGTTGGAGCCCATTCCTGCGTTGTATGATTTCTCATAGTCAGCCTTGCCAAAGGAAGCAAGACCTACTATAACGTCACCCGGCTTAATATTGTCGCAATTAATAACGTCGCTTCTCTTCAAGCGAACAAAGAAGGTCGAGTCAACTATCAGCGTTGAAACGAGGTCGCCCACGTCAGCAGTTTCGCCGCCTGACATAATAACACCGACACCGTATTTGTTAAGCATCTCGCAGAAATCCGTATATCCGTCGATAACAGCCTTTATAGCCTCGCCGTTAACTCTGTGAGCGTTTCTTCCGATAGTATTCGAAAGCACGAAGCCGTCTGTTGCACCAATGCAGAGCAGGTCGTCAAGATTCATTACGACAGAGTCCTGCGCAATGTTATAGAATGCCGAGATATCTCCCGTTTCCTTATATTTGATATATGCAAGCGATGATTTTGTTCCCGCACCGTCGGCGTGCATAGCCGCACAGTATTCGGGATCTCCGCAGGGATCGGGAATGATCTTGCAGAATGCGCCTGCAAATTCGCCCTTATCCTGTTTGGAAATTGCGCTGTGTACCTCGTCCTTTGTAGCGGAAACGCCTCTTGATAAATATGCGTCAGACATTTTTATTATCCTCCATTATAAATATTCAAAATTATTATAGCTCAATCTGAGCTGCATTTTGCGAATTAGGGTAGCAGGTTATATCGAGTATGCGCTGATTCGTGCTTCCGCGGAAGCGCAAATTAAGATTCCGCTGTGCATCAACATACCGTCCGTCAACGAGATAATTCGTAACCGACAGAAGCTCGTGCACCGAGGGCTCGGTTTTCGCCTTTTGGAGAAGGTGCTCGTATGTAAAGCCTGAATATGTCATTATATCCATTCCGCGGTCTATAGCCTTTTTGGCTATCACTGCCAGCTCATGCCCCCACAGAAACGGCTCTCCTCCGCTGAAGGTCAGTCCTTTTATCATCGGATTTTTTATAATATCATTCCAAATCTTCTCGGTAGTTGTAAGCTGACCGCCGCCGTATGCGTGCGAGCTCGGATTATGACATCCTGCGCACTTATGCGGACAGCCCTGCACGAAAATTACATACCGAAGTCTTGGTCCGTCCACTATCGATTCGCGCATGATGCCAAACAGCCTTATCGGCAATGACTCGATTGGCTCCTCGCTTGAAAAACTTCTTTGAAGCATATATCCCCCATTAAAACAAAATATAGATAACGCTTGCTAACGTAAGCAGTACAGCCACTACAAAAAGGCTGATAACTCTGATCAGCTCTGCGCCGCCAAGCATTTCCCTGCCCTTTGATGTTTTGTAGGCAAGAAGCTCGACCACGCTCAAAGCCCAAAGACCGACTGTTATTATAATCGGAAAGAATTTGCCGGTCGATTCAAACTGCATTGCAACAATTGCAATTATTAAAAGAAAGAGCGCAATTATCAGTCCCGCAAGCTTATATTTATTCATCGAAATCGTTTTCCTTTCTGCGGCTTAGAAGCCCGACGGTAATAACCGTAGCGACTCCGATGAGTATTGCTCCGCCTACCCAAAGCATTGCGGAATATGTATTTCCATCGCTTGTACGGCGATTTTTAAGTCTTGCATCGGCAATAACGCTTTCAAGCGATTCATCATTATATTCGCGGGAAAGTCCGTTTATCTCCCCGACATTTAAAGTAATCTCATCAATTTCGGCACCGCCAACAAGAAGCTGAATACATTCCGTATTTTTAGCCTGACCGAAGTTGCCTATATACATGTAAAGAGTCGTCCACTCTCCCACGTCAACCGACATCTCCGATTCAAAGCGTTCGCCGTTGCCAATAAGCACAAGCTTTAACGGAACAGACCGAACAGACTCAGGAATCGCCTGCTCAAGCATTACAGGAATTTCGATAACAGGTGTAAGACTGAAATTTTCGGGATAATCGAATTTCTGAGCAATTCCCATCCATTCTCCGCTCGTTGTTTTGCCAAGGCTCACAGTCAGCGAATGGTCATCACTCGAGCTGATTTTCAGCTCGTCGCAATGGTAGCTCGCAGTGAGGTCGCCCACGCCCGTAAACTCGTCGAATTGATAATAGCCGTATTTTCCCTTGATTCCGTTTGGCACAGTCGTGCTTGCAGGGTAGGTCGTGATTCGGTTTTGAGGCAATTCCTTGCTGTCGAAATTCGGAATCAGCTCTCCCCAATCGTCAAGCTGTAATGCATCAAGCGAAAATGCCGAAAGGTTATCGCTGTTTACAGTATCGAGCACCTTGACTATCTTCGAAAAGTCGCTTATATCATTCGCATCTGAGGTTTTCGAATAGATATACGCATCGATTCTCTCATTGAAAAGTGCGCAGTAAAAGCCTCTTGTCAGATCGGCGAAAATGCCCATCAGATCGTCATCGCTGTATAAATTGTTGTCGCAGAACAAGAGCTGTTTGTCTGTGCATCCGAAAGAGTCGAGCAGTCTGATAAGCCTTTCGCAGTCATATTCCGTGATAAGCTGAGAATTTATAAGCTTCGCTTCACGGGGCATACTGTCAATGCAGATATCCCAGCCAAACATGCCGTACTTGCCCGTTTCGGCAATAAGCGCGGGAATGAACTCGCAAAGCTCGTATTCCGCCTCAAGGCTTGTATACTCTCTGACATACAGATTTGTAAGCGAGAGGTAGACCTTAGCCCCTGAATTACGGGCAACCGCATTGTAATACACAGTCCGAAGCATCTTAGCATACATGCGAACAGCATCGTCAAGCGCGCTTGTATCGATTGTCGGATAATTTGAAAATTCGCCTAAAATAAAGCCTACAGCCTTTCCCGAGGAAAGCCACAGATTTGACGCGTATGCACTCAGCGCCCCCAGATAGTCCTCACCGAGAATCTCCTCCTCGGAGCTTGAATAGATAAAATTGTTCGAGCCGTTTTCAAAGGCCTGAATATCGGCATCAATATCTGCAAGGCGGATTAAAACCGCCGTTCCGACATCATACAGAATGTTTATTTTCGCACTCAGATCACTGAACACCTCGGAGTCAAGGTAATACACCTCGCCGTTGTATTCATAACGCTCGTATTTAGCCCCCTGCGATACATCTCCTATCGAGAATGCGTCAGCCATAGAAAGGCTGAGCACAGTCAGCTCGGTTCCCGAATCACCTATAAGCGAAATATCGCTGACAACATATCCCTTTGCGCCCTTTTTGAGGGACACGGCTTTAGTCGCCGCCCGCTCGGGATTTTCTACTTGAAAAGGAGGTGCTATCAATTTAAAGCTTCCGTCATTATGCCTGCTGACGGCAAGATACCATCGCTGAAGCTCGGCGAGCTCCCTCTTTGGCAATCTGTACGAAAGCGAAAAGCGAGTGGTCATGGGGCTTGTCAGAATGGGCTCAAGCTCTGAAAGCTCAGCCTCTGACGGCATATCATTGCTGCCAAGCAGGTAGATCTCAATACTGCCGTCCTGATTTTGAAGAGCTTCCTCGCGCAAAACATCGCCCTTGAAGCTAACGGTCGAAAGATCATCGCCAAGCCTGCATTCGCTGACACTACCGCAGGTCAAGAAGCTCTGCTCCTTGTACGCGGAGATTGCCGTGATTGAGCGAAGCTCTATTTTTCCGTAACCGTTTTCAAATTCGAGCTCAAGCCTTGACAGCTTTGAGGGCTCATCAATGAACATATAATAAAATCTGCTGTCCGATTGCTTATCGAGCTCTATCGAAACGCTCTTTTCCTCGCTTTGTCCATTTTCGCTTTGAAGCGTGTAACGGGCGGTCAGCCTTTCGCTGTCCGTATAATTGGCGATATTCAGTCGCAGACAGTTGGCATCGGTTTTGCCCTGCGGCATGTAGACCGACGCATTTAGCAGCAATTCCCCTTCCGACTGTCCGTAAAGCGTCAGAACAGACTTGTCTTCAGAAAGGCTCGACGTTCCCCTATTAATCGAATAGCGGTCGAATAAATACCGTCCTATCATTTCTCTGTCGATGCGGTCTGAGGCGCAAATATCATCAATATAAAAGCTATGCTCCAAAGCCTCAGCCGACGGAGTATCGATAATCAGGCTTATATGCACCGAAACAACGCTGTCCCGTCCCGCCCATTCTCCGATATCTGCCGTAACGGTGTTCCACTCTTTGGGAGAAATTCTCGTTATGAGCTCGGTTGAATCGCCATCCTCGGAAAAAAGCACGAGTCTTGTCAGATAATTTGCATTGGGGTCCGCCTCATACGGCATAGCATAAATGTCGTATGAAAACGTTCTGTATTCCGAAAGATCAAGCTTTTCGTCATACTTCACCTCAGCGCTTTTTATGAGATTGACACCAACCTCATCCGACAGAACCTCAATGCAGTATCTTTGCGGCTGTCCGACAGTACTGTCATCCGAGAAAGCAAAAAGATTTACCGTGCGCGAATTTTCGCCCGGCAGCCATCCGCCATCCGAACTGTTAAAATTCGAGATCACATATTTCATCTCATAATCATTTATCTGAGATTCGGATGCCAGGAGGTCGCTTTCTATGTCAAGGCTGTCTTCGGCAAGAACAAAAGTGGTCGAAAAAACAAATGCGAGCATAACAAAAATAAGCATCGCAGCTGTTTTTCGGTTCCTACTCATCAAAGACACCACCTTCTAACATTCACAACTATATATATTATATCATTATTTATTACAAATTGCAACGATTTTTTGATTTTCCGCTAAAATTCAGAATCCCTGTTGAGTTGTTGAGAGTTTTATGATATAATATTGTTAAAACTGACGCACGCGATGGGAAAAGCGACAAACACGCGCCCCTCGCAAACCAATGGAGGAACAAATAATGCCAATAAAATTACCGGCGGGATTGCCTGCAAGCGAAACCCTCGAAAGAGAGAATATATTCTACATGAGCGAATTCAGAGCCGAGCATCAGGATATCCGTCCGCTTAAAATAGCTGTGCTCAATCTTATGCCGACTAAGATAACGACTGAAACTCAGCTGGTAAGACTTTTATCAAACAGCTCGCTTCAGATCGAGTTCACGCTTCTTCAAACCGCAACTCACCGTTCAACGCACACGTCAGCCGAGCACATGAAGGCGTTCTACAAAAATTATTATGATGTGAAGAACGAGAACTTCGACGGTCTGATCATTACAGGCGCGCCTGTAGAGAATCTCGATTTTTGCGATGTGGATTATTGGAACGAGCTTTGCGGAATTATGGAATGGTCAAAAACGCATGTTTTTTCCACGCTTCACATTTGTTGGGCGGCTCAGGCAGGACTCTATTATCACTACGGAATTCAAAAATATCCGCTTGAGGAAAAGATGTTCGGAATCTTCAAGCATAGCGCAATCAATCAAAACCATCCGATCGTGCGCGGCTTTGACGAGATCTTCTACGCTCCGCACTCACGCCATACCGGAATCCGCGAGGAGGATATAAACACGGTGTCGGAGATTGAGCTTGTCGCAAAGAGCGACATCGCCGGCCCGTACATTATCGCGGCTAAAAACTCGCGCATGCTGTTTGTAACAGGCCACTCGGAATACGATTTCGACACGCTTGCGAACGAATATTTCCGCGATGTCAACAAGGGGCTCGATATTAAGCTTCCCTACAATTATTTCCCCGATGACGACCCCACAAAGCGTCCCCCGAATGTTTGGCGCGGCCATGCTAATCTTCTGTTTTCAAACTGGCTCAACTATTTTGTTTATCAGAACACGCCATATAATCTTGCGGACCTTAAATAAAATCCGAATAGTATGGAATAATGATACCGTGGAGCTTTCCACGGTATTTTTATTTTTGGAAGTGAAGATATGAACAGCAACGAAAAGTTTTTGCAGGAGCTATACAAAAACACAACCATGGGCGCGGATTCGATCATCGACCTTATTGACAAAGCAAGCGACCCCGAAATGCGCGCCGAAATGACAAGTGAGCTCAAGCGCTATAAGCAGTTTCAACAGCAAGCCGCAGAGCTTCTTGCACAGCACGGATTAAAGCCCGAGGAGCCAAGTCTTCCCGCAAAGGCAGGTGCAAAGCTCGGAATGGCATTCAACACCATGCTCGACACCACTACCTCACACATCGCAGAAATGATGATAAACGGTGCGACCATGGGTATTATCAACATCGAAAAGCAGTTCAACTCGGCAGACGCGATGCCCGAAACCCGTGCCCTTGCCGAGGATGTGCTCAAATTTGAAAAAAGCACCGCGGAAAATCTGACACGCTTCTTATAACGAATATCAGCATCAGCCTTGAAAAGCAAGCGATTTTCGTTACCTTAACAGATATGCACCTCGAGAGCCGTCCGCATCTCGAGGTGCAAATTTATTATTACAAAATAAGATGATTCAAAGCCTATCGCGGATACTAAATATTACCGCTCGATCTCAATATATTTCATATATGAAGCCCAGAAGTAATCTCCCGCATAATCGCCGTAATATGCGTGCTTTACAGTTATCATACAGCCGTTCGGCGCGCCCTTCATCAGATCATCCGCAACGGTGATGCCGTCACAGCTTGATTCCATATGGATTTCTTCAAGCTTCGGAGCTCCCGAAAAAGCTCCATTGTAGATCAGCGTCAACGCGTTATAGTCGGGAATAATTATCTTTTTGAGCTTTTCACAGCCCTCAAATGCACCCTCGGCAATAGCAGTAACCGGCTTTCCCTTATACTGTGCAGGCAGAATAAGCTCTTTTTCGTTAATTCCGAGCTCGGTAATGCCTACAAGAGTCAGCGTTTCGCCGTTCTCCTCATATTCAAAGAAGCCTGATTCGTCCTCGGGAGCCTGAACTCCGAAATAATCGGCAGGACGCTTTGGTGCTTCGGGCTTAAAAAGACTTACCGTTCTCGTATCGCCCATTATGCGGAGAATATCCGATGCTAACTGCCTTGTTCTGATATCAACTCCCGTATCGTTCAAATGGAAGTTCGTGTCGAAGAAATACTGCGGATCCATGATGTACGCTCTCACATCGCTGCAAATCTCAAAATCAAGCGAAGCTGCGAGCGATGCGTACCAATCGCGTATAGCTTCATCAGTGGATTCCTCAGATATCGCAAGCGAATTCATCGGCGAAAAGCTATAGTAAAGCTTAGCTCCGCGTGACTCGCACCAGCCCGAGAAATCGTTGACATATTCAATAAAATCCTCGTCAAGAAGTGACTCATCAAAGGAGATTATCTGTGTCGGGTCGAAGTCGCCGTTCATTACGTTGAACGGACGCTCGTAGATTATGTCACCGTATTCGTCAAGCGATTCGCGGCTGTATATGCCCGTTGGAACAGGTGCGCTGTTTGTTACTGCGTATTCACGCTTAGTCTGCGCAAAGTTCCAAAGCTCGCCTGCAAGCTCTCCCATATCCGCTATGTCAATATAGCGAAGCATTGAGAAATCCTGATCAAGTGCCTGCCAGACCGCTTCCGCATTAAAATACAGCGACATTGTCTGCGAATCGGTTTCGGGCGCAAGAATAACTATATCGCCCTCGTTAATGTTCGCTTTCGAGAGGTCGATCATACATTTCGTGCCAAGTGTTGCGTAAAGTCCGAAGTTTACCACGGGCATTCCCGTAAGCTCCTCAAGCTGCTTGCTGTCGAGTCCGAATGCGACCGACGAGCCTCCGATCACGACAATTTTCGGTGTATCTATTGACGTCAGGCGCTCGTATTTATCAGACAATCCTCCGAGAAATGTCGCATCATACTGCGATGGCAGACCGAATGCTGCCGTCACAACGCCCACAAACGGAGTCAGCAGAATAAGCACCGAAATTATGATTCCGATTATTTTTTTCATACTTATGCTCATGACTTGCAAAAGCAAATCTACCTTTCTTCCTTGTTCGGGAAAATGAAATTTTGCATGTATCAATATCGCTCCGACAGTTCCTGCGAGAACATCCCGCATACGGAGCAAGGTTCCAAGCCGATATTCTGAGTTTATCCGTTTCCAAACCAATACAGCTCAGAATTGGAAATAGATAAACGAGCTTGCGCCGTCACCCGTCAGAAGGAGCAGCCACGCCGCGATTACCGTCCAGACGAGCACTCCGCCGCGACCATGAGTAACCACTCTGTCGCTTAAGAAAGCTCCGTTTTCGAGCGGCTTTTCCTCATGAGGAACAAGACGGTCGATGAGCACCATGCAAAGAATTGCCAGAATCGATGTGATTGCACCGTTCAGCGTAAGTCCCATCGCGTTTACAGCCTCTCCGATCGGCACGTTCCAGCCGACAAAGAGTGTCTTGATAAGATGGATCAGATCGGCTGTCGAGTTGGCACGGAAGAATATCCATGCAAATGTGACGAGCACGAATGTGAATACCTGCTGCCATACCGAATAGATAAGGCTCTTTCGGTTGATATGCAGCTTTTCGCAGATGCGCTCACGCAAAGGAAGCGTAAGACCGCCGATTATCTGATATAAGCCGTGTAAAAATCCCCAAATAACAAAGTTCCAAGCGGCTCCATGCCAGAGTCCGCTGACAAGGAATACGATCATGACATTGCGCCAACGCTTAAAGGATGAACAGCGGCTTCCGCCGAGCGGGAAATATAAGTAATCACGGAACCATGACGAAAGGCTTATGTGCCAGCGAGCCCAGAATTCCTTGATCGTTCTTGCGCTGTAGGGTCTGTTAAAGTTCTGCATTAAGTGTATGCCCATAATTCGTGCACAACCTATTGCGATATCGGTATAGCCCGAGAAATCGCAGTAAATCTGCACCGCAAACATACATGATGCGATAATGACTCCTATACCCGTTGCAGTTTCGGGAGAATTGTAGATCGAGTTAACATACGTCGCAAGCAGGTCGGCTACAACAATTTTCTTGAAAAAGCCTGCGAGCATTCGCTTTGCACCTGCATATGCATCAGCTTCGTTCCATTTATGCTCCTGCCTGAGCTGAGGCAAGAGGTTGTCGGGACGCTCGATCGGTCCTGCAACGAGCTGTGGGAAAAATGATACAAACAGAGCGTAATAGCCAAAATGATGCTCCGTTTTTACATCTCCGCGATATACGTCGATTGCATAGGAAAGCGTCTGGAAGGTGTAGAACGAGATACCGACGGGCAGTATAAGCCCCGAAATCGTTAAATCGAACTCTGCTCCGAAAAGTGCGCCGAGCGACATTACGCTTCCCGCGAGGAAGTTGTAATATTTGAAGAATACGAGCACGCCGAGCGATGTCACAAGCGTCAAAACTATGCACAGCCGTTTTTTTGCCAAGCTGTCCGTTCGTTCAATAACCATTGAGCAGATCCACGAAACGACAGTAGTAAATAAGATAAGGAAGAACAGCGGTGCGCTGAACCACATGTAAAAGACGTAGCTTGCCGCAAGAAGAAGCACCCAGCGAAGCTTATGCGGCAAAAGGAAATACGAGATCAAAACGATCGGGTAAAAGATCAGGAATTCGAATGAATTGAATGTCATTTCTTTTCCTCCCGAGCATGTTTAATGTATGCAGACAAAAGCGATACTGCCGCCGAGAAGATGAGGAACAGCAGCACATCCTCAATCTCGCCCTTGACATAGAATATTGAAATAATCGCGGCGGCGTGCAAAGCAAGCTCAAAAAGCCCCAAAATACGCGGCAGCTTTACAATTGAGGTCAATATTCCGATCACAGCTGCAGCAATATAGAACGCTGCAAGCCACGGATGACTGACTATAAGTGTCATTTTCCTGCCTCCTCTGCAAAATATGCCTTTAAGTCCTCTGCAAGCTTTCTAGTGCGCTTCTCACAGCCTTCATCGGTCGGATGGTAGTCGGAATTATACATTAAATCACCCGGAAGCATATAATCCCAAATATGCGAGATTATCGGTATTTCCACAAGCTCCGTAAGGCGATCCATCAAATACTCACGACCGTCCTCTGTACGGCTGTTTTTGGTAAGTGCGTTGTAGTTAAACGGTGCAAAGCTCATTACGATTTTGCAGCCGGTTTCATTCATTACGCGATCGTACATGAAATTGAGATTGTCAATCCATTCTGCATTTACATAGTAAAAATCGATCTCTTTGCCGAAATATTTGTCAGATGGATTAATGTTGGGCTTATCTCCGCTGTGGTCGCCGTATTCGTCAATAGTAGGTTTGAAGACGTCGTAGTCCAGTGCAGCCATTCTTGATTTGTATCCGGCAGCCTCCGAATAAGCGTCGAGTACATGAGTATAAAGGCTGATATCGTCGACATAATAAAGCATTTCGTAGTTGTATTCGAGCACTCGGTAAATCCACCAGAAGAAATAATCATATCCCATTACTCCGTCATAGCCCGTTTCAGGAGCATGAACAATTATATCATCTTCATCGAGGAAATCGGCAAGCACATCCATAAAGAATGCAACCTGAGCCTGCGCAAGATTTCCGAAGTTGATAACCGCATATTCACCGTCAAGCAGCTCCTCAAGAAGCGGTGTTCTGAGTCCGTAGAACGAGGATGAGCCTGAGCAAACCACAAGCTTTTTCGCATCGGTTTGCGAAACCTGCCAGAGCCGCTCCCACTTTCTTGTGTATGAGGGGTCATCATTCTTCGAGAATCGTGGCATCTGAGCCGCGACGATACGCATTCTGCGCCAGCCCGAAAGATCAGAGAAAGCGTTGTTCTTCATGGTTACAAGGGTATCGTAGAACCACATCTCCTCCATGTTTTTGCTGTCTGTAAATGCGCCTGACTCTACGGTTCTCAACGTGTTTGGAAGTATAAGCGTTTTGTAGCTTCCCGATTTAATTGCACCTTTTTTTATGGCTCTTACGGGTTGACCGTCGATATATGCGGGAATAACAAGCTTTTCGTGTTCTCCGCTGTAGCCGGAAATTGCCACTCCGTCGTCGTAATTCGAGGTAGTGAAGGAGCTTACGTCGGTAACGGGAGTCCAAATGCAATAAAGCGTTGTCATATCGCCCTCAGGCAAGATCACCTTTCCGCCGCATGGGATAGAGCGTCCGCTTCCGTCAGGCTCGGTGTTGTATTCGAGCAGTAAATATCCGTCGCGCTTGAAATAACCCATTTCAGGAAGCGTGTTCGGGAATGCGAAGACGGCTGTCGATACCTCGTCATAGAACACCTTTGTGTCGTATCCGACGATACTGCCGCCGTTTACATCATACGCGATCATGTGCGTTGATTCATTTCCCTGAATGCCGTAATCCTCGTAAATAACAGTCGGTCCGTCCAAATTATTGTTCGAGATAGACGGTGCTTCCTCGATCTTTATTTTTTCAAAATTCGCGTACAAAAAGTTTCTGTCTTTTTCCGGAACGGAGAATTGAATCTTGGTGTCGGTCGAGTAGAGCTCGCCTCCGTTTGAAAGCGGCTTATTGACACTCCAGCCCACAAAGTTGCTGCCATCGCTTGGCGACACCCAAACTTCTATCGGAGTTCCCGGATAGAATGTAACCTCTTTTGAGCTGATTCCGACATTTCCCTTTCCGTCGCCTGCCTTCTCAAGGAAAAAGCGAACCATTTTATCGGCATCGGACGCGAGCATATTGACTGTCATCGGATAGTAAACATCCTCAACCGTCAGAGTGGAGTTTTCCTCGTTCCAAATGGCCTCGCCGTCTGCATAGGCAAAGCTCCATCCATCCTCAAGCTCTATCTTGAAAACCGCATCATCACCCGCCTTAACAGGCATCGGATTTTCGCCGAGAATGGAATATCCCTCGCCCTCAGTGAGCATAACCTGAACGTTATATTCTCCGACATTCTGACACCCCGAGAGAGCTAAAGCTGTCAGCATTGCGGAGATGATAAGTAATTTTTTCATACCTGCTCCTAAACAATAAGTAGTTAGCATCATTATATCAAACTAAAGTAAAAAAGTCAACTGTTTTGTTGAAATGCACGATTTGTTTTGGACATGTTGAATTGCCAAAACAGATCCCATTGCAGAATTTACTTTGAGAATTTACTGTCGAAAAAAGATGCTTAAAAAATTCGCAAAACCTATTGACATAAGTGTAAACTTGTGATATAATACTTAAGCGGTTCAGAAATGAGCTGCATGTTCGGTTAACGGACGATGCCGGAGTGGCGGAACAGGCAGACGCCCGGGACTTAAAATCCCGTGAGACATTATCTCGTACCGGTTCGAGCCCGGTTTCCGGCACCATTTATATCGCGGAGTGGAGCAGCTCGGTAGCTCGTCGGGCTCATAACCCGAAGGTCGTAGGTTCAAATCCTGCCTCCGCAACCAATTAGTGCGACCAAAAAAGATATCGCACGAAAAACCCGAGATTTTCTCGGGTTTTCTTCGTTTTTCGCCGTTTTTCTCGCTTTTTCGAAAATGACAAAACAGTTAAAATAAAAAGATATCATCACTGATCGGAGGGATTTGAACTACCGCCCTCTTATTTTTTTATCCAAACTATAAAAAGCAGTGCAACTATTGAAAAAAGTTGGAATATGTAGTATAATTATATTGATATTGAAGTAACGGCAAAGGAGTTGAGCTAATTGGCTAAAACAAAAGAGAAGAAATATGTGAGCGACAATGCTCAACTTATGGCTGAATGGAATTGGGAAAAGAACGACGCATTAGATTTTAATCCAAACACACTCACGCTTGGAAGCATCAAAAAAGTATGGTGGAAGTGTAGAAAAGGACACGAGTGGCAAGCGACAATAGGTAGTAGAAATGGTGGGAGAGGCTGCCCATATTGTTCAGGTCGATATGCCATTAAAGGTGTAAATGATTTGCAAACGGTTAATCCAACTTTAGCAAATGAATGGAATTATGAAAAGAATGACGGATTAACACCTGTGAGCATAATGCCTAACAGCAATAAAAAAGCGTGGTGGAAGTGTAACAATGGACACGAGTGGCAAGCGTCAATAAATAGTAGAAACAACGGTATTGGCTGCCCATATTGTTCGGGCAGATTCGCTATCAAGGGGCAAAATGATTTGCAAACGGTCAATCCCACTTTAGCAAAAGAATGGCATTATGAAAAAAACAATGGATTAACACCTGCGGATGTAATGCCTAACAGTGATAAAAAAGTATGGTGGAGGTGTAACAAAGGACACGAGTGGCAAGCAATAATAGGTAGTAGAAATAGAGGAAACGGATGTCCTGTTTGTCATTGCGAACAAAATACTTCTTTTCCCGAATATGCTATAGTTTTCTATCTTAAAAAATATGGTTTAGAAACAATCCATTCGTATAAAGAAAAAGGATACGAATTAGATGTTTATATTCCATTCAAAAAAGTAGCCATTGAATATGATGGATATCTTTGGCATAAAAACAAAACGGAACAAGATTTGAGAAAAAACTATAAGTGTGTAAAAGATGGAATTAAACTATATCGAATAAGAGAAGGATTACCGCCGTTAAATAGCAGTTCTATAGATTATGTCGTTCAAAGGAATCAAGAAGATCTTCCAAAAATACTTAAAGTGCTTTTATGTGACATAACGGAAACTATCGTAGATGTCGATCTAAAAAGAGACAATATTGCTATAGATAATTTGCGCGAATATACAGAAAAAGAAACTTCTCTATTGTTTTCTAATCCAGAGATAGTGAAAGAGTGGAATTATGAAAAGAACAGTAATTTAAAACCAGAGCATTTTGCAGCAAATAGCCATAAAAAAGTTTGGTGGAAATGCCCTAAAGGGCATGAATGGCAATCGACGATAAAAGACAGAAACAATGGAAATGGATGTCCATATTGCTCGAGTAAAATAGTTTTAAAAGGATATAACGATTTGCAAACAGTTAATCCGACCTTAGCAAAAGAATGGAATTATGAAAGAAACAACGGGTCAACCCCTGTGGAAGTAACACCTGGTAGCAATAAAAAAATATGGTGGAAGTGTAGCAATGGGCACGAATGGCAAGCGTCGATAGCCGATAGAAACAACGGGCGTGGATGTCCGTATTGCGCAGGCAAAAAAGTTTTAAAAGGCTATAATGATTTGCAAACGGTTAATCCAACTTTAGCAAATGAATGGAATTATGAGAAAAACAATGGATTAGCACCTGCGGATATAACACCTAATAGCCATAAGAAAGTATGGTGGAAGTGTGACCAAGGGCACGAGTGGCAAGCAATGATAGGAAATAGACATAAAGGGAACGGATGCCCAATTTGTGCAAAAGAAAGGCGTAAGAGAAGAAATTAAACATTATGCTTATTGCTACCTTCATAAAACAAGTTATACGTTAGGAGTTTGTTTGTGTTTCGTATAGAGGACATAAAAGATAATAATGATTTTGTTGTTTTCTTTAAAATCATTGAGGAAAAATATATTAATAATTTTCTGAAAGATGGACAAGTTTACTTTGGACTTTTAGATGATTACAGAACAATGGAGTCAGAAGGGCAACAAAATATAGGTGATTTTTATGAGGCAAGTTTAACTCAAAAGGTTCAAATATACATTGGAACCAATGATTCAGATTTTGAAGAAGTCCATGGATACAGATCGGGGAACAATATAAGAATTAATGCAAAGCAGTGTGCCTTTTGTTGTTACGGTGTTGGTTTAAAGGAATTTAAAAAAGAAAGTGAAACAGAATTTTTACTTGAAATACCGGCAGCTTTATTAACAGAGTTATGTAAAGATAAAGGTGGAGTAGAAAATTGTGCAATAATAATATTCGATGATGAATTTATACATCAAATATTAGATAAGCTGAAAGCAAAAAAGTTTAGTTATATGTCCAAAAAGGTGTCATATGATGATTATGATTATATTCCGCAAGTTGATATACACTCAAAGGAGTATTCGTTAGACTGCTGTTTCCATAAAAGAAGCAAATATAAATATCAAAATGAATTTCGAATTGCAGTATTAAATAAGGAAAACGCACCAATAAAGGATTTATATGTCGATGTAACGTCAAATCAATTACAGGTACTCGAATTGAAGAACGGATACGATTTTAGATGCGAAATAAGTGTTGATGCTCATGAAATGGGAAAGATTTGTGGCGTTGAATTTGATATTTCTTGTTCTTTAAGCAAAAAGGAATGATCTTTTGCCCATGATGTGACACGAGGGAAAATTTTAAGTGTTGTTTGGAATCATACATGGTTTTCATAGAATACTAAATATGCATTTCTCTCTGTGATATCTTTTT
>JAZNMQ010000002.1:0-58288 GCA_045579745.1 Candidatus Flemingiibacterium sp. | reverse complement strand
AGTGATTGTCGCCAAGCTTTTCGTCGAAATTATATGTCATACACGGATAGAAGATCGCATCTACATTCATATCGAGAAGCGCCTCAACGTGTCCGTGTATAAGCTTTGCGGGGAAGCATACCGTATCCGATGGAATCGTCTGCTGACCTGACAGGTATAGCTTTCTGTCCGAGCGCGGCGATAATACGACCTCAAAGCCGAGCTGTGTGAAAAACTTATGCCAGAAAGGCAGCATTTCGTACATATTAAGTCCCATCAGCAAGCCGATTCGAGCCTTTGGCGAGCTTGGCTTATTGTTATATTCGGAGAGCAGAGAGAGCTTATATTCGTATAGGTTAAAGCTCTCGCCGGCTTTTGCACGAGCTGTCGGCCGTTCACAGCGGTTTCCGCCTATGAATTTTCTGCCGCCGTTAAAGGTGTTTACGGTCAATCTGCAATGGTTTTCACAAAGACCGCAGGTTGTAACCTTTACATCATGCTTGAACTCTGCAAGCATATCCGCATCGATTATCGTTGACGAGCCCTTTGAGCAGTCTTTTGCGTAGATTGCCGCACCGTATGCGCCCATCAAGCCTGCTATGTTCGGTCGAACGACATCACAGCCGATTTCCTGCTCAAAAGCGCGGAGCACCGCATCATTTAGGAATGTACCGCCCTGCACAACGATGTTCTTGCCAAGTGATTCGGGACCCGATGCGCGTATAACCTTATACAGCGCGTTTTTAACGACCGAAATCGACAGTCCTGCCGAAATATTATCAACCGTCGCGCCATCCTTTTGAGCCTGCTTGACGGAGGAGTTCATAAATACAGTGCATCTCGAGCCGAGATCCACGGGAGCTTTTGCAAACAGGCCTTCCCTTGCGAACTCATCAATATTCTGTCCGAGTGCGCCTGCAAATGTTTGAAGGAATGAGCCACATCCCGA
The DNA here is from genome assembly GCA_045579745.1 of Candidatus Flemingiibacterium sp. Taxonomy (GTDB): domain Bacteria; phylum Bacillota; class Clostridia; order Oscillospirales; family CAG-272; genus Flemingiibacterium. The sequence continues at coordinate 57,360 of JAZNMQ010000002.1, read as the reverse complement.
TGAGCAGGCTTCGTTTAAAAAGATATTATCAATCGCACCGTTTCGGATTTTGAAGCACTTGATATCCTGACCGCCGATATCGATGATAAAATCGACGTTCGGCATGAATTTCTTTGCCGCGAAGAAATGTGCCATCGTTTCGACAATGCCGAAATCTACCGCGAACGCATTTTTGATTATCTCCTCGCCATAGCCGGTTACCGCAGAGCCGGCTATTTTGATATGCGGATATTTATTGTAAAATACCGTAAGGAATTCGCGAATTATCGGAACGGGATTACCGCTGTTTGATTTGTAGAGCGAGCAAAGAATGTTGCGGTCCTCGTTCATTACAACCGCTTTTACGGTAGTCGAGCCCGCATCGATTCCTATGTACGCATTTCCTCTGTAATCATCGGGTGAAAAATATTCGACCTTATCTTTTGCGTGTCTTGCTTCAAACTCCTTGTATTCTTCCTCGCAGTTGAATAGGGGCGGGCATGACAAATATCTTCCCTCAGTTTTGTAGCCCTCGATCCGCTCAATAGCCTCTTTTAAAGTAGCACCGCTGCTTGCAAGCTCAGCACCGAGTGCCGCGCCGATGGATACAAAATACAGCGAGTTTTCAGGGCAAACACCCTCGAGCGACAACGATTTGTCAAACGCATTTCGTAGTCCGTCCATGAACGTCAGAGGACCTCCGAGATACACAACATTTCCCTTTATCGGGCGTCCCTGCGCAAGTCCTGCGATAGTCTGATTAACCACGGCATAGAAAATGCTCGCGGAGATATCCTCTTTCTTCGCGCCCTGATTTATAAGCGGCTGAATATCGCTCTTTGCAAAAACTCCGCATCTCGATGCAATTGTATATATTTTTTCACATCCGTGAGAAAGCTCATTAAGCTCATCAGGCGTTATTGCGAGAAGCGTCGCCATCTGGTCAATAAACGCTCCTGTTCCGCCTGCACACGAACCGTTCATACGCACTTCCATTGTGCCGTCTAAATAGAGAATCTTCGCATCCTCACCGCCAAGCTCTATTACGACATCCGTTTCGGGAATAAGTCGCTTTACAGCAAGTCGGGTTGCATAAACCTCCTGCACAAAGCCTATACCGCATGACTCAGCCATACCCATTCCTGCCGAGCCGGATATAGATAGCACAGCGTTGTCCGCGCCATTTATTGAGCTGCTGAGTGTTTTGAGAAGCTCAACCGTGCTTTCGGTTATCTGCGCGAAGTGTCTCTTATATGATTTATATATGATTTTATTATCATCATCGAGTACAACACATTTTAGTGTAGTGGACCCAACATCCAGTCCGATTCTCATTCTTTTTCTCCATGTTCTCGCACAAGCGAATAATTCTAACAAAATTTTTTGATGAGTTTCATAAGTTGGCATTTCCCGAGCTGCCGTCAGGACGAAAGCTCAGCCATGAATGCCTGATTTGCATTTTGATACCTTATAATTATATCACATAAATTTTTTTCGTTCAATATACAGAGTGTAAATAAATAATTTTTTTAATTGACATTTTTTCCATAATGTCGCCATAGGCAGAAAAAATGTTGACAATCCCGTGCTTTTATGGTATAATTTAAGTCATGACCGGGTCGGGCGGTTGCGTGATATGTTGCCGAAAGGTATTATCATGAGGAAAGTCCGGGCTTCATAGGGCAGGATAACGGATAACGTCCGCCGAGGGTGACCTCCGGGAAAGTGCAACAGAGATATACCGCCGTGCTTGTCACGGTAAGGGTGGAAAGGCGAGGTAAGAGCTCACCCGAGCTTATGGTAACATAGGCTCGCTGTAAACCCTATCCGAAGCAACACCGTATGTAGGATCCGCTTTTGTGGCTGTTTGCCCGACAGAGCCTACGGGTGGCATGCGTTTTACGCGGAGCGTGTCGGAGACGTCACGCAAAGATAGATAATCGCCGATTACAGAACCCGGCTTATAGACCCGGTCGCTTTTTTGTTCTGGAGTCCGACATGGAGTCATCTTCCTGTCGGATCTTTTTATACTCACTTGCAAGCTTTAAAACGCGATTTTTTAACAAATACCGCACTTATGTTTACAAAATCAAGTTGACAACCATATCCAAAGGTTGTATAATAGCATCAATGATTAATTATAGTAAAATACGCCCGAACGGACTGAAAGGAAATAACATGAAAAAAACGATTACACTGATTATCACACTGCTTCTTGCTCTGACAATGCTTGCCTCGTGCACTCAGGCTGACCCAACCGCTCCAATGGGCTTCAAAAGGATCTCAAACGACGGAGTGACATATAACCTGTATGTCCCCGATGAGTGGATATCCGATGTTTCGACAGGTGTTACCTCGGCATATTTCGACGCGCGCGATCCATCAAACATTTCTATGATGGCATTCGGACTTGACGGAACAATTTTCAGCGTTGAGGATTACTGGAAGAATTATGAGCCTGACCTCAAAGCAATTTTCCCCGACCTCGAATATGTCGATACCGATGAAATTACGCTCGACGGTGTTCCTGGCATGCAGTATATCTACACCGCTTCGATGTCTGATCTTAACTACAAGATCATGCAGCTTGTAACCATCAAGGATAATCAGGTTTATATTTTCACATATACCGCAACCACAGATATGTACGACAAACACATTGAGGATGTAATAGCAATTCTCGACCACTTCGAGTTCAAATAAGTCAAAATGGGAAGCGTTTATTTTGACAACAGTGCAACCACTCCGCTTTGCGAGGCGGCAAGAAGCGCGATCTGCGATGCAATGGACACATTCGGAAACCCGTCCAGCCTTCACACAATGGGTGTTGATGCGGAAAAGCTTGTATCAGATTCACGACGCAAAATCTTAGCTACTATCGGAATCAAGGGTATAACGAAGATTTCCCAAAAACAGCTGATATTTACTGCAAGCGGAACCGAAGCTGACAATCTCGCACTGCTTGGTACTGCTTTGTCTAAAAAGAATAATATCGGCAAAAAAATAATTGTTTCTGACAGCGAGCATCCTGCTATACTCAGCACCGTCGATGAGCTTGAGCGTCGTGGCTTCGAGATTGTACGAATACCGACTCCAAACGGTGTGCCGGACTATGAGCTTATCGAACGCACAGCCGACAGAAATACCATACTCGCAAGCTTCATGCTTGTTAACAATGAAACTGGAGCGATATATGATATTAAGCGTATTTCCAAAATCATAAAATCCGCCAATCCGGACGCTCTCATACACACAGACTGCGTACAAGGCTATATGAAGATGCGCTTCACCGAAAAATCGCTCGGAGCCGATCTGATCACGCTCAGCGCACACAAGATAGGCGGACCAAAGGGCATCGGCGCACTGTATGTATCTCCTGCTGTTTTGACGGCAAAAAAGCTCGTTCCGATAATATTCGGCGGCGGTCAGGAGTTCGGTATGCGCTCAGGAACCGAAAATGTTCTTGGAATTGTCGGATTCGGTGCAGCCGCAAGCTCAGCGTTTTCAACGCTTGATAGTGATATCTCAAGAATATCCGAAATTCGCTCTCACATTATTAGCAATCTCTTAAACAGAGCGGCATTTAAAGGAATAAAGCTGAATATCCCCGAAAGCTCTGTCGGTCATATAATAAGCATCACACTCCCATCAATAAAAAGCGAAACAATGCTTCACAGTCTCTCTCAAAAGGGAGTATTCGTTTCGAGCGGCTCTGCATGCTCATCAAATACGGGGCACGGAAGTCATGTGCTTCGCGCTTTTGGACTTTCCGAGCATGATGCCGACTGCACGATACGCGTAAGCCTTGGCTCTTCGAATACCATCAAAGATGCTGATATTTTTCTCGATGCTCTTGAGGCATCGCTTGCGACACTTGTTCGTATTTAATACTGTTTTTTGAAAGGCAGAACAAATGGAAACCTTTGAATATGTAAAATCGATCTGTAAAGCGGCTGTCGATGCTAAAAATTCACCTGCCAAAGCAAGCACAAAAGTAAAAAATAATGTGCTGTTAAAAATATCGGAGCTTCTTAAATGTGAATGCGATTCGATTATTTGTGCTAACAAGCTCGACCTTGCAAATGCAGATAAAAACGGTGTACCCGCTCCTATGCTTGACCGTCTGAAGCTTGATGAAAAGCGCATTAACGCCATTGCAGACAGTCTTAAAGAGCTTGTAATGCTCGAGGACCCGATAGGCTCAGGCACGCGCACAACTCGTCCAAATGGGCTTGTTATTGAGCATATCAGAGTTCCGCTCGGCGTTGTCGCAATAATATACGAGGCTCGCCCGAATGTTACAGTCGATGCCGCCGCGCTCTGCATAAAAACCGGAAACGCGTGTGTCCTTCGCGGAGGCAAGGAAGCTATTGAAACCAATCGTGTGCTCGTTTCAATTATGAAGCGTGCGTTAAGCGAAAACGGCTTGCCGTCTGATGCAATAGGCTTTATCGATGACACCTCGCGCGAAAGCTCCAAGGCACTCATGCAGATGAGAGGACTTGTCGATCTTCTCGTTCCACGCGGAGGCGCAGGACTTATCAGAAGCGTTGTTGACAATGCAACCGTTCCCGTAATCGAAACGGGAGCTGGCAACTGTCATATCTATATTGACAAATCGGCTGATCTTAACCTTGCGGTTAATGTCGCCATTAACGCCAAAATGTCGCGCCCGTCAGTTTGCAATGCAATTGAAACCATGCTCATACATGAAGCTGAAGCGGCAGAATTTCTGCCCAAATTTGTTTCGGCGCTAAGCGGTGCATCGCTTGAGCTTCGCGGCTGCGAAAAAACTCGCGAGATAATCACCTGCGGTGCCGCAGCTGAATCGGACTGGGAAACAGAATATGACGACTACATTCTCGCAGTCAAAATCGTGTCAGACATTGATGAGGCAATAGCTCACATCAATCGACATAATACAGGTCACAGCGAGGCTATCATTACTCGCAGCATGGAAAATGCAGCAAAATTCCAAAGCGAGATTGACGCCGCTGCTGTCTATGTCAACGCATCGACAAGATTCACCGATGGTGGAGAGTTCGGATTCGGTGCAGAGCTTGGAATATCGACGCAAAAGCTTCATGCGCGCGGTCCCATGGGGCTCGGCGCACTCACTACCGAAAAATATCTTATAATCGGAAATGGACAGGTAAGATAAATAAAACAGAAAATTGGAGCCTCAAAACTCGAGGCTCCGTTGTTTTTTATAAAGTTTTCCACAGTCCGATTTTATTTATCCACATATCAACATGTTGGCATTGTGGATAATTTTCAATCGAATTAAAGCAATTTCTCACACTTTTCACATGGTTTTCCACAAAAATGTGCAAATTTGCGTAAGTTATCAGCTTTTTGTGTAGCTTTAGTTTCACAGTTTTCCACAGGGGTGTTTAAAAATATTTTCTATCAAGACTTCGAAGCTGTATCGCCTCCGCGATGTGTATATCCTCAATATTTTCACTCAAATCAAGGTCTGCGATAGTTCTTGCCACTCGGAGGAGTCTGTCGTATCCGCGTGCGGAAAGTCCAAGCTTTTCGTATGCTTTTTGTAATATGTCCGAAGCGGATTTGCTCAGCTGACAGAATTTCGCAAAATGGCGCGACGACATATCCGCATTACAGTAAACCATCTGTATAGACGGATCCTCGTGAACCGCCTTTTCGCATCTCTTACGCGCGTATTCTCGCGCCCGATTTACACGCGCGCGTATCTGAGCCGATGTTTCGCCATTTGACGGAGCGGATATCTCTTTATACGGCAAAGAGGAAACCTCAACCTGAATATCCATTCTGTCAACAAGAGGACCGCTGATTTTTGACAAATACCTCTTTATATCTGCGGCTTTACAGCTGCATTTGTGTGTCGGATGGCCGTAAAATCCGCATTTGCACGGGTTCATTGCCGCTATAAGCATAAATGAGCAGGGATATGTAACCTTTCCGCTTGTTCGGGTTATGGTTACCACGCCATCCTCGAGCGGCTGTCTGAGCGATTCGGTAACCGCCTTGTTAAACTCGGGCAGCTCATCAAGGAAAAGCACGCCGTTATGTGCAAGCGATATTTCACCGGGCTGAGGATTTGTTCCTCCGCCTACAAGGCTTGGTGCTGACATTGTGTGATGGGGTGAACGGAACGGACGCTTCGTTACTATCGAAACATCCTCACCGAGAAGGCCGACAATTGAGTGAATCTTTGTAGTTTCAATCGCTTCTTCAAATGAAAGCTCCGGAAGAATAGTCGGAAGACGCTTTGCAAGCATGGATTTTCCCGTACCCGGAGGGCCTATCATCAAAACATTATGTCCTCCCGCCGCGGCAATCTCAAGTGCTCGCTTTACTTTTTCCTGACCCTTGACATCCGCAAAATCGTCGTATGCCTCTGACAGATTCGTTTCAAACAGCTTTTTGTCAAATCGAATTGGCAAGAGCGGTGCTTTGCCTGTAAAGTGGTTGATCAGCGCATATGCACTCTCCACGCCGTATATATTAATGCCCTCTACAACCGATGCCTCGCCCGCATTTGCATAAGGCACATAAACATCCGTCATTCCTGCATTTTTTGCCGCTAAAACCATGCAAAGCACGCCCTTGACGGAGCGGACGTTTCCCGAAAGCGATAACTCACCGATAAAACAGCTTTTTGACAAATCAAGCTTACTCGAGAGCATATGTGTTGATTTCATAATCGCAACCATCATTGCAAGGTCGTATGACGAGCCCTCTTTTTTGCGGTCAGCAGGTGCTAAATTGATTGTCAGTGCAGTATCGGGAAATTCGAATCCGCTGTTTTCGAGAGCCGAGATGATTCTATCCTTGGATTCCTTTACCGCCGCATCGGGTAAACCTATTATCTCAAATTGCGGCAGCTTTTCTTGAGAATTGCACTCAACGATAACGGGAAAGCCATCTATTCCCGACAAGCCGGCTGAGTATACAATTGCTAACATAAATTTTCTCCCTTTCCGATCAAATCTTATCCTAATTTTAACACATAGGAAACACTTTTTCAATATGCAATTTCAAATTTTGTCAGATAATATTAATATCAATAACAAAACCACGAAAGGACACGATTATGAAAAACCAAAAAAATGTAAATCTGCGCATCTCGGATGATCTGCTCGAAAAGCTGTATTATGTAGCAAAATCCGAGGGACGTACACTCAACAATCAGTTTTTACTTATGGCAAGAAACAGCGTGGCTTATTTTGAAAAAAGCAAGGGCAAAATCGATGCCGCAAAAATAAAAAGCATTCGTGATGAGCTCGATGCCGAAATTTGCAAAACTCCTGACAACGACTAAGCTGTCCGATTTAGAAAAAATTGACCCAACCGTTAATTATTGACGATTTTTCGCCATCATATTCCATCATTACTCACAATCTATAAAAAGTTTGTAAAATTGTTTACAACTTTCATCATTTTTAGTCTTTACATTTTTGCAAAAAAGTGATATTATATTATTGTGGCGTCTTAATGCCCTTTTTATGCTGTTTTTTAGCGTATCGGGTGTTTTTGGCGTGTAATTTTGTAAAATATTTTTTCAATTTAGGAGGATATCCAACATGGCAAGAAAGAAAATTTCCATGGATGGTAATACCGCTGCCGCTCATGTAAGCTACGCGTTTACTGAAGTTGCTGCGATTTACCCGATCACTCCGTCCAGCGTTATGGCGGAGCTGACCGATTCCTGGTCTGCCACCGGTCTCAAGAATATCTTCGGAGACGAGGTTCGCGTGACCGAAATGCAGTCTGAAGCAGGTGCAGCAGGTACCGTTCACGGTTCTCTTGCAGCAGGTGCTCTTACGACCACCTATACCGCTTCTCAGGGTCTGCTTCTCATGATCCCGAATATGTACAAAATCGCCGGTGAGCTTCTCCCCTGCGTAATTCATGTATCTGCGCGCTGCGTAGCTTCTCACGCGCTGAACATCTTCGGTGACCACTCCGACGTTTACGCTTGCCGTCAGACAGGTTTCGCTATGATTGCCGGATCCAACCCTCAGGAAGTTATGGACCTCGGCGCAGTTGCTCATCTGTCCACAATCAAGGGCCGCGTTCCGTTCGTTAACTTCTTTGACGGATTCCGTACATCTCACGAAATTCAGAAGATTGAAGTTTGGGATTACGACGAGCTCAAGAGCATGGTAGACGAGGACGCTATTGCTGAGTTCCGTGCTCGTGCACTCAACCCTGAACATCCCGTTCTCCGCGGTTCCGCCGAAAACGGTGACATCTTCTTCCAGCACCGTGAAGCTTGCAACAAATACTATGATGCACTTCCTGCAATCGTTGAAGATTACATGAATCAGGTTAACGCTAAGATAGGTACCGATTATAAGCTCTTCAATTACTACGGTGCTCCGGATGCTGATCGCGTTATCATCGCTATGGGCTCTGTTTGTGATGTTGCTGAGGAAGTTATTGATTACCTCACAGCAGCAGGCGAAAAGGTTGGTCTTGTTAAGGTAAGACTTTACCGTCCGTTCGTTGCTGAAAAGCTCATCGAAGCTATCCCTGCAACTGCTAAGAAGATTGCTGTTCTTGACAGAACCAAGGAACCCGGTTCTCTTGGCGAGCCGCTCTATCTCGATGTTGTTACTTCCCTTGCTACCAAGGGTGTTAAGGCTACCGTCGTTGGCGGTCGTTACGGTCTTGGCTCCAAGGATACTCCTCCTTCCAGCATTTTCGCTGTATATGAGAACCTTGCTAAGGACGAGCCTAAGGCTAACTTCACCATCGGTATCGTTGATGATGTAACAGGCCTTTCTCTTGAAGAAAAGCCCTCTCCCGACACTGCTGCTCCCGGCACAATTGCGTGCAAGTTCTGGGGTCTTGGCGGCGACGGAACTGTTGGTGCTAACAAGAACTCCATCAAGATCATCGGTGACCATACCGATAAATTCATTCAGGCATACTTCCAGTATGACTCCAAGAAGACCTCCGGTATTACCATCTCGCACCTTCGTTTTGGTGATAACGCGATCAAGTCTCCTTACTACATCAACAAGGCTGACTTCGTTGCATGCCACAACTCCTCTTACCTCAAGAAATATGACATGATTTCTGACGTTAAGCCGGGCGGAACATTCCTTCTCGACTGCGCTTGGTCTGCTGAGGAGCTTGATGAAAATCTTCCTGCAAATGTTAAGTCTTACATCGCAAATAACAATATTAAGTTCATAACCATCGACGCTACCACCATCGCTACAAAGAAGATCGGTAACGCTAAGGTTAAGAACACTGTTCTTCAGTCTGCATTCTTCTCACTTGCTAACATTCTTCCGAAGGATGAAGCAATCGACTACATGAAGAAGGCAGCATACAAGTCCTACATCAAGAAGGGTCAGGCTATCGTTGACCTCAACTACGCTGCTATCGATGCAGGTGCTGATGCATATGTTGAAATCAATGTTCCCGAATCCTGGAAGAACTGCGCTCCGGATGCTCCTAAGGCTGCATTCAAGAGCGAGCGTGCAGACCTTGAGAAGTTCGTAAACACCGTCGTTGCTCCTACAAACGCAATGGCAGGCGACAAGCTTCCCGTATCTGCTTTCACCGATTATGTTGACGGTACATTCCCGCAGGGCTCTACCGCTTCTGAAAAGCGCGGCGTTGCTGTATATGTTCCTAACTGGATTCCCGAAAACTGCGTACAGTGTAACAACTGCGCATTCGTTTGCCCGCATGCAGCAATCCGTCCGTTTGCTATGACTGAGGATGAAGCTGCTAATGCTCCTGCAGCTACCAAGTTCACAGCTAAGCCGGTTATCAAGACCAACTACAAGTTCACAATGGCTATTTCGCCTGCTGACTGTATGGGTTGTACTCTTTGCGTAAAGGCTTGCCCTGTAACTGCAAAGGCTGAAAAGGATGGCACTGATAAGAAGGCAATCGAAATGGTTCTCGCTTCTACTCAGGCTGACCAGCAGGCTCCTTGGGACTATGCTGTTGCTAACGTTTCCGAGAAAGCCGAGCTTATCAACACCACCGTTAAGGGTTCACAGTTCAAGCAGCCTCTTCTTGAGTTCTCCGGCTCATGCGCAGGTTGTGCTGAAACCTCTTACGCTCGTCTTATTACACAGCTCTTCGGTGAGAGCATGTACATCTCCAATGCAACCGGTTGTTCGTCCATTTGGGGCGGTTCCGCACCTGCTACTCCTTACACTGTAAACCGTGGAAGCGGTAAGGGTCCGGCATGGGCTAACTCGCTCTTCGAGGACAACGCTGAGCATGGTCTTGGTATTCACCTCGGTCAGAAGGCTATCAGAAACCGTCTTATTGGCTATATCAATGAGATGATGGCTTCCGAAAAGGCTTCCGACGAGTTCAAGGCAGCAGCTTCCGCATTCCTTGAAACTAAGGACAACAGCAAGGCAAATGCTGCTCCTACAGAAGCACTTATCGCTGAGCTCGAAAAAGCTGCAGCACAGGGTTGCCCTGTAGCTCCTAAGATTCTTGCTGAAAAGGATTACCTCGCTAAGAAGTCCGTATGGATCTTCGGTGGCGACGGTTGGGCATATGATATCGGTTTCGGCGGTCTTGACCACGTTCTTGCTTCCGGCGAAGATGTAAACATCATGGTATTTGATACCGAAGTTTACTCCAACACCGGCGGACAGGCTTCCAAGGCTTCCAACATCGGTCAGGTAGCTCAGTTTGCAGCTGCTGGTAAGGCAATCGGCAAGAAGAACCTCGCTGAAATTGCTATGTCCTACGGTTATGTATACGTTGCACAGGTTGCAATGGGTGCTGACATGAACCAGCTCCTCAAGGCTCTTACAGAGGCTGAGGCTTATCCGGGACCGTCTATCGTTATCGGTTACGCTCCTTGCGAAATGCATGGTATTAAGGGCACAATGCAGAACTGCCAGCTCGAAATGAAGAGAGCAGTTGATGCAGGTTACTGGCAGATGTTCAGATTCAATCCTTCGCTCAAGGCTGAAGGTAAGAATCCCTTCTCGCTCGATTCCAAGGCTCCTACCGCAAGCTATGTAGACTTTATTAAGTCTGAAAACCGTTACAGCCGTCTTTTGAACCAGTTCCCTGAGCGCGCTGAAAAGCTCTTTGCTGAAGCTGAAGTTAATGCAAAGGCTAAGTACGACCGTCTGATCAAATTTGCAGACCTTTACGCTCCGGACGCTGAATAATTCTAACTGAATTATTTTGGGGCTGTTGCAAGTTGAAAATTTGCAACAGCCCCGGGCGCGAATGCGCCCAAATACTGCGATTTAAGTGTGCTTAGCACACATAAATGGAACCCTGAATGGGTGACAAGCTGTATTTTATGGGAGCTGTTGCACTAGAGTGCAACAGCTCCTTTTTATGTAAAATATTGAAGTTCTGCTAAACATTATTATCTTCCGTTTTGACTTCTGTGTTATACATTTCTTAACCCAAGAAATAATAATAACATCATGTTCGTGGAGGAAGATAATGCTCGAAAATATCGCTATTTCTATATCAACCTTGATTTTTCTACTGTGTAATTTCGTTGTTAGCAGCTTTGCATATACACCTGTATCAGATGCTACTGTGCCTGTTTCGATTGTCGAATCAACTCAAAACGATGCTATTGATGCTGAATTTTTGGTGGGAGAATGGATTAGCGGCAGCAGGACTTTTATATTTACAAAAAACGGTGAACTGATTTGCGCTGACCAGACCATGCCATTTGAGCTTAACGGTAATATTCTGTCTGTAGATTATAAGACGCGTTCCTACAAGCTTCCAATAGTACAGATAAGTGACCGTGTTATCAAGCTAAATGACCTGACGCTGTTTCGCACGACAAAAAAAGCCTTCTCTGAATGAGAAGACTTTTTTCTTATTTGTTGGAATCGAGAAGCTTCCAATATGACTTGAAGTAGTCAACGCCGGACCAAATTGTCATTGCAATCATAGCCGCGATTGTAATATAGCTGAAGATATGCATGTTATGAATAGCAGAGGCTTCAGGAATTATTACCGGCTCAAGCAGTATAGTGATAATACAAATGATCTGTGTAACCGTTTTCACCTTGCCAAGCCATGCCGCCGCTATAACCACACCGGAGCTTTTTGATACGATAAGTCGCATCGATGTGATCGCAAGCTCGCGGAAGATTACAATAAGTGCTGCCCAAACAAAAATCGGTCTGAGATAATCGAATCGGCATAATATGGCAATCATTGCTCCGAACACCATAAATTTATCAGCAAGCGGGTCGATAAATTTTCCGAAATCGGTTATAAGGTTAAATCTTCGAGCTATCATTCCATCAAGCATATCTGTAAGCGCAGTCAGTATAAAAATCGCCGCACCGATTATTCGCATCCAAGTGTCCGGAAACAGCGGCAGTACAATTACTGCGACAAATACCGGAACCATTATTACTCGCATCAGCGAGAGTTTATTCGGAAGATTCATATATATTCTCCTTATATTTTATCACCAACGAGGTCCCAATCAAGTGCCTCTGTGATTTTTACTTCGACAAATTCGCCGGGTTCAACGCTCTTTTTCGGTGCATGGAAATATACTTTTCCGTCTATCTCAGGCGCATCGGCGGCAGAGCGTCCATAGTATGCCTCGGAAACCGGATCATAATCCTCGCAGAGCACCTTAATCGTTTTTCCGACCATAAAAGAGTTGCGTTCCTCGGCAATATTGCCCTGAGTGAACATTATTGTATCGTATCTGTCCTGCTTGGTTTGTTCGTCGATTTGATTCTCAAAATCATACGCGGGAGTGCCTTCCTCGCGTGAGAATGTGAAGGCTCCCAAACGGTCGAATTTTGCTTGCTTGATATACTCGCAAAGCTCTGTAAAGTCTTCCTCAGTTTCTCCGGGGAAACCAACAATAACCGTCGTGCGGATTACCATTTCGGGTACATTGTCGCGAAGCTTCTTTACAACCGAGCGTATCAGCGTTCCATCACCGTGGCGATTCATCGCACGGAGCATTCTGTCTGAAATATGCTGTATGGGCAGGTCAATATATTTGAGAAGCCTCGGGTTGTTTTTAAATTCGTCAACAAGCTCGTCCGTAATCTTATCCGGATAGCAGTACAGCACTCTGATCCATGGAATAGATGTTTGCTCGGTAATCTTTCCAATTAGCTCAGCAAGCTTGTATTCACCGTAAATATCATGTCCGTAACGAGTGGTGTCCTGAGCAACAAGAACAAGCTCCTTTACGCCCAGCTCCTCCATAGTCTTTGCTTCCGCAACAAGCTCCTCCATCGGACGGCTGCGGAATTTACCTCTGATTGACGGAATTGCGCAGTAGGCACAGTGATTGTCACAGCCCTCCGCAATCTTCAGATAAGCATAATATTCGGGGGTCGTAACAATGCGTTCGCCTCCGAGCTTTACCTCATTTTTATCCTCGTAGGACGAATATTTTTTGCCGTTTACCGCACTGCGCACAGCCTCGGCAATTTTATGTATGCTTCCGACACCGAGTATAGCATCGACCTCGGGCAGCTCAGAAAAAATATCATCTCTGTAACGCTCTGCAAGACATCCCGTTACAACTATAGCCTTCAGGCTGCGATTTTTCTTTAGCCAGCCGATATCGATAATATTATCAATTGCTTCCTGCTTTGCACTTTCAATAAAAGCGCAGGTATTGACAACGATTACATCCGCTTCAATATCTTCGGACACAATCTCAAAGCCTTCCTCGTAAAGCTCGTGCAGCATGACTTCAGTATCAAGCTGATTTTTAGGGCAACCGAGCGATACAAACCCTACCTTGATTTTATTATTACTCATATTCCTCTTCCTGAATGGTTTTTATTGCGGATTTTGTTTCCTGAGGAGAATATCCAAGTCGGTAAAATGCCGCATAAATACTCTCACGATACTTTTGCTCTGACAGCCTTGAAAAATCGCATTTTCGCTTTAAAAGACGCATAATATTTTCTCTGAAATCCACCGTCTTTAACAGCTCCTGCAATTCTTCGCGGATAATTTCCTCGGAAATCCCCTTTTTTCTGATCTCATTTTTTATTCGCGAGGTGCCGTACAGCTTTACGTTAGCGAGCTGATCAACCAGGCGCGCCATTATTCTGCTCTCATCGATATACCCGAGCCCGGCAATATATTCGACAGCATCCTCCGCTAAAAACTTGTCGTATCCTCGCTGTTTGAGCTTTGTTATAAGTGCCGACTTTGTGTTATCGCCATAAGAGAGTAGGTCAAGCCCCTTTCGAACGACCTCCCACAGCTTTGAATTATACTCAAGTGAATCGAATTGCTCCTCGCTGAGCTTATACGGCAAGCTTCCGACGCCGATATTCCCGATCTCAAACATCATCTTTGAGGCTACGCAAAGCTTTCGTATATCCGTGTGCGTGTCTGATTCCGCCCCTATCGGAGCAAGCTTTACCGTCAGCTCGACCTCCTCGCCCATCTTGCGAGGCTCAAGCTTTATTATCGTAATACCGATTTTCGGCATCAGTCATCGTCTGTTTCGAGCAGACGGATATCGAGATCGTCGTCATCCATCTCATCATCATCCGAGCCGTCATAATCGTTATTCATCATTGCTTCGACATCATCGCGCTTAGCCTTGATTTTATCGGAAAGCTCCTTCATAAGCTCTTCGTTTGATTCGAAGTATTTGCGTGTATTTTCCTTACCCTGCGCGATACGCTGTCCCTCATACGAGAACCATGAACCACTCTTTGTGATAAATCCAAGCTCTACTCCGATATCGACTATCTCGCCCGATTTGGAAATACCCTTGCCGTAAATAATATCAAACTCAGCAAGCTTAAATGGCGGTGCAACCTTGTTTTTTACAATTTTACATTTTACATGGTTTCCGTATACATCTGCGCCATCCTTGAGCTGTTCTGCGCGGCGAATTTCCATTCGAACCGATGCGTAGAATTTAAGCGCGCGACCACCAGGTGTAGTTTCGGGATTACCGTAGGAAATACCGATTTTCTCACGCAGCTGATTTATAAAAATAATTACGCAGTTTGATTTAGCAACAGCACCCGAAAGCTTTTTGAGTGCCTGCGACATAAGTCTTGCCTGCAAACCTACATGAGAAGACGCCATATCTCCATCAATTTCCTGCTGTGTAACAAGAGCTGCAACCGAGTCAACTACAACTACGTCAATAGCTCCGGAGCGAATGAGTGCCTCTGCAATATCAAGTGCCTGCTCACCGCTTGACGGCTGAGAAACGAGAAGGCTGTCTGTATCTACTCCGAGTGCCTTTGCATAAACGGGGTCAAGTGCATTCTCCACATCAATATATGCAGCTTCGCCGCCCAGCTTTTGAGTTTCAGCTACAACATGAAGTGCAACTGTTGTTTTACCCGAGGATTCCGGACCGTAAATCTCAACGATTCTTCCGCGCGGAACTCCGCCTATTCCAAGTGCCATATCGAGTGTAAGAGAACCTGTTGAAATCGCGCTGACTTCAAGCTCGGGAGCCTCACCCATTCTCATAATTGTTCCTTTACCGTAGCTCTTTTCTATCTGACCTATAGCGCCCTCGATTGCCTTGCGCTTTTCATCTCTATCGACTATCTTAGTCGGAACAGGCTTTGTTTGCTGTTTTGCTTTCATAAATTTTTCTCCGTTTCATTTAGAAAATTGGACTATCAATAAGCCACACACCGTTAACGCTTCTCATAGTTACCTCAGTATCCCCGTCAACATGTGTAATAAGCACGATCGCCATATATGGATTCTTTTTTATAACCTTTGCATTTGAAAAATCAAAATCGCGAGCTGCTCCGAAATCTTCTGTTACCTCAGGCTTTACATATAATCCGTTCTCACGCTCGATAAATTTTGCGTGAATAGCCCCCTCGTCGCTCGAAACTCCAACGAAAGCAGTATTTGAAATTATCTTGCAGTAATCACTTGTAAATACCTTAGATAACGCTTCCTTTAGCTCAGAGATTGATTTATACTGAGATTCTTCCGAAATCTTAGCATATCCGTCCTTTTCAATTTCACCATGCGGAAGCACGTCGCTGTAGATTATACTGTAAAGCTCCTTTGCACTCGGCGCAAGTGCTTCAAGCGAGCCTATAATTTCGTCATCAGAAGCTGCTCCGCCGCATGATGCAAGCAAAATCATAATTCCGATTAATATGAAGCATAGCTTCCTCATACTTCATCATCCTCGTTAACGGTTTCTTCTATTGCTTCAACAATTTCGGTGTCATCTTCCGCTTTTGGCTCGGTATCGGTTTCTTCGCTCGTGACCTTTGCAAAGTTTACGATTGAAGCACCTTCCGTCAGACGCATTACAATTACGCCTCCTGCCGAACGGCTGTAGAATGGGATTCCTGATACAGGTGTTCTGATTATTGTACCGTCATTTGTAATAATCATAATATCGTCTGTTTCTGATACGGTAGCAATACCGGCAAGTGCGCCTGTTTTCTCGTTGATTCCGTGGCACATAACTCCCTTTACACCGCGGCTGTGAGGAGTGAAGTTACTAAATTCACTTCTCTTTCCGAATCCGTTTTCGGTGATGGTAATAAGCGCCTTTTCGTTATCAACAAGCGTACATCCTACTACGTAGTCGTTTTCAGCAAGGTTAATGCCTCTGACACCTCGTGCAGTTCTGCCCATTGCGCGAACATCGACTTCCTCGAATCTCGCTGACAGACCGTTATGAGTTGCAATAATTATGCCATCGCTGCCGTTTGTATGCTTAACAAATACAAGCTCATCGCCTTCATCGAGAGAGATAGCGATTTTTCCTCCCTTTCTCTGATATTCAAACTCAGATAGGAGAGTTTTCTTTACAACACCCTTGCGAGTTGTCATAAACAAATACTCGTTATCGCTGAAGCCATTTACCGAAATCGATGCTGTTACCTTTTCTCCCTCACTAAGCTCAAGTATATTTACAATATTTGAGCCCTTTGCGGTACGTCCTGCCTCGGGTATTTGATATGCCTTGCGTACAAACACTTTACCCGTATTTGTAAACATCATAATCATTGAATGGCTATGGACTACCATTACATCAGCAACCGAATCTTCATCCTTGGTAGTCATACCAATAATACCCTTACCGCCTCTTCTTTGTGAGGTGTAAGTATTTGCGGGCTGACGCTTGATATATCCATCGTTTGTAAGCGTAATCACGCAGGAATGACGCTCGATAAGGTCCTCATAAACGATATCGTCCTCAGCTGCGACAAGCTCTGTACGGCGAGTATCAGCAAAGCGCGTTTTGATATCGAGCATTTCATCCTTGATGATTTGCCTGATTTTCGACTCATCCGCAAGAATTGCTTCGAGCTCCTCAATAGTTTCGTAAAGTCTTGCTAAACGGTCCTCTATCTTCTGGCGCTCCATTCCCGAAAGTCTGCCGAGCGTCATTTCGACAATTGCCTGAGCCTGAGCTTCCGTCAGTCCGAAACGCTCCATAAGCTGAACCTTAGCATCCGAAACAGATGAGCTTGCGCGAATGATATTTATAATCTCTTCAATATTGTCAATTGCTATTTTATAGCCCTCGTAAATGTGAGCTTCCTTCTTCGCCTTCGACAAATCAAATGAAACACGTCGTGTAATAACACTTTCCTGATGCTCGATATAGTATTCAAGTATCTGCTTGAGGTTCAAAACCTTAGGAACGTTATCAACAAGCGCGATCATATTGATAGCACATGTGTCCTGAAGCTGTGTATTCTTGTAGAGCTGATTCAAAATAACCTGAGCGTTTGCATCACGGCGAAGCTCGATAACAATACGCATACCGTCGCGGCCTGATTCGTCGCGAACATCAGTTATACCCTCGATTCGCTTCTCATTTACAAGATGTCCGATGTTTTCTACAAGAAGGCTCTTGTTTACCTGATAAGGAATCTCGGTTACGATAATACGGCGCTTTTCTTCTTCAATTGTACATTTCGAGCGTACCATGACTCGTCCGCGTCCTGTTGTATACGCTTCGTAAATTCCATTTGAGCCATAAAGTGTTGCACATGTCGGGAAATCAGGACCTTTTATATATCCCATCAAATCCTTTATTGTACATTCGGGATTATCCATGAGATAAATTGTACCGTCAATAACCTCACCAAGATTGTGCGGCGGAATATTTGTAGCCATACCGACTGCAATTCCGATTGAACCGTTTACAAGAAGGTTAGGGAAGCGTGCAGGAAGAACCGTGGGCTCCTGCAGACTATTATCGAAGTTAGGTACAAAATCTACTACATCCTTCTCAATATCCGACATCATCTCGTTAGCCATCTTTGCAAGTCTGGCTTCTGTATAACGATAGGCTGCCGCAGGGTCGCCGTCAATCGAACCGAAGTTACCTTGACCCTCGATCAAAGGATATCTGAGTGAAAACGGCTGTGCAAGGCGTACCATTGTATCATATACGGCTGAATCTCCGTGAGGATGATATCTACCAAGCACATTACCGACTGTCGTTGCCGATTTACGGAATTCCTTGTCATATGTCAGCTTATCCTCGTACATAGAGTAAAGAATTCGTCTGTGTACGGGCTTCAAGCCATCTCTTACATCGGGAAGCGCACGCGACATAATGACACTCATTGAATATG
Source organism: Candidatus Flemingiibacterium sp. (assembly GCA_045579745.1). Taxonomy (GTDB): domain Bacteria; phylum Bacillota; class Clostridia; order Oscillospirales; family CAG-272; genus Flemingiibacterium. Next base: position 38,827 of record JAZNMQ010000002.1, on the reverse strand, counting down.
CGATAAAGGATGACTTTACCTCATGATCCATCTCTATGCCGACTATTTTTTGGTCGGGGAATTCCAGCGTTTCGTTCTTATCTTTGTTATCCATTATTGTCCTCTTTGTTATGGCGGAAAATATTCTCCACCTGTTATTTTTGTGAAAATCATGTTTTCAACAAGTTTTCCACATGAATTGAAAAACCGTTGTTAATATGTTTTCCACGTTTTCAACATTATTTTTTTAGCTTATTAGGTGCTATTTTTATAAATCAGATTCTATTTTTAACAATTCGCTCAACAAGTTTTCCACATACTTCTTTACAAGTTGTTGATAACTTTAGTGTGTTAAATCATATGTGTAAAAACTTCTTATATATCGAGATTTGTCGCATACACGGCATTTTTCTCAATGAACTCGCGGCGAGGCTCAACCTTATCACCCATAAGTATCGAAAAGGTTTCGTCGCATGCCATTGCATCCTCGATATTTACTTTTAGAAGCGTGCGGGTTTCGGGGTCCATTGTAGTTTCCCAAAGCTGGTCAGCATTCATCTCACCAAGACCTTTGTATCGGCTTGTTTTTACGTTATCACCAAGCTCGCTTAAAATCTTATCGCGCTCAGCGTCCGAATAAGCATAATAATTCTTCTTTCCCTTTGTCAGCTTATAAAGCGGAGGCTGTGCGAGATATACATGTCCCTCCTCAATAAGCTTTCTCATGTGTCTGAATAAGAAGGTCAGAAGCAGTATTCTTATATGTGAACCATCAACATCGGCATCGGCCATGAGAATAATTTTTCCATAGCGAAGCTTGCTTATATCAAACTCCTCACCTATACCGCATCCGAGAGCCTGAATTATTGGAATTAGAGAAGTATTTGTATAAACCTTATCAAGTCGGATCTTTTCAACATTCAAAACCTTACCGCGAAGGGGAAGGATTGCCTGGAATTTGCTGTTACGGCCTGTCTTAGCCGAACCTCCCGCGGAATCTCCCTCGACGAGGTATAATTCTGTAACTTCAACGCGTCTTTCCTGACAGTCTGCAAGCTTACCCGGGAGAGATGAGCCCTCAAGCACGCTTTTTCTTCTTGTCAGCTCTCGAGCCTTTCTCGCTGCCTCTCTCGCTCTTGATGCCGCAAGTGCTTTATCGAGTATTGCTCTTGCAGTGGACGGATTTTCCTCAAAATATTCCGAAAGCTTTTCTGTCACAAGTCCTGCAACAAGCGTCCTCATCTCAGAGTTACCGAGCTTAGCCTTAGTTTGGCTTTCAAACTGTGCATCTGTCAGCTTTACGCTGATAACTGCACAAATTCCCTCACGGGTATCCTCACCGGATAGATTTTTGTCATCAGCTTTCAAAATATTATGCTTGCGAGCATAATCGTTAAGCACATTCGTCAGTGCTTGCTTGAAGCCCGTTTCGTGAGTACCGCCCTCGATCGTGTGCATATTATTTGCAAACGACATTATAGTTTCATTGTAGCTGTCGTTATATTGAATAGCAACTTCACCGATAGAATCGTTTTTCTCAACCTTCATGTATATTACATTTGGATGAATCATAGCAAGTCTGCGAGCATTGTTGAGATGCTCTACATAGCTGCGTATACCGCCTTCATAGCAAAGCTCTACTCTGTCCTCACCGAATTTTTGATAATTTTCTTCACCATTTTCTTCGGAGTTTGAACTATTTTTGCGTTCATCACACAATACTATCTTAACACCGGCATTGAGAAAGGCTTGCTCGCGAAGTCGGTTTAAAACCGTATTATATTCAAATACCGTTTCTTCAAAAATTGTTGAATCAGGCTTGAAACGCACATAAAGTCCGCTTTTCCCGTCAGATGAGCCAACATGCGCAAATGGACGTGCTACCTTACCGTATTCAAATCTTTCTGTATATCTCTCGCCTGAATAGCAGTTGTCAATTTCAACCCACTCAGAGAGTGCATTAACAACCGAAGCACCTACACCGTGCAGACCTCCAGCTATTTTATATCCGTCACCGCCGAACTTTCCTCCCGCATGAAGTACTGTATAAACAACCTCAACAGTCGGAATGCCCATTTTCGGATGTATTCCTGCAGGAATACCGCGTCCGTTATCCTGAACAGATACACTATTGTCAGCATGCAGAGTTACGGTTATCGATTCACAATAGCCTGCAAGCGCTTCGTCGATTGCATTATCAACGATCTCATAAATAAGATGATGCAGTCCGCGTATTGAGGTTGAACCGATATACATACCTGGGCGTTTTCTGACAGCTTCAAGTCCTTCAAGCACCTGTATTTGACTTTCGTCGTAATTGTTTTGATTTTGTTCTGACATTTAAACAACCTTGCCTCCGAAGCTCGGCGGCTTCCTTTCTTTGACAGTCAGCTTTGACCGTCCATGATTGAACTTATTTATTCTTTTATTCCGGCTTTTATTCTTCCTAAAAGAGCCGGTGTTGAAATTTGAGAAACATAAACTGTATCATTTTTCTCATTATGTCTTGCAACTATAAAGGATTTAGGTATTTCTTCTTTGATATTAACCATATTTCCATCCTTTTCAGCAGCTCGGAGATATTCGCATGTAGCATCCTCCATAGTCGCTGTGTCCATATCAAAGATACCTATTATATCCTTTTTTCTGATTATTCTGTTATTTCCGGCATGAACGTACATTCTAAACCTCTTTTTTAGTGTATACTCCTTTTTCCACATTGATAAATGCGGCATCAGAATCGACAGGAGGCGGTGTACATGTAGTCATAATAACCTGCCTCGAATCAAGCCTTGACAAAAGAAACTGCTGTCTGCGAGAATCGAGCTCACTTAGCACATCATCAAACAGAAATACCGGATATTCACCCGAATATTCCATCGAAATTTCTCCCTCGCCGAGCTTCATTGCAAGTGCAATTGATCTCTGCTGCCCCTGTGAGGCGAATTGACGCGCTTCCTTGCCGTTTAAATATATTTCTATATCATCCTTGTGTGAGCCGTACAGCGTGGCTCCAACAGCAATCTCGCGCTCTGTATTTGATGTCAGAAGCTTGAAATATTGGTCATATGCATCCATCTCACTAAGCTTTTCATTTATTTTAAGACTGTTTTTGTATTTAAGCTCCGGAATTTCTTTTGCTTCTTCTCCAAAACCATCAGCAAAGCCATCAGTAAGCTCCAAAAAGAATCCTTTGACAAAGCTGTTGAGCCTGTCAATGTATTCTGTTCTCGTTTTAAATATCAGTGCCGATTCTCTTGCCAGCTGGTCAGATAATATTTCAAGCAAAGCCCTATCGCCTGAATTTTCCGAAAGCTGTTTCAACAAAGCATTTCTCTGTTGAATGATCTTATTGAACCTTTGAAGTGATTTTAAATAAACAGGTCTTAGCTGACATATTGCTATGTCCATAAACGAGCGTCTTTCCAAAGGACCTGCTTTAACGATTGAAAGATGCTCCGGACAAAACAAAACAGCTCTGAATGTGCCTATAAGCTCTGATATCCGACCAAGCTGAACACCGTTTTTTTGGCATTCTCTGCGCTTATTTGACTCGGATGAATATGCCTTAAAGGATATATTCTGCTCGCGTTTTATATCAATTAGGTCAAGCTCGACATGAAAGAAATCGGAACCGAATCTAACCATTTCTCTTTCATGTGGAGTTCGAAAGCTTTTTCCCGAAGCTAAAAGATATATTCCCTCAAGTGCATTTGTTTTTCCCTCGGCGTTATTACCGATCAGAACATTAACACCCGGAGTAAACGAAATTTCAGCTTCTTCAATATTTCTGAAATTTTTGTAGCTTATACGCTTAACAATCATTTCATTTTACACGGAAGAACGAGGAATATGAAGTGGTCCTTTTCGTCATTTTCAAGCGGCTCAATAACCATACTGATATAAGGTGATGAAAGCGAAAGATGAAGCTTATCACACATTGAAGCCTTCAGCGCATCAGTAAGATAACGGCAGTTAAAGCCGATTTCAATATCTGCGCCGGTTTGAGAGGTCGATATTTCATCGCGTACCTTTCCATTTACGGAAACGGATGTTATTTCAAGCTTATTATCGTGGAAGAAGCAGCGCGCAAGTGATTTGTTCTTTCCTGAGGAATCATCGGTTACAAGAGCCGCGCGCTCAACCGCGCTTGCAAAAATATCCGTATCAACATCTACAAATATTGTGCTGTTTTTGGGAATAATACGATCGTAATCTATATACTCTCCTTCAATAAGACGGGAGAAGAATGTAATATTTTTTTCTTCAAAGCGGAATAGAACCTGTTTACGGTTCAAAATGATATTTACAGTTTCCTCAGGCTCGTTTAACAGCTTCAGGATCTCATTCAGCGTTCTGCCCGGAATTATAAATGAAACGTCAAGATCCTCATTTGCATTTTGAAGCTCGCAAACTTTTTCTCTGATTGCAAGTCTGAATCCATCACAACCAACCGTTGTAATATGATTGCCCTTCATCTTGAAGTAAGCACCGTTGAAGGTAGGTCTTGCATCGTTTTGCGCTACAGCAAAAAGCGTTTGAGCTATCATATTTTTCATATCGCCCTGTTTAATAGTAAAGCTGTTTTCATTTTCAATATCAGGCAGGGTCGGAAAATCGCTTGGGTTCAAGCCGTTGAGCTCAAATTCCGAGTTTCCGCTTGAAATTTTAGTTCTCCATGTATCAGATGATGCCAGCTCAATAATACCTGCAGGCATCAATTTTATAATCGAATAGAAGCTTTGTGCGTTAATAAGGCACGAGCCGGTTTCTTCAATCTCCGCATCGATTTCGATTCTCATTCCTTTTTCAAGGTCGTATGATGAGATAATTACCTTATCCTCTTCACAGTTAATTAAAATACATTCAACTGCGGATATCGTGTTTTTAGATGAAACGCTATACATTGCTGTTCCGACAGCGTCGAGTAATATAGGGCGGCTGAATTTTACCTTCATGTTTTTTCCTTAGCCTCCGCTTTAGCGAAGGCGTCCTTTCTGCCTTTTTAGGCTTGGTTTGAAACGTGGTTATTTTATATAATAAAAATAAAAAATATATAATAATAATAGTCGTAGTATTAGGGCCTGTTACTTATGTTGAAAATGAAATTATAGGCATAATTTCTGTAAAAATTTGAATATCAATGTGAAATTTTCATGTTGAATTTAAGTTTATTTGCTGTGGAGAAAATTTCTTGATAAACTGGATATATCGATTTATGTTTGAGAATGTTGAAAAAAATCTGTTAGTATGTTAAAAAACATGTTTAGAAAAATAACTGCAAATTTTTTCTTGTGGATAATAATTTTATTTCTTGTGTAGAATAAAAGTAAAATTCACCGTATTTACATTATTTCTAACAAGTAAAAAAACTAAGAAAATAAAAGAAAAAATACAAGTTTAAACATAGTTTTCCACATACCTGATAACAACATGTTGAAAATTCAGACGAGCATGTTGAATTACGATTTTATCTCTTTCATAAGCTCATTTACATCAGCATCTGTCTGTGTACTTCCGCCAAGCTCTCTTTCAACTGTTTTGAGCGAAGATAGAATTGTTGAATGATCTCGTTTCAAAAGCTTTCCTATCTTCGGAAGTGACATATCTGTAAGCTTGCGGATCAGGAAAATAGAAATATGACGGGCATATGCGATTTCCTTGGTTCGTTTTGTTCCCTTGATATCTTCTACAGAAATACCGAATTTCTTCGCAACCTTATCAAGTATTTTTTCTACGGTTACTCCCTCAGATTCTCCTCCTGTCATAAGGTCTGAGATTGAATTTTTAGCAAGCTCAATGGTAATTGGAGCTCCGGTTAATATGCTGAGAGCACCAAGCTTTTTTATTGCACCCTCAACCTGACGGATATTACTCTTTAGATGTTCGGCAAGGAAATTAACAACCTCATTTGAAAGCTGAATATTCATTGACGCAGCCTTCTTTTTGAGTATTGCCGCACGAAGATCTGCATCCGGCGGTTGAATATCTGCGGTAATTCCCCATTCGAATCTTGTTTTAAGTCTGTCCTCGAGAGTTTTTATATCTCTTGGCGGACGGTCTGATGTCAGAATGATCTGCTTATGGTCTTCATAGAGTGCGTTAAACGTGTGGAAAAATTCTTCCTGCGTAGCTTCGCGTCCTGCAATAAACTGAACGTCGTCAATAAGAAGAATATCAGCTTTTCTGTATTTTTCGCGAAATTGCTCCGGTGTTTTTTTACTGATGCTGTCAACAAGCTGATTTGTAAATTCCTCACCCTTGACATACACTATCTTCATTTCAGGTCTTGTGATGCGAATGTGATTTATGATAGCATAAAGAAGGTGAGTTTTTCCAAGTCCGCTCGGTCCGTAGATAAATAAGGGATTGTATGTGAAATTATCAGCATTTTCGCGGCAGGTTGGATCATTCGCAACAGCCACGGAGGCTGCATGTGCCAGATTGTTCGAGCTTCCTACAATGAAGTTTTCAAATGTGTATTCATTTTGATGTGTCGGAAACGCATTTGGTGTTGAATTAGCAGCATTGTTTTTCTGCGTTTCAGCATCGGCGATCATTGTGTCATTCTGAGGAATTTCAGCAAGATTAACCGGTTCGGGAACATCACCGAGTGTCTGAACATAGGTTGAGTATTCGACGGGGTCGTTGGTTTTATCGACAATGACCACATTCACCTTGAATCCCATTACCGTTTCAAGTGCGTCTGTTATGGAATTTATGTATTGCTTTTTTAAAATCTTGTACTTGAATGGCATATCACAAATAATAACCGCGGTTGTATCGGTTATATCGTGAAGAGTAAGACTTGTAAACCACAAATCGGAAATAGTTTTTCCATACTGCTTGAGAAGCTCAGCAAGTGCAAGATTCCATATATCGTTAAAAGGCTGCATAAGTTTTTCCTTTCGTCTTCAGTAAATGGAATGTAAAAATATTTCATATTAATATATATCTTAAAAATATTATATCACAAAACGGTAAAAATATCAAGTCTTTAATTAAAAAATAAGCAAATAAAATGCAATTGTTTACAAGAAATTTTACCAAATATCAAATCAAATTTATTTTAAATTTTTTTGATAATATCGAAGTTTTTTTAAAAAAGCCCTTGACAAAAGGTATTTCAATTGTGTATAATATTAGTTGTTACTGTGTGAATTTATATTCATTTAGAAATATTACATCTTGTTTGGTGGGCATCCGTTATACAAGATTCTTTGTACTGTTTAAGGAGGTGTCAATACATGCTTAGAACTTACCAGCCTAAAAAGCGTCAGAGAAAGGTTGAGCACGGTTTCAGAAAAAGAATGAGAACTGCTGATGGCAGAAAAGTCCTTAAAAGAAGACGCGCTAAGGGAAGAAAGAAACTCACATACTAAGTTTCTGCTTAAAGAAGCAAACAGAGATACAACCCAGTATTTGATATTGGGTTGTATTGAAGTATGCCGGATTTTATGATTATACGTATCATGAACCGCCGAAGTTGTCGGGGATAGAGCCCGTATTTCGGGGGTTTTTATTGTCATATAAAAAATATCGGACTGAATGTTTGATTTGTTTATAAAAAGGGAAATAATTGTAATATGAAGCTGCGTGCCATTAGGGAAAATCATCTTTATTCAAAGGCATATTCCCGTGGAAAAAAATTCGTCGGGAGATATGTTGTCGTTTACCTATTGCCCGATTATGCGGCTAAAAAATTGGCGAAGGCAAATCCTACGGGTCAGATGGTAAACCGCGTTGGTATTACCGTAACAAAAAAGCTCGGCGGTGCGGTTGTCAGAAATCGCGCTAAGAGAATAATTCGTGAGGGATATCTCAGCTCATCAAAAAATTGCAATATAAAAAAGGGCTTTCTTGTTGTTTTGGTTGCAAGAGCAGGTATCGTAAATGCAAAGTCGTGGAATGTCTCATCGGATATGTCTATGGCATTTGAAAGACTCGGGATGATTGTAAAGTGAAGTATGTTGCTATTTTTTTATTAAAGCTTTACAGAAAATATATTTCGCCGCTCAAAGCACCTTGCTGCAGATTTCAGCCGACCTGTTCGCAATATGCACTTGAAGCTTTTCAAAAGAGAGGCTTTTTTGTCGGCTTTGCGCTGACTGTATGGCGTGTACTGAGGTGCAATCCGTTCGGGAAGGGCGGATATGACCCTGTTCCCGAAAAGAAAAACCGTAGAAAACAATAGCCGTGTAAATATAAAGGAGAGATTACATAGTAATATGAATATTTGGGATATAATCAATGTGCCGCTTGGCTTTATTATCAAGATCTGCTATCAGCTGACTCAAAACTATGCTGTGGCATTGCTTTTATTCGCTGTCGTACTTCAGATACTTCTCCTGCCTTTTGCAATTAAACAGCAGAAAAATTCTGTTAGGCAGGCAATGCTTCGTCCTAAGGAAATGGCAATCAGAAAAAAGTATGCGGGACGAAATGACCAGGCAACTCAGCAAAAGCTCAACAATGAGATAATGGAGCTTTATCAGAGAGAGAATTACAATCCCATGGGTGGATGTTTGCCTCTCCTTATCCAGATGCCCATTCTCTTTGCACTTTATAATGTTGTTGTAAACCCCCTCAAATATATCTGCGGATTCAGCGCAGAGGTAGTAACGTCTATTCAGGCAAAGGTATATGAGCTTATGTCTGCTGCTCAGACAGCAGGATTTGAGACCTTTGCTGCAGACCGTGCAGTTCGTCAGATAGATCTCATCACAAAAATGCGTGAGCTTGGTCTTTCAAACTTCGTGGACGGAAACGGAGAGGTTATTTCAGAGGAAATTCTTCCTAATTTTACCGCATTCAACGGTACAATGGATCTCTCTATGATCCCGAGCTTCGAAAATTTCAACGCACTGCTTTTGATTCCGCTTCTTACTCTTATCGTAACTCTCGGAAGCACATTTATTACTCGTAAATTTACCTATAATCCCAATCAGAATACAAAAAATGATGCTTCTATGAATATTATGCTTTTCTCGATGCCGCTTCTTTCGGTATACATTACCTTTACAATTGCGGCTGCAATCGGTCTTTACTGGATTTACCGTAATATTCTTGGCGTTATACAGCAGATTATTTTGTCAAAGCTTATTCCAATTCCTCATTTCACCGAGGAAGACTACAAGGCTGCTGAGCGTGAAGCTAATTTAAAGCCGCTGTCAAAAAAGCAGCAAAAGAAAAAGGTAAGATCTCTTCATCGTATTGACGAAGACGACTATGAAACTCCTGAATCCGAGGAAAAAAAGGTTGAGCAAAAGCCTACTCTTAAAGAAGGCGTTTCTCCCGACGAAGCTCCGAAGCTGAAGGATGATGATAACGATAGACACAAAAATAATGATGACAAAGATACCGAGGATAAGGCTGAATAATCAGCTGCTTGGTTTGTTAAATTTCGAAAGGAAACAGCAAAACTGTGAAACAAGAACTGATTTTTACAGGAAAAACCGTTGAGCTTGCCCTGCAGGATGCTGCAGAGAAGCTCGGAATTGAAGTGGATAAGCTCAGCTATGAGGTTATCGAACGCGAAAAATCCGGTTTTCTCGGGCTCGGTGCTGAGCCGGCAAAAATAAAGGTAGAGCGCGTTATTGGCGGAGATATTGTGGCAAAGGAATTTGTTGAGAATTTGCTCTCCAACATGGAAATCAACGCTAAGGTTGAGATGCTCAACTCTAAGAAAAACGACCGTATTATCAACATTATCGGAGATGAGGCAGGCGCTCTTATCGGACATCACGGAGATACACTTGAGGCGCTTCAGTATCTGACTAATCTTGCAGCTAACAAAAGGGAAGAGGATGAGTCACGCGATTATGTTCATATCACGGTTGACGTTGAAAACTACCGCGCTAAGCGTGAGCAGACACTCCGTGCACTTGCACGCAGAATGGCTTCAAAGGTAAATAAGAACAAAAAGAGCATTATGCTTGAGCCCATGTCGCCTTATGAAAGAAGAATCATACATTCCGAGGTTCAGGGAATTGAGGGCGTTTCCACAAATTCGGTAGGCATTGACTCAAATCGCCGCGTTGTTATTTTCCTCGAAAGTGAGGGCTTCAGTGTCCCGGCAGGAAAAAAAGAAAAGTCTGAATCAAGACGTTCATCAAGACCGTCAAGACACGACAAACGCAAGGATTTCAAAAATTCCGCAAAGGATGCAAAACCGTCAGCTCCTCTTTATGATGATGGCGAGAAGATGTCAGCCGAGGAACTATCCGACCTTATTTCCACATACGGTTCAAAGGAAAAACCTCAGCGCGAGCAACCGAAAAAATTCAAGGATTTTGATGAATACATCAACAGCCTGTTAGGAAACAGCGACGATTCATCAAATTGAATTTACCCCTTGATTTAAATCAAGAATTGAGCGCGTTGGTGCATACCGACGCGCTTTTTAATATCAATTTCAAAGGAGTTTTTATACGCAATGGTGTATAGAACCAATACCATCGCCGCTATTTCAACGGCATACGGCCGAGGCGGTATCGCCGTTATTCGCATTTCGGGAGATGAAGCCGTAGAGATAGCCGACAGATGCTTTCGAGCTTCAAATGGCAAATCACTTACTATGCAGGAGCACGGTCAATGCGTATATGGTCGTATTATAAAGAACGGCGTGCAAATTGATGATGGTATGTGCACGGTTTTTCGTGCACCCAAATCATATACGGGTGAGGATGTTGTTGAAATAAGCTGTCACGGCGGAATACTGCTCACGCAAAAGGTCTTAGAGGCCTTATTTGAATGTGGGGCTGTTCAGGCAACCGCAGGTGAGTTTACTCGAAGAGCTTTTACAAACGGAAAGCTATCGCTCTCTCAGGCAGAGGCGGTTGGAATGCTTATTGATGCACAGAGCGAGGAACAGCTTTCTCTGGCTATTTCCCATGAACGAGGTGTTGTTCGCGATAAAGCGGACGAGCTTTATGAAAGGCTTAAAACTGTCGTTACGGGAATGTATGCAAATGTTGACTTCCCGGATGAAGATCTTGCGGAGCTATCAGATGACGAGGTTTTAGCGGAGCTTTCGCTTATTGAAAGTGAACTTTCAGGGCTAAAGGCGTCCTATCGTGTTGGAAGAGCTGTCTGTGAGGGCATACGCGCGGTAATTGTCGGAAAGCCTAATGTCGGCAAGTCTTCGCTTCTTAATCTTCTTGTAGGCTCGGATAGAGCCATTGTGACCGATGTTGCAGGCACCACACGCGATACAATTGAAGAAACGGTATCATGCGGTAGGGTATTGCTTCGCCTATGCGATACGGCAGGCATTCACGAAACCTCTGATATCGTCGAACAGATCGGCGTGCGCCGTTCGCTTGAAATGCTTGAGCGCGCAGAGCTTGTTTTGGCAGTGTTTGACAGCTCGGATGCTTTTGATAATGAAGACCTTGAGCTTCTTGAAAAGCTGAAGGCTTTGCCGTGTGTAAAGATAGCGATTCTCAACAAATGTGATTTAAACGAGAGGCTTGATGTTGAATTGCTTCGCAGCTCGGGAGCTTTTTGCGAAATTATCAATATTTGCTCGCTCAGAGGCAGTGAAAGCGGTATAGATAAACTTATAAAGACTGTTGAAGAACTATACATAAAGGGTGAAATCGATTATAACAGTCAAGCTGTTCTGACAAACGCTCGTCAAAACGCTTCTGTTAGCCGCGCGCTTGATGCTGTCAGAAATGCTATGCTTCATTTAAGGAGTGGGCTTTCTACCGACATGTATGGCTTTGATATTGAAACGGCTTTGTCAGAGCTCGGCGAGCTGGATGGCAGAAAGGTATCTGAGGAGATCGTTGACGGAATCTTCCATCGCTTCTGCGTTGGAAAATAAAATATGCTGCCGCAAATGCGTTTAACGCTGTGCGACAGCACGATAATTATTTCTTTTTTGTAAAAAAGACTGCTATCAGACCTGCTATTGCGGCAATAATTATAATTGCGATAACTATACCCCAAATGCTCATATCGTTATTGGTGCTCTCCTCGGTGTCTAAGCCATCATCAATTATTCCGTCCCTGTCAGTTGCAATTCCGTCGCTTGCGTTCATGGAGTCGTTTGTTAAAGCGTTTTCCCGTGAGGTATCGTCCGCCCCATTAGCAGAGTTGCTTGCATTATCGGATGTGTCTACTCCGAATTCGCCTGTTCCCGCGCCGGTTGAGTCGGATGTGTTGTTCTGGGTGCTGTCACTCCCGCTTGAGTCGTTTGTGTTTGAGTCACCGCTTGCCGAATCGCTTGTGGTATCGTCAAGTACAGAGTCGAGAGTATTGTTTTCGCCTTGATCCATGCCCGCGCGTACTCCCATTGCCGAAGTTGAAATAATCAAAAGACTCATTGCAAAAATTACGGCGAGTGTTATAATAAATAATCGTTTTCTAATTTGGTTTATCATTGTAAACTTTCCTTTCGGTTTGGTTCACAATTATTATTTGCGTAAATTATGTTATTAAACATGAATATAAAGGAGATTAATCCTGAAAATGGAAGAAAAGCGATTTCAGAAAAATGATTCCGGTTTTATATGTAAAAATTGTGGCTTTGAGGTAAAGCCGCTCGGCGTAACTTCGCGCGACCACTGCCCGAAATGCCTTTGCTCGATACATATCGATATAAATCCCGGCGACCGTGCGAATGAATGTCTTGGACTGTTACGCCCGATCCAAGTGCTTCCCGATCCAAAAAAGGGCTATATTATTGTTTATCGATGCGAAAAATGCGGTAAAACTGTTCGAAACAAGGCTGCATATCCTGCAAAGGTTCAGCCTGATGATATAGGTTTGCTCATTAAGCTCACAGCAGGTCCAAATTATTGATTATACTACAAAATAATAATGCGCTTTGTCCGCTTTAAGCTATAAATGCGGACAAAGCTTTTTTGTTTAACCTAACGATAAAGGGACACCTCATCCGATTATGGAAGGTGTCCCTTTTACAGTTTTGTATTATGTAAGGATTGCTATATTATTGTTCGCCAGTCGCTTCTTGTTCGTCGGCAGCTTCGTTATTAACGATTTTGCCTTGTTCAAACTCGCCCTCGAACACTCTGCCGCTAATCCACGTATATTTACCTTTGCCGTGCATTTTATTATCAAGAAACTCGCCCTCGTACATGTCGCCGTTCGCCCAAACATATACGCCGGTGCCGGTGCGCACGTCAGCAACAAAATCTCCTGAGTATCTATCTCCGTTCGAGAAGGTATATGTGCCCTTGCCGTCTTTCAATTCGTTGACATACGAGCCTGTATATGAAGAATTGTCCGACCATGTATATGTGCCTTCGCCGTTCTTCATATCATCCTTGAACATTCCTGAGTAAACAGAGCCGTCAGCCCACGAATATGTTCCGAAGCCGTCCTTCTTTCCATCGATGAGATTTCCCTCATAAACATCTCCGTTTGAGAAGGTATAAACGCCAAAGCCCATGATACGCTCATCGACAAATTCGCCCTCATAAACATCACCGTTGGCATAGATAAGCTTGCCCTTGCCATTACGCTTCAGGTCATCAAGCTCTCCCTCGTAAATATCGCCGTTTGAGTATACAACAGAGTTTTTCTCCATGTCAACCTCGGCGGTCATTCCGTTTGAGTAATAGAGCTTGCCCGTAAGCGGTTCGCCGTCGGAGTCAACTCTGCCGAAGAATTTAACCTTTCCGCCATCCTCGGTGTTCATGCTGAAATAGCGTATTCCGCTGAAATAGATTCCTGCGGCTACAGCTCCGACTGCAATAGCGGCTATTATCAAGATTGTCAGAAAAATACTGACTGTACTGCGGTAACGACGGCCGCGTTTTTTTGTTTTTTCATAATTCATTTTTTTTACCATTGCTTTAATGCCGCATAATCTCGGCTAAAAAGCTTCCTTATAGTGGAATTGTGGCTGGGGTTGTGAAGATTGTACCCAAATGCCGTAACGACACAAAGCCGTATGAAATAGTTGTTTTCTGTCTTAAAGTATATTACTGTTTGGTGTTACGTTTGAAATGAAATTTGAGAACATTTGTATGAGGTCGGGTATTATAATAAACGAAAGAAGTGCAACAACCAATAAAGCGAGAATTGAAAGCAATACCGTAATTACACTTGTACCTGTATTACCGTAGATTACTTCTGCGCGGTGTACGGTTTCATCGGGAATATAGAATCTTGCAGTATCAAACGGTTCATTGCTGCGCTCAGCTTCGCTGTCGCCCTTCATTCGTACAATCTTACGAAAAGAACCGCTTTTTCTGAGTGCAAACCTCGTAAACGGGTTCGCGCAGCCTATTTCAGCAGCCAAAACGGCGCTGTCCTCTGTATTGGCTCCGCGTTCGATAAGTCGGCGTACGATCGAGCCAAGTACGAATTTATTATATAAGGTTACACCGATGCCTATCATAAAGCCGATAAAAAGTGACCATACTATGATGTTAAGTGTTGTTATCGGTTGACTGCCAAGCATGATTGGTTTTCCGACAACCTTTTGAAGGTCATTCCATAACGCTTCAAAAAAATCCATTGTATTCCTCCTTTTTATCATATTGGCGTATTAATAACGGCGCTTGGCCGCTATTAATACGAGCTCAAATGTTTAGTTATCCTTTTTAATGATCTCGCAGCCAAGGTATTTCTGGAGAACCTCAGGAACGAGGACGCTTCCGTCTTTCTGTTGATTTTGCTCAACAATAGCGGGAAGTATACGGCTTGTAGCAAGTCCTGAACCGTTGAGAGTGTGCATAAACTCAATCTTTCCTGTAGATTCGCGCTTGAATCTCATTTGACCGCGGCGAGCCTGATAGTCGCGTGCGTTAGAAACCGAGCTTACCTCTTTATATCCATCCATTGAAGGAATATGAATTTCGATATCGTATGTGCGAGCCATAGATGCGGAGCAGTCCTCAGCGGCAAGCTTGACTGTTCTGAAGTGGAAGCCGAGTCCGCTTACAAGTGCTTCCGCCTTGCCTACAAGCTCTGCAAATGCGTCATCGGAATCCTCGGGGCGAGTGTACTGAACCATTTCAACCTTGTTAAACTGATGTCCGCGTACCATTCCACGCTCGTCTGCACGGTATGAGCCTGCTTCTCTGCGGAAGCAAGGAGTATAGCTGATATATTTCTTCGGAAGGTCAGCCTCGGTAAGGATCTCTCCGCGGTGAAGTGATACGAGAGCTGTTTCTGCGGTCGGGAGCATGAAGCGACGACGCTCGTCCTCGGCTGTTTCGAGCCAGAATACATCATCTGCGAATTTCGGGAACTGACCGGCGGTGAGTCCGCATTCGTAGCCGAGCATGTGAGGAACAAGAATAAGCTCGTATCCGTCGCCGATATGTGTATCAACAAAGTAATTGAGAAGTGCCCATTCAAGACGCGCGCCAAGTCCGCGATAAATCCAGAATCCGTTTCCGGAGAGCTTTACGCCGCGCTTGTAATCGATAAGACCGAGGTCTGTGCAAATATCAACGTGGTTCTTCGGCTCAAAATCAAACTTGTGAGGCTCGCCGTAATAACGAAGCGCCTCGTTGTTTTCCTTTCCGCCGGGCTTTAAATCGGGGTCGGGAAGATTGGGAAGGCTGAGCATGAGATTTGTGTATTCAAGGTCGATGCCTTTGAGCTTCTCATCGCCCTCATCGATCTTCTTTGACAGCTCCTTCATCTGTGCGAAGATAGGTGTTACATCTTCGCCGTTCTTTTTGAGCTGAGGAATTGATTTGGAAACCTTATTCTGTTCGGCTTTAAGTGCCTCTGTTTCAGAAATAAGAGCACGTCTTTGTGTGTCGAGGACGATAATTCTTTCAATTTCCTCGCGCGCATCCTTTCCTTTGTTTGCAAGACGGGTTATAACGTCTTCGGTGTTTTCTTTGATGTATTTAATGTCAAGCATTTTATTAACTCCCTTGTTTTATGCAAATAAATTTTCGGTGTTTTCGCTGCCTAGGAGCTTCTTTAACAGCTCTTCAAGCTCATTGGCGTCTGTATATGCAACGGTTATGCTCTTGCTGCGCTTTGTATGTGAAATCTTAACCTTCAGACCGCACATTTTTTCAATTCGGTCCTCGAGTGATGAGTAGTAATTCTTTTCGATAAGCTCATTCGGGTCAGCTTCTTTTGGCTCGGCTTCAGGCGAAAGATTAAGCTTCTTTACATAATCCTCGGTTGCACGTACAGACAGCTCTCGATCAATTACAAGCTGCGCTGCAGCTTCTATCGAGCTTTTATCGTTAATGCCAAGCAATGCGCGTGCATGACCGGCGGATAAGCTTTTATTTGATACCAACGCAAGAACCGCCTCGGGAAGCTCTAAGAGCCTGAGCGAATTGGTTACAGCTGCACGGCTTTTTCCTACCTGCTTTGCTACCTGCTCTTGAGTCAGCTCATACTCATTTATCAGCGCATAATATCCCTGAGCTTCTTCTATCGGGTTCAGATCTTCACGCTGAATATTTTCTATAAGTGCATATTCAGCCGCTTTTTTGTCGTCAATATCGAGTATCACGACCGGAACTTCACTCAGCCCGGCCATTTTTGCGGCACGCCAGCGGCGTTCACCTGCAATTATTTGATAAAAATCGGAGGATTCCTGAGCCCTTACGATAATTGGCTGTATTAAGCCGTTGGCTGCAATGGAATCTGCCAGCTGTGATAAGGCTTCGTTGTCAAAGTGCTTTCTCGGCTGACCTCGCCGCGGTTCTATCTCAGACAGACGAAGCGTTGAGATGTTATCCTGAGTATCGTATGAATTGTCAAGAAACACCGAATCAATGCCACGCCCAAGCGCTTGTTTTTTCTTCATATCATTTTCACTTTCACGGTTAATATTGGCTGTCAGTTGGTGCGGTCGATTATTTCCTGGGCAATATCCATGTAGGCAAGCGCGCCTTTTGAATGCTTGTCGTAGTATATAATTGGTTCGCCATAGCTCGGAGCCTCGGAGAGCTTGACGTTACGCACGACGCCCGTTTTAAAGAGCTTGTCCGAGTAATATTTTTTCAGCTCATCGAGCACCTGCATTGAAAGATTCAGACGGCCGTTGTACATGGTTATAAGGATGCCTGTTATTTCGAGTGTATGATTATACAGCTTTTTTACCTGCTTTATTGACAATAGCAGCTGCGACAGTCCCTCAAGCGAGTAAAACTCGCATTGCATAGGAATTATTATGCCGTTGCTTGCGGCAAGAGCATTGATCGAAAGGATTCCGAGCGACGGAGGACAATCGATTATAATATAATCGAATTCAGCATCGATCTCGGACAAAGCGTTTTTGAGAAGCAGTTCGCGCCTTTCGATGTCGACTAATTCAAATTCCGCGCCTGTCAAGGATATTTGTGCAGGTATAACCCATAGATTGGTGAAAGCGGTTTGAATAATAGCTTCAGTCGCTGTCACCCTTCCAATCATAAGGTCGTAGGTTGAGCATTTGATCTTTTTGCGTTGGATTCCGACTCCGCTTGTTGCATTTCCTTGCGGGTCGAGGTCAACAAGCAGAACCTTTTTGCCAAGAGCACCTAATGCGGCGGCACAATTTACTGCGGATGTCGTTTTGCCGACGCCGCCTTTTTGATTAGCTAACGATATTGTATATGCCATTGGCCGCCTCCGCTTTGATAAGATACATGTATGCGTTGAAACGCTGTTATTTCAACATACATTCATACATATTATTATATCAATAATCCGAAAAAAAGTCAATGATATTTTGTAAATACTCACTTTAATTATGGCGAAAAATGTTTCACGTGAAACATTACTGTCGATTAAATGCGTGAAGCGATGCTTTCGGCACTCGTATTTTGATCTCGACTTGATTTTCAAGCTCTATGCGCTCATCCTCGACGGGAATGCCTGCTTGCTTGATCAGCGAAACGGCTTTATCGATGGAGTTGTAAAAGATACGCATATCCTTCAGTATTATCTTGCGCTGTGGGCGCGGCCGTTGAAGCTGGTTGTTCTCGCTGATCAGCCGGTCGATGTATGACTCGGTGGTGGCTACATTCAAATTGTGCGCGTGAATATAGTCGATGATTCGAATGCGCTGTTCCGTTGACTGAATTTTAAGCAAAGCGCGCGCATGACGTTCGGTAAGCCCGAATTCAAGAATCTTCTCGCGCTCGGGAGGCGTCAGACGAAGAATCCTGAGCTTATTTGCGATAAACGATTGACTCATAGAGAGCTGTCTGGCGGCTTCTTCCTGCGTGAGCCCGTACATATCAATGAGCGATGCTATCGCGCTTGCTTGCTCGAAAATGTTCAGGTTTTCTCTTTGGATATTTTCTATTATTGCAAGCTCCGCCGATTTCTTATTGTCCACTTTGATAATTATGCACGGAACGGTTGCAAATCCAAGCATTTTTGCGGCTCGGTAACGCCTCTCACCTGCAATAATTTCAAACATTGAATCGTATTGACCCTTAGTGTCAACACGTCTGACTGTGAGCGGTTGAAGTATGCCGTACAGCCGTATGCTGTCTGCGAGATTGATTAGCGATTCATCCTCGAACTGTTTGCGCGGCTGATTTGGATTCGCAATTATACGTTCGGTCGGCAACATATGTATTCTGCCAAATTCTTTCGTTTCGTTGAATGCTCGTTCTCTTTCGGAGAGTTCGTTCCACGATTTGCGAAGCTTTTCCTGCTCGTTTTCGAGAGCTCTTTTCGCTGAGTTTTTGAATAGATTTAATGTGGTCATTTTTCTACATCTCCTTTTTATTATGGCTGTGTTTTCATATTAACACACTCACAGCGTGAAAATGAGCGAAAAAAGGAGATAGATAAATAAAACAGCTCGTCGAATATTAAAACGAGCTGTTTTATTATGGGATATATTACGCAAAAAAGCTGTATTACAGAGGTTTTTTCTTGATTTGTGAGTTATTGCGCGGATAAATTTTCGGCGTGTGGGAAATCTTGTTGATGGTAATTATACAGCGCGGATTGGATGCAGAATCGTCCTCGCAGGTGAGCTCAAATTCATCAACCGCTGACAGTTCGCCGCCAAGAACCGAGATCGCGTTACGAGCCTCGGTCAGCTCATCGGCGGCGTTAGCCTTCATCGCCAAAAAAGCTCCGCCTTGCTTGACATACGGCATGCAAAGCTCACAGAGAACATTCAATCTTGCGACGGCTCTCGCGCACGAAAAATCATACTTCTCAAAGTTGCCGTCCTGCTTAACGTAATCCTCTGCGCGAGCCGCAACAGGGTTTATATTGCAAAGGGACAGCATTTTTGCGGTTTCCTTGATGTAATTCACGCGCTTTGCAGTACTGTCAAGCGCAGTTATTCTTAAATCATCGCGAACGATTGCAAGGGGAAGCGACGGGAAGCCCGCGCCGCAGCCGATATCTATAATAGATGCTCCGTGAGGGAGGTGATTCGAAATCATAAGAGAATCGACATAATGCTTCAGAATAATTTCGGGAATATCCGTTATAGCGGTCAAATTCATATAAGAATTGACCTCGAGCATTCTGTTTGTAAGAGCATAAAACTTCTTGATAATTGCGTCGTCATCGCAAAGCTCGGAAAGCTTGTTAAGCCCCATGATTTTTTTGAAAAGAGCGCTGAATTCTTGTATTTCCAACATTATTGCTCCTTTTCCTTGTGGTTAGAAAAATAAATTAGCAGAACGGATATATCAGCGGGAGAGATGCCGCTTATACGCGAAGCTTGACCGATATTCAGAGGCTGAATCTTGTTGAGCTTCTGTACGGCTTCGATTCTGATTCCCTTGATCTGGCTGTAATCAAAGGAGCTCGGCAGCTTCTTTTCTTCGAGCTTCGCTGTTCGTGCAACATCGGAAAGCTGACGCTTAATATAACCGGCATATTTGATGTTGGTTTCAACCTGAACCCGAACACGAATGGGAAGCTCGGGACGAGATGTGTCAACGCATGCCAGCTTATCATATGAGAGCTCAGGGCGTTTTATCAGCTCGACAATACGAATGCCCGTGGTAATCGGTGCTGACGCATTGGCGCTAAGAATATCGGAAAGCTCCTTGCTCGGCGGAATGGTGGTGGATTCAAGTCGCTTGATCTCAGCCTTTATCTGTGCTTGCTCAAGCTCGAATGCGCTCCAACGCTCATCGGAAATAAGTCCAACCCGTCTTCCGATAGGGGTAAGACGCTCGGCGGCATTATCCTGCCGTATCAGCAGTCGGTATTCAGAACGCGATGTCATGATGCGATAGGGCTCTTTTGTGCCTTTGGTAACGAGGTCATCAATCAGAGTACCTATATATGAGCTCTGTCGTGAGAGAGTCATCGGCTCGTCACCGCGAAGCTTCAGTGCGGCATTTATACCTGCGACAAGACCTTGTGCGGCGGCTTCCTCATAGCCGGAGGTTCCGTTGAATTGCCCTGCGCCGTAAAGCCCCGATATCTCTTTAAACTCAAGTGTGGAGTAGAGCTGTGTGGGGTCAATGCAGTCATATTCGATGGCGTAAGCTGTGCGCATTACCTGTGCATTCTCAAATCCGGGGAGGGAATGAAGCATCTGCATCTGAATCTCCTCAGGAAGCGACGAAGAAAAGCCTTGAATGTACATTTCATTTGTGTCGCGTCCCATCGGCTCGATGAAGAGCTGATGGCGTTCCTTATCGGCAAAGCGCATGACCTTATCCTCAATGCTTGGACAATAGCGCGGGCCGATTCCCTCAATCATGCCTGAATATAGCGGAGATCTTGACATGTTTGAGCGAATGATTTCATGTGTGTTCTTATTTGTGTATACGATATAGCAGGGAAGCTGTTCGGCATTGTTTAGTTTTTCTCTGTCTGAATCGACAGAAAATGGGTCAACCTCATTATCGCCGGGCTGAATTTCAAGCCTTGAATAATCGATGGAGTTGCGATGAACTCTCGCCGGAGTTCCGGTCTTGAAGCGCATCATTGTGATGCCCTCGCGCTCAAGATTTGCTGTCAGCTCATTTGCCGGCAGCATTCCGTCAGGCCCCGAGCTGTAGGAAACCTCGCCGACGATGACCTTGCCGCGAAGATATGTACCCGAGCAGATTATCGCCGCCTTGCAGTCCCATCTTGCGCCCAAATTGGTTATTACAGCGCAGACACGCTTAATGCCGTCGATTTGAGTTGTACGGATGTCGGTTATCTCAGCCTGAATAAGTCGGAGATTAGGGGTATTTTCGATGGTTTGCTTCATTATTCGCTTGTATTCAGCGCGATCTGCCTGTATTCGCTTGGAGTGGACTGCCGCGCCCTTGCCGAGATTCAATACTCTGCTTTGAAGCATAACCTTGTCAGCCGCTCTGCCCATTTCGCCGCCGAGTGCGTCGATTTCGTATACCAAATGTCCTTTGCCGGTTCCGCCGATAGAGGGGTTGCACGGCATATTTCCAACAGCGTCAAGATTGATTGTGAACAGTATTGTGGAAAAACCGAGGCGCGCCGCTGCGAGTGCAGCTTCAATGCCGGCATGCCCTGCGCCAATAACGCAAACATCAGCTTGACCGGCGTAATATTCAGGAATGTTCGTCATAATACACAATATTCTTTCGTAGTATTAATGAAATATTGATGAAGCCGCACAAGACTTCATCAATATCTTATTTTTGCATTTTATTGAAAATTTGCCAACCGCATCCTTCATCGTAGGCGGTTACGATGCCGCCCGTTGCACTGCCGACATAGTCGAAGGCAAGCGGAATAACAAATTCACCGTTTGTGTCTATCATACCGTATACGCCGTCCAGCTCAACTACGGCAAGGCCCTCGTTGAATGGACTTGCACTTGTGTAGATTGGGTCAGCAATCCATTTTCCGGTATAATCCATGAAGCCGTAATAACCGTCTTTTTCAAGCAAAATTACTCCGTCAGAGTAACCTTTTATGGTGTAATCGGGGGGAGTGGGGAACCTTTTGCCATCTGACTTTATAATATAATCTTCGTCAATTGTGACGTCGATTTTATTCATCGTCTCGTAGTGATAGGCATCATACTCCTGATTTCTGACACGCACTAAACCGTGGTCGAAATAAAAGAAACCGATTGATTCTATACCTTTTGTATCGGGTGCTTTATAGTTGGCATATACACGGCGTCTTGACGAGTTGATATATATTTTCGTGTTTGTAATCTGGGCGTAAAACCATTTCTGAATGAATTTCACGACACCGTTATCGTCAATTGTGCACGCAAATCCCTCGCTGAAGTTATAAGCTTGCTTGTAGCGATAGGATGTACTCATATATTTGTTTTGGTTTCCGTAACCGAAGTAGCCGTTTTTGTAATAGGCATAATAGTTGTTGTCTGTCTTTCCGTAATAGGTCGGGTAATTGGCGTATAAGCCGCGATTATCAGCCTCGTCGATGTAATCGCTTTCAATAAGCTTTCCGGTTTCGTCGAGAAAATAGTATTTGATGATTTTTGCGCCGGATTTGCTTTGAGATGGCTCTTCGGTCTTGAAAAGTGCGTGATCGTTCTTATCTCGTGTATATGCAGGCATATATTTGTCAATATCAAAGCTCTTATAAAGAATAGTTCCGTCCTTCGCGAGAACATCGACCGTTCTTCCGTTATCAACAAGAATATAATCCATATATGCTTCAATATGCGGACGTGCAACTTCAGAGGCGTTCATAACGGTAGTATAGCTGCTGTCAAGCTCGTCATATATTCGCTCAGAAACCAATATTGTTTTCGCTCGAATCGAGAAGATGGGATTGGGAGTGATAGACGGCGATTGAAGTGTGAGCTTTGTTGATGCGTCATATTTTGCATCGGTAATTAGATATCCGTCTGAGATAAGCGCACTCGTTTTATCAAGCGAGGCAAGAAAATTTGCGATTGTTTGAGATTTTGTATCTGTGAGAGGGGGAGGAGCTGTTTCATCCTGATTTGTATCGGCAGAGCTTGTATCCTTGGGGCTCGATGGAGTTCCTGTGTCAATCGGAGATGTGTCTTCGACTCTGTCCTGCGAGGTGGTGGTATCGTTATCCGGACGTTCAATGAAGGTAATATCATAAACCCCACGCTGATATGCAATTGCTGAAACTATCAAAAAAGCCATAATGCCAATCGGAATGATTCGCACCGCTATTTTTTTTAGTATGTTTCTCATATGAGGATTCCTTTCATAAAACGTTTGGAGATATCAACCACACACAGCGATTATTTGTGGTATTTTCCACCTGCTCGGATGTTGAATGCGCGGTAGAGCTGTTCGAGCAGAATCACACGCATAAGCTGATGCGGAAAGGTCATTTCGGAGAGTGAAAGACGCATGTGACAGGAGCGCTTGACCTCGTCAGACAACCCGTCAGAGCCGCCGATAATCAGACAGATATCCGAATAGCCGTCGTTGGTGATCGATGTAATGCGCTCGGCAAATGCCTCGCTCGGCATTTGCTTGCCCTCAACACAAAGTGCGATGTTATAGCTTCGTTGAGGCAGAGAAGTCAAAATTCGCTCTCCCTCGCGCTTCAATGCGGTTTGAATTTCGGCTTGAGAGGGCTTATCGGGAAGCCTTTCCTCGCGAACGGAAATATTATCGACAGAGCAGTATGCGCTCAGGCGTTTCTCGTATTCAGCCACGGCATCGCTTAAATATTTTTCTTTTATAGTTCCCACATGGACAATATGTATTCTAAGCATAATCTTATACAAGCCTCGTTGGGGTATTCGGTGCGGCGACGGATAGATGGACATCGGTGCCTTTTAATACATCGAGAGCGGTTTGATATGCAAGCTCGGGAAGATTATTTTCCCTACTCAAATGAGCAAGCATGATCCGCTTTGTTCCGGATCTTGCAAGTCTGCTGATGAAAATTGCGGCGGATTCGTTTGAAAGATGACCGTAGTCGGACCGTATGCGTCGCTTGAGTTCATACGGATAATCTCCGCAAAGCAGCATATTTTCGTCATGATTTGATTCAAGTATTACATTTTCTACGCCGATAAGCGCGTCTGAAATTTCGTCTGTCACACATCCGATATCGGTAGCTAACGCGAGAGTATGCTCGGCGGTTCCGTCCGATACTACAAAGCCTACGCTTGATACGCTGTCGTGAGGTGTTGCAAATGAACGCACGGTCAGATCTCCAACGATTTCGCTGTAAATTGGCGGATGAATCACCGCGACATTCGATGTGTTTTCGGTTTTTGACGAGTTCAGATGCACCCTTGCGGACTGTTCGGTGAAATGCACGGGAATAGCGTACTTTTTTGAGATTGTTTCAAGAGCCGAAACATGGTCGCTGTGCTCGTGCGTTATAAAAATAGCTTTGATATTCCTGATATCCGTGCCGATTGAATTTAAGGCGCAGCAGATATTCTTACAGCTTGTTCCGGCGTCGATCAGGAGCTCGTCCTCGCCAAGGCGTACATATACAGAGTTGCCCTTGGAGCCGGATGCCAAGGCGTAGACGGTAAATTGATTTATTGTATCAGTCATCATATTGTCAGAGCGTCAATTATTCCCTTGAAGAAATCGCTGTAAAAAAGATACAGCATATCAAGAAGTATTGATAACACAAGCGGAATTAAGACGAGCATTAATTTTTTTGCAATTTTCTTTTGTCTGTTGACAAGACTGCAAATGCGTGAGGCTTCCTCGGGCGGAGTTCCTTCGTCGAGCATCTCGGGTGTGAGCTCCGATTTTGACAGTCCTCGGTTCAAAAACACTATTGCAAGAAACAATATCGTTGCGATAATATAATAGACTATCGTAATAATGCTGATCTGCATCCCGCGCGATGCCTCAAATCCGACAACTGCTTCAAGTAAGCTGAATGCAGCAAGCGTCGATAGCAGAATGATGATTGCGCGCTTGAAATTAAAGCGTTTAATTGAGGCTTTGACCTCCTTTGACGATTCAAGCGAACCTGCAAAAGAGGTCAAATTCGAGCGTTTCTTCTTTTTTGCCATTATTGGATGCGGATTGCACCGTACGGGCGAACCTTGAGAACAGTCGTTGCTCCGTCGCCGAATGCCTCGTCAAGAGCAGAGCGGAAATCAGCAACGTCCTCGTTCTTTACAAATGCCTGAATTGTGCCTGCAAAACCTCCGCCATGAACGCGGTAAGCGGCTTTTTTGCCCGAAAGTGCAAGCTCTGCAAGACAGAGCGCGAGCGAAAGCCCCTGCTCGTTAACGTTTTTAACGGTGAAGACGTTTTGCAGATACTTATAGCTTGAATTGCCCGATGCGATTACATCGCTCAGGAATGCGTCGATGTCGCCGGATTTGAGTGCCTCGGTTTGAGCAGCTACACGCTCATTTTCATTCAGGAAATGGATGGCACGCATTATTGCACGGTCGCCTGCGAACTTACGAAGCGCCTCGATGTTTTTGAGGATCTCTTCAAGCTTAACTTCGCGAAGCACGGGCTTCCCGAAATATGATGCAACCTTTTTCATTTCTGCAGGAACGGAAGCATAATCCTCGTTGAGGTCAGCGTGGTTTCCGCCTGTATTGACAATGCAAAGGCTGTAGCCTGCCGCTGTAAGGTCAAATGGGAGCTTCTCGATTATAGGCTCCGTGGGGTTTTTGAAATCAATGGCTACAAAACCGCCTACTGCGCAGGCTGTTTGGTCCATAAGTCCGCTTGGCTTTCCAAAGAATACGTTTTCAGAGTACTGTGCTATTTTTGCTATCTCGGCATTTTCGACCTTTCCGTCGTTGTAAAAGCCGTTGAGGATCAGTCCGACCATATCCTCGAATGCCGCAGAGGATGAAAGACCGGAGCCCTTGAATACGTTGGAGGTGGTGTAAGCATCATAGCCGCCGACCTTGTGACCGTATTTCAAAAATCCGCTGCACATTCCCGAAATAATAGATTTTGAAGTGTAATAAAGTGCTTCGTCAACTGTAGGATTGGTTATATCAACCTCATCAATAGGGAAGCCCTCTGATTTGATATTGACACGCAAATCATCTCTCGGAGAAGCTGCCGCGATGATATCGAGATTAATGGATGCCGCAAGAACGCGTCCGTAGTTGTGATCTGTGTGGTTTCCGGAAATTTCGCTTCTTCCTGCGACAGAGAACAGCGAAATTTCGCGCTCGCCGCCAAACATTTTAGCAAATTCGTTTACTACATTGATATAGCGAGCTTCCTGAAGCTTTACATTCTCCTCTCCGTAAAGCTCAGTGAAAATAGCGGTATACTCTCCGCCTTTGATTGCGTTAATTAGCGCAGTTGCATTCATGATAGAGCTTCCTTTCTTGACTTTGATGGTTACAGTAGTATTCGGCGCGCCAAATCAAGCGCATTGCTTGCCGATACATATCTGATATATTCTCGTGTTGCAAGGCCGTTGCCGATGCTCAGCTCGCGGACCTCCTCTTTGTCACCGTATGATACGCCGACGTATACAAGTCCTACGGGCTTATCTGCGGTTCCTCCGGTCGGCCCGGCAATTCCTGTAGTTGAAATGCCGATATCTGAGCCGAACAGCGCTCTGACGCCTCGAGCCATTTCGATTGCCGTTTCACGCGATACCGCTCCATGCTTTTCGAGTGTTTCATGTGAAACATTTACAAACTGTTCCTTTATTCGGTTTGCGTAGGTGACAATACTTCCCTCGAGCACCTCGCTCGAGCCGCTGATATTTGTTATTCGCTTTGCAACATATCCGCCCGTGCAGGATTCAGCGCACGCTATTGTCTTTTTTTGGCGGCAGAGCTCGTTAACAAGACTCTGCTCAAGTGAGCCTGCATCTATGCCGTAAATCATTTCTCCAACTTCAGTTTCGCGGATCCTTGCGATTGCCTCATCGCACAGAGCCGCACATTCGCTCTCGCTTTTTCCCGAAGCTGTTACGCGAAGCAAAACCTCGCCCTCTTTAGCATACGGTGCAATGGTGGGATTCTTTGATTCGAGCATCATTTCTCGAAGAATTGCTTCAACTCTTGATTCGCCCATGCCGAATATGTTGACATTTTTGGAGTAAAGCAGATGGTCGGAGAATTTTTTCAGGTACGGCTCGACCTGCTCAACGAACATCGGTTCAAGCTCGCGAGGAGGACCCGGAAGAAGGATAATAACCTTTCCTTTCGCTTCATCCTCGATGGCAAGTCCGGGGGCTGTGCCGTAGTCGTTTTTGAATACAATCGCTCCCTCGGGCATCATTGCCTGCTTTTTGTTATTTTCGGTCATTGCCTTGCCGTAACGGTTGAGCCTTGCCATCATTCGCTCAAGGCTTTCCTCGTGCATGAACATTGAACGTCCCATGAGCTTTGCGGCGGTTTCCTTGGTCAGATCATCATAAGTGGGACCGAGTCCGCCTGTCAGTATTATCAGGTCGCTTCGTTCAAGAGATAGCTTTAAAGCTATCTCCAGACGAGCAGGATTGTCACCTACAACACCTTGATAAAATTGATTGATGCCAAGTCCGGCAAGACGCCGGGAAATGAATGCCGCATCTGTGTTGACTATATCGCCGAGCAGCAGCTCGGTGCCGACACATAGAATTTCAGCACTCCGAATTGTAATCATATAATCACTCCGAATAATTGCAAAATTTAAATATTAGCCCTCGTAAAGCGGATACTTATTGCAAATCTTTGTAACCTCTGAGCGGATGTAGTCAGCAGAATTATCAAAATCTGTGACTGTGAGCTTGATAAGGCGTGCGATTGTCTTCATATCTTCCTCGACAAGTCCGCGGGATGTGACAGCGGGCGTGCCGATGCGAACGCCGCTTGTTACAAACGGAGACTGCGGATCGTTAGGCACGGAGTTCTTGTTGACAGTGATATACACCTCGTCGAGCTTGTGCTCGAGATCTTTACCCGTAACATTCATATTGCGAAGGTCAACGAGCATCAGGTGGTTATCTGTGCCGCCCGAAACGAGATCGAAGCCTTCTGCAATGAGGGAATCAGCCAAAGCCTTCGCATTCTTTACAATCTGCTGTTGATAAAGTGCGAATTCAGGCTTGAGAGCCTCGCCGAAGCAAACTGCCTTTGAAGCGATAACGTGCATAAGCGGACCGCCCTGATTTCCGGGGAACACAGCCTTGTTGATAGCCTTTGCAAGCTCCTCACGGCAGAGGATCATGCCTCCGCGAGGACCGCGAAGTGTCTTGTGTGTGGTGGTTGTTACAACGTCTGCATACGGTACAGGATTTGGATGGAGTCCTGCGGCAACAAGTCCTGCGATGTGCGCCATGTCAACCATGAAGTATGCACCGACGCTCTTGGCAATCTCGGAAAGACGCTTGAAGTCGATAACACGGGGATAAGCGGATGCGCCTGCAACAATCAGCTTAGGCTTGTTTTCTTTAGCAAGGAACTCTACCTTGTCGTAGTCAATCATTCCGGTATCATCCTCAACGCCGTAAGGAACGAAGTTGTAAAGAATACCGGAGATGTTTACGGGGCTTCCGTGTGTAAGATGTCCACCGTGAGCAAGATTCATACCCATTACGGTGTCGCCCGGATTAAGAAGGGCTAAGTATACGGCTATATTAGCCTGAGCGCCGGAGTGTGGCTGAACATTAGCATGCTCTGCTCCAAAGAGCTTCTTTGCACGCTCGATAGCAATATTCTCGGCAATGTCAACACATTCGCAGCCGCCATAGTAACGCTTTCCGGGATAGCCCTCAGCGTATTTGTTGGTAAGTACTGTTCCCATAGCAGCCATAACTGCGGGAGATACAACGTTTTCAGATGCAATAAGCTCAAGCCCTCTCTGCTGACGGGCATATTCCTTTTCAATTGCATCGCCAATTTCGGGGTCGAATTGACGGATAAAGTCCATATTATTCTTAACCATGGATAAAATTCTCCTTAAATAAAAATAGTTAAAATAATTATACAATAAATCGCTTGAAATTACAATAATCATTTTGTAAATATTTCTGCAATTGATGGAAATATTTTAGTTCATTTTATATTGAAACGCAAAATACAATCAAAAAACGGCATTTTAATTATGAATCATTATTTTCACAAATGTAAAAAAATATAAAACAAAGCAAAAATACAAGCAATGCTATTGACAAAAATGATAAAAACATGGTATTATTATAGTGCATCGATGGCATATTTGCAAAGAGAAAGCAAGTTTTGCTCGATTTTTATGTGGACATGCTATGAACTTAATCATTGTGCGATTGTGGCACGGCTGGAGGTTTCTGACACGGCTAAAATTACTTTGATTACATCATGCAAGGGCGGAGTCGGTAAATCGACGGTTGCCGCCAATCTTGCAATGGCACTTGCACGCCGTGGAAAAAAGGTTCTTCTCGCAGACTGCGACTTCGATATGAGGTGCCTTGATTTGGTTCTCGGTGTGGAAAACGACATAATGTACGACATCTACGATGTCGCAAAAGGGCGCGCAACGCTTGAACGTGCAATCATTCAGGATGAACGCTCAAAAAATCTATGGTTTTTGGCTGCCCCGTACATAGGTGGCGATGAGATAACCGCGTCTGAATTCAGACGGATAATCAATGATGCGACGGAATTATTGCCGCTCGATTATATCCTGCTTGACACTCCGGGCTCGCTCGGTGTTCCTGCGGTTTTAAATTCCAAGGTTGCAGACAGCGCAATTATTGTTGCATCGCATCAGCCCTCGAGCATTAGAGCTGCCGGACAGACCGGTGATTATCTCATGCACAACCATGTTCCGGCGCAAAAGCTTTTAATAAACAGCTTTGACTTTGCAAGCGCAATAAAAGGTAATCGCCCGGGAATCAATGAGATCATTGATAAATCCTACATACAGCTGTGTGGAATTGTGCCGTTTGAAAACGAATTGATGATAGCTGCCGAAAATGGCAGATTAACCTTCCAGCTTAAAAATTCCAACGCTTCGGTAGCCTTTGATAATATCGCTTGCAGACTTTGCGGAAAATATGTTCCATTGTTCCACGGATTTCGTGGAATGAAGGCAAAAAGGCAGGTAAAACGCCTTTTTGATAAGATTTAGTTTCACGTCTTTTTAAAGAAAGGGATTAGATATGGAGATTGCAATTATCGCGGATGATAAGAAAAAAGAGTTAATGACACAATTTTGCATTGCATATTGCGGCATTCTTTGTAAGCACAACCTTTGTGCTACAGGTATTACGGGAAAGTATATTTCCGATGCCACAGGTC
Source organism: Candidatus Flemingiibacterium sp. (assembly GCA_045579745.1). GTDB lineage: Bacteria > Bacillota > Clostridia > Oscillospirales > CAG-272 > Flemingiibacterium. The sequence continues at coordinate 8,808 of JAZNMQ010000002.1, read as the reverse complement.
TGCGTATTGAAAGATTGCTGTCCGGTAACCAAGGCGGTACTCAGCAGATAACCTCTCGTATAGCTTACAACGAGATCGATTTGCTGATATATTTCCGCGATACATCGAGAGATACTGCTTACGATGAAGAGCATAACAATCTATTCCGTATGTGTGATGTTTATAATGTTCCCGTAGCGACAAATATTGCAACCGCAGAGGTTTTGGTTTGTGCGCTTGAAAACGGAGGACTTGATTGGCGTGAGATCGTAAATCCAAAGTCGGATTATAATCGTCCTGCGAATCTCAGATAATACGGACGATCAACGGAGGTGCTGCGCCATTTGCCGGACTGTACCTGAGCAAACGGGCAGGGAAAATAATTATCACCTTCCGTAGGATATCTGAAATTTAACAGCTCTACTCTTTTCAAAAAAGGAGTAGAGCTGTTTTTTATAAAAAGCTTTGCTTACTGTTCTGATTTTGGCTCAATGCTACTTTTTTTAAACTTTGAGTTAATATATTGTTTCCGAACAATACCTTTACTGCAGCTATTTTAATGCTATAATATAAACAGAAGCAGACGTCGGCTTACTTTTATTTCGAAGGAGCTATAATTATGGAAATGAATATCGGTGCAAACATTAAGCGTTTGCGCTCTGCTAAAAACATTACTCAGGAACAGCTTTCGGTTGCAATGAATGTTACCTGCGCGGCAGTCAGTAAGTGGGAAAGAGGCGAAACATATCCTGATATTACGCTTCTGCAACCCTTGGCGTATTATTTCGGCGTAACTCTTGATGAGCTTATGGGTTACAATCAAGAAAAGATACAAGCAGAGATCGACGAGGTAATTGCTCTGTACAGAAAGAATTGGAATGACAAAAAGGGGCGTGAGATCATCGTTAAAGCATATCATGATTATCCGAATGATTACTTTATAATGCACTACTATATGTGGAATATCGGTGGCGATATGGCTGACAACGATCCGGCCGTTCTGATTGCACACAAGGATGAATTCCTTGCTATCTGCGAAAAGATATTGGAGGGTTGCACCGAGGAAAATTTGCGACTCAATGCATGGAATATGCGTGCGAAAATTCTCCACGCAGAAGGTAAAACAGAAGATGCACTTGAAATTTACAAAACTAAATTCACCGATTGGTTCACGACCTGCGGGCAAAAGACCGAGCAATTGTTTGCCAAGGATACAAGCGAATACTATTTCCATGTTCAAAAGAATATGTTTGAGCTTGTTGATTTTGCGTCTGATAAGCTCGGCAGAACCGTGTTCTTTAATCCTATGATTTCGATGGCAGAAAAGGCTGAGCGTGCATTGCATTATGGTGACTTGATGTTATCCGCATTTGAGGAAACCGGCGAAGCGTTCTTCCTTATGATGGCAAAGTCGTTTCTTGGACGAATGGAAAATGATCTATGCTACCGAGGCGGGACAGACGAGCAGATCATAGAAGTTATGGATAAAAATCTGTATGCAACCAAAAAGCTTGAAGAATTGAGAAAAAAGAATGAAGCCTTGAATCACGTGTTTGACCGCTATTCTGACGCTGCGCGGGAGAATCTTCTTAAATTCAATCTTGATTATTGCGCTAACGCTGCAGGCGGTAGACGAGCAGAGCTTCTGAAGAACCCTGATTACAAAGCAGTTTTAGACAAGTATAGATAACCTTCCTTCGCCCCGCTTCGCGCGGGGCTTTGCTTTTGTCCAGATTTAGATGCTACACCTCTTTGAAAGAGGTGTACGCTGTCATCGCCCGATAGCGCAAACACACGGTATCTTGCATGGCAAGCGTGAGAAAAGGAGTACGGACAAAGCGTGATAGCCTTATCGGAGAAATAACACAAACCGAATAGGAAAATGAAACCACACGGAATTCTTTACTGATTTTGAAGAATTCCGTGTGGTTTGTTTCAATAAAGCGTGATAATTTGCCAAAATTCGAAGCGATCAATTTCACCAAACCGTGAGAAGCCTCATCATGATAATGACATAGGGTATATGAAATTATTCAACCGAGTTGATATGCTTTATCATTTCTTTTTCTTCAGGAAAACAGCCAATAGGGTGCCGCATATTGCAATCACGCCGCCGAAGCACGAAATAACGATAATCATCCAACTCGGTGTACCGTCAGTATCCTTCGGTGTTTTTTCATCCTCATGTCCGGTGTCAGATGCTATATCCTCGGCAGGTGCCGTTGTCTCCTCCGGCTTCACTTCTTTCACGATGATGTATCCGCATTCGTCGCAGTGATTATCCTTGTCTGCATCGGCGTGCTTGTCCTCACCGCAGTCCTTCCAGACGGGCTCAATTTCTATGTTTCCCGTGAGCTTATCGCCTTTTTTCACCGGTTCACCTGTTGTCTTATCAACCCATCCCTCGAATATGTTTCCGTCTTCGGTAGGAGGAAGTGTGGGCAGTGCGGGGACAGTATTGTCGGTGCCTTTGCTTAACAGCTCCTTGGTAGTGGTCGCAGAGGGATTCTTTGACTCCGGTGACTCACTGCCTGAATCGGGTTGGGGGCTGACTGTCGGTGACTCAGTTTCGGAATCGTTATTTGTGTCGCCCACTTCAATAGAGGGTGTTTCATCTGTTATCGGGTAATCCGGAATGATTACCACATATTTGTTTTCCGGCACGATCAAAACGGGAATAGTTTCACATACTGTATATTCGCAAATCTTGCACGCGCGCTGTTTCTCACCCGCAAAGGTATAGCCTGCCTTCACGGTCGTTTTCCATTCACCGAGCTTGTGTGCAGTCTTATCCGTGGCTTCATTACAGAAGGTACATTCAGTCCAGTGCTCCGTATCGGTATATCTGGGCCGATAATCGTGCTTCACCGCTGACGTCTGATTATCCATATATGTGTGTCCGCATTCGCAGGTATGCGTTGTATATCCGCCCGATTCACACGTCGGTTGTGTTACGACATCCGTATATTCGTGCGTATGTCCAGCAGTCAGCTTGGGAACGGCTTCTTCTTTTTCAAAACTGCAGACCGTGCAGGCAAACGTCATCACACCGTCCGCCTTCGTCGTTGCTTCTTTTGTGATCTCACCTTTACCGAAGGTATGCAACTCCGAGTTCAGTCGTTTATCGCAGCCGTCGCCGCAGTTCGTCCAGTGCTCATCCTCATCGTACTCAATTTTGCTTGATTTGCCTACGCAGTGCCCACCTTCCGTGCAGTAATGGTTTTTCCATTCTGCGCTTTCCGGACAGATTCCGTGATCGCAGCCGAGATTCTCTGCACTTTCGGCACAGCACTCCTTACACAGTTCGCAATCGGGGCAGATTTCCACGCAGTTTTCGCATTTTCCGCATTCCTCACAGAATCCGGCGCAGTCAGAGCAGTATTCACCACAGTCTGTGCAAAGGTTATCCGCACAGTCGCCGCAATAATAGCAGTCCCGGCACATACTGTCGGCACAGTCGATGCAAATGCCGCAGTCAGGGCAGAATTCATCGATACATCCCGAGCATTTGCCGCAGTCTTCACACACGGACTCCGCACAGTCCGCACAAACGATGCCGCATTCCTCGCAGATTTCCGTACAGTCACCGCATTGACCGCAATCCTCGCAGTATAAGTCGCCTGCACATTCACGGCAAATATCGCAGGACGCACAAAATTCGTCACAGCAGGAGGAGCATTTCTCACCACAGTCCGGACAGATATCTGCACAGTTTTCGCATCCCTCGCCGCAGGGACAGACGATGCCGCAATCAGAGCAAAGTCCGCATATGATACAGAAACTGTCCGAACCGGCACAGTCAACGCAAATGCCGCATTCTGTGCAAAGCTCACCGTCGGAGCAGTTTAAGCACTTCTCCCCGCATTCCTCGCAGATTACAGTGCAGTTCGAGCATCCGCCGCCGCAGACACAGACCATATCGACACAGTTGTAGCAAACTCCGCAGTCGGCACAGAAGTTTTCTTCGCCTACGCAGTCCTTGCAGATGCCACAGTCAGTACACAGCTCATCATCGGCACAGTTTTCACATTTTTCAGCGCATTCAGGACAGATATCTGCGCAGTCCGAGCATCCACCGCCGCAAATGCAGACAGCATCGACGCAGTTTTTACAGATTCCGCATTCCGCGCAGTAATTGCCGTCTCCTCCGACACAATCGAAGCAGACACCACATTCACCGCACAGCTCGTCATCGGCACAGTTTTCACACTTTTCCTGACAATCGGGGCAAATGATCGCACAGTCTGAGCAGCCGTTTCCGCAGTAGCAAACCATCTCGGCGCAGTTCTTGCACACACCGCATTCTGCGCAGTAGTTTCCATCGCCGCCAACACAGTCGAAGCAGACACCGCATTCGCTGCAGATTTGATCGTCTGCACAGTTCATGCATTTTTCATTGCATTCGGGGCAAAGCTCCGTACACTCCGAGCAGCCCTCCCCACAGGAAGAACAGACCGCATCCACACAGTTTTTGCATTTATTGCAGTTGATGCAGAAGTTGCCGTCACCGCCCACACAGTCATAGCAGGTGCCGCAGTCCTCGCAGATGCCGCCGTCCGCACAGTTTTCGCATTTATCCTCACAGTCTGTACAGATGAGCACGCACTCGGAGCATCCTGTACCGCAAGCGCACACCATATCCACGCATTCAATACAAAGTCCGCAATCAGGGCAGTAATCTCCTTCACCGCCGCGGCAATCAAAGCAATAATAGCAGCTACTGCACAGTGCATCAAGATCACACGCAGAGCATACCTCACGGCAGTCCGGACAGCTGACCTCGCATTGGAAGCATCCTTCTCCGCAGTAGCATATCCAATCGACACAATTGATGCAGACCTCACAGCCAACACAAAATTCTCCTGCACAATCCGCGCAGGTTCCGCAGTCCCCGCAGATACCGCCGTCTGCACAGTTTTCGCATTTTTCATTGCATTCCTTACAGATCAGCGTACATTCGGAGCATCCGCCGCCACAGTAGCAAACCGCGTCCACACAGTTGATGCACAGACGGCAGTCTGAACAGTAGTTACCCTCGCCGCCAAGGCAGTCAAAGCAGTGGAAACAGTAATCACAGAGCGCATCAGGCTCACAGGCGGAACAGACCTCACGACAGTCCGGACATCCTACTGCGCACAGATTGCATCCGTCACCGCAGTAGCAGACCCAATCTGCACATTCAATGCAGACATCGCAGTGGGAGCAATACAGGGTATCACCGATACATTCGGTACATCTTCCGCAGTCATCACAGATCCAGTCACAACCGGAGCATTTCTCACCGCAATCCGAACAGACCGTTTCTCCCATCTCATAGCATCCGCGGCATTTATCTTCGCATTCGCAATGATCTTCAAGACAGTTGCCGCAGTCGTCACACATCTCATGATCGTCATCGCAGGCACCGCAGTAGCCGCAGTGGTGCTCCTCATAACAGGAAGTGCCAGAACCTTCACCGCAGTGATCGCCGTTTTCACACAGCCAGTCGTCGTAGCGCCAGCCACCGCAGTGCTCACACTCCACGCCGTCTTCGTATGCGGCAGATACAGGAACTGCAAAAATCGAAAGGGCAAATTCGAGGACATTTTCACAAATATACAGCAAATCCGGCGTATCGTTAGATAGCTGTTCGTGTTCATGATCGTCCTGAGCATCCTTCGGCTCCGTGAGACTATGTATGTGATCTTGCTGTAAATGGCCGAAATTTGTGCTGATCAGCAGCAATAAACAGAGCAACAAACTCCATATCCGTTTCATTTTTTGATTCATCTTATCTTCCTTTCATAGTACCTGTCAGAATTTACCGCCTCCGCCCCCGACAGTCGTTCCGGACTTCGTGGTATGTGTCGATGAAGACTCCGAACTGCCCGATTTTTCACTTTTCGTAAGTGTCTTATAAAGGAAGAGGTCTTTGGATTCGATCACTTTAAGGCTGTCACCTCTGATATAATTCTTTGCCGCGTTTTGCTTTTTCACGGAAATCAGCTCTGCTTTCTTCTTTCCCGTCAGAATCCATGCGGCAATTGTGCCAATGAGAAGACATATAATCAGATTCCGCACAACAGGAAAAGGTTCTTTCGGAAGATCATCCGCATCAAATGGATTGCCGCTTCGCGCCATATCAAGGAATCGATCGCAAATCGAAGCATATTCCAAAAAGGCATCGGCAAAATCCCCATCCGACATCATCGAAACGATCTGTTCTCCGATATAGTCAATGCCCACGTCAGTAAAGGCTGTAATTCCGTAACCGGCGGTGGTAATATGCCAATCGCTGTACTCCATACTGACCAGCAGCAGAACACAGCTTCGGTCATCGCCCATTCCGTAAAACCGTTCTTCAAACAGATTGTCGGTATATTCCGCCGCAGAATGTGCTCCGATGGACGGAACGGTACAAATTATGATATCGACATGATGATTCGTACTTGTCTTGTCAAGTATTTCGAGAATTTCAGCTTCTTCCACATCGGTAAGCACATCCGCATCATCGGTCAGGCGAGGATAGGAATTCTCAGCCGTAACCGGCAATACACTTACGGCAAACAGAAGAACGATTGCAAGCATGATGTATAAATATTTTTTCATTCTGCTGCCTCCTTATATAAGCCAGATCAGCCACGACAGTGCAAACGCTGCAGCGGTAATCAGTGCGGTAAGTCCGAACTGCAGCCGTCCTGCCGCCGCTTTATCAAGAGGAAGATCGCCGACCAGCTTGCCGGTCTGCCCGTTCATGGCGAATGTATATTTTTTGCCCTTCCAAGCGGTGTTCAGAAGCCAAACCGGATACAGCGCATATTTTGCATGACCGTTTTCAAGCTGGACCGAGGTGTTCTCCGGAACAACACTGTTATAACCGTTTACCGTTTTTGCAAAAGCATCCTCGGTACTCTTTTTAATGCGCTCGTTTGCCCGTTCAATGCTTGTCTCTGCATCCACATCGTATTTATCTGCAAGAAAGCCTGCCAGATATGCAGTTTGAAACTCTATGGCATCCGAAAAGCGATACGGCTCGATGGATTCCATCAAGGTATCATCCATTTTGGAGGAACCATCCACGGGAATACGCTCGAAGCCGACCGACCCGCTTCGACTGATCAGATAGTGGCTTACTTCTGTATAATAGTACCGGCTGTCGCTCCATGTACGGGTTTTGGTCCCTTTGTAACGAATCTGCGCGTGAGCATCCGCGTCAAACAGCCACACGGGAACGTATATTCCCTTGACTTCTTCGATATGATTCTGATCCTTGAATACTTTCGGAAGCAGCTTTTTTCCGCCATAATGCCTATTCAGTGCGGCAATGGCGGCTTTTTTGTCAAGCTTGAACGGAATCACATAATCCGGCTTCAATGCACCGGCAAACTGCCCCATCATCACAATCGGATTATCACAGTACGGACAGGAAGAAGCACCTGTGGTTTCGTCTGTAACGATCTCGCCGCCGCAGGATTTGCAGACGTAAACGCGCAAGCCCTCCGATTCGCCTGACTGCCAATCACCGCCTGCCTCTGTTTCCCACTTCATTTGATCCGCCTGATCTGTCTTCAGCGCATCATCATAAGAAACCAGCGTTTCCATTTCAAATTCTGTATCACAATAGGGGCATTTCATTTTCTGAAGCCCGCTGACAAAGGCGATCGCACCGCCGCAGCAGGGGCATTTGTATTCCTGCAAAACTGCCAATTGCCTCACTCCTTGTCTGTGTATTCTATAAATCCGACCGTTATTCTGCCAGCGTAAGACTCCCGATGATGAGTCTCACATCCGTATCATCAAGTGAAATTTCATGTTCTCCGTTTTTCATGAGAATCATTACCTGAAAGATGTATCCGTCCTTTTCCGTGTCCAGCATTATATAAGGGTATCCAAGACTTGTACAGGTATATCCGTTCCAGGTGTAAGGCCCGAGGGGGATAGGCTCCATATCCACAATGTTTTCATAAAAGTGCCTCGGTGAAAGGTAATAGTCCTCCTTGCCAAAGAAGCAGACCGTAATACCGGAGTGGGTAAAAATATCCGTCTGAAGCGATATCCCTTTATAAATATGCACCTTCTTCGGTGTGATCTTTCCGCCGCTGTCCGTACCGCAGAACGCCATCCATCCCTCCGGCACGGCTGCACAGAATCTTCCGCTGTCGAAAATACTCATGTGCTGTCTCCTTGATCATTCGGCTTTTACAAATCGGACAGTCATGAAGAAAATAAAGCCGTCATCGTCTGAACCTTTTGTCCACCCGTCCTCACTGAGTTCGGTCGTATACCACAGCACACCGTCACGTTCTTCCCACGATTCTGGACCATTCGCCATCATACCTCCGCGCATGCTTATCTCACCGGAGGCAACAGCCGCATCGACTTCCTCTTTGGTGGCACCCTGCGGAAGCGGCATCAGCATATACAGCTTTCCGTCTTCGCAGATCTCGATCTGCATTCCGATCATGGATTTTCTCTCCCGTAATTCATCGGCGACTGCTTCTTCGTCTGTTTCATCGATATATGGCATTGGAGATTTCAGATAGTCCTCGGTACTGAGATAGATCATTTTATCAGAATCCGCCACTATACCAATCGAGTGAAAGACCCATTTTCCAACATAACGCATTGTATATGCCTCCTTATTCATGATTTATGTTTAGGTTGAAGAATTTTCTTTCTCAAAATCCTCCTCGCATTATAGATAGAGAAGGACTTTGAGAAGGAGGGAACCGAAGTTCCCGGCTTCTGGATTTCATTTATTTATGACCGGTTTCTTGCTCTGCGAGCATTGCATCGAGAGCGCGCACAAATTCGTGGTAACCTTTCGGAAAATTCGCAGAACCTTCAGCG
>JAZNMQ010000001.1:0-24250 GCA_045579745.1 Candidatus Flemingiibacterium sp. | reverse complement strand
TTACGACAAGGGTATTGCATATCCTTCGACATGGACTTCCGAAATGCTTGAATTCGCGAAGAACAGCGGTTACTTTGTAGGTGCTGACTATAATGTAAACATTCTCGGCTACGATTTCGGACTCAAGGACGGCTCTCCCGCACTTAACAGCGGCAACAAGGAGTGGTCGGATAAGGTCGGTAATACCGAAAACCGCATGGGTATTTTCGGAACGATCGGTTCGCCGCTCAGACCCGTTGTGATTTCCGATTCTGACCCGATGACAGAATTGTTCCTTGGCGATCAGCTCAACACTTCGCCTTACACTGAGGCTGATAAGCCTTCGGATGACAAGGATACAACTAAGGCGGATGATACAACCAAAGCAGATGACACCTCCGCCGCAGATACATCGGCTGATGACACTGACAAGCCTGCAGACGTTGACGGCGAGGGAAGCGGCGCTACAGTATATGTAATTATCGGTGTGATAGTTGCAGTTGTATTGATAGCAGTTGTAGTCGCAGTCTTGAAATCCAAGAAATCGAAAAAGTAATTGAATTATTAAGGACAACGGATACTCGTTTTGAGTATCCGTTGTTTTATGAACAATCTGAAAACCGCTCGAAAACTTTCAGATAATTTCGCAAATTATGCTAAAATAGCACGCCCAAATGGCAATGTCCCTCTGTTCAAATCTGCGCAGATGTGATATAATAAATTGAAGTTTGCCACCCAAATATTCAAAAATATTTTTGAGAGGAGCACAAAATGAATCACAAAATTCTAAAAACCTGCATATCGGTTGTGGTTATGACATTCATGCTGATGAGCATGAGCATGCTGACCGTACCGGTATCGGCTGCTGCGGCATCCGAAACCGAGCTGACAACTGCAGGAAAAGCAGCCGCGTCCATAACGATTGACGGTGAGCTTAGCGAGTCTGTATGGAATACAGCAGCTTGGAATGATGTCGCAAGACGTCAGGAAGCAACAACTCTTAATAACACCTGTGAATTTGCAACAACATGGGATGGTAGTAATTTCTATGTTGCAGTCAAGGTAGTTGACAGCACAATTGTCAATTCTAATCTGAATGCAGATATCTTCAACAACGACGGTGTTGAGATATTTGTAGACCCCAAGAACGAAAAAGGCGAGGGCTATGGCGAAAAGACGCTCCACCTTATGTATCAGGCTGCTGACGGCAAGTGGGCGCTTGTTGGCGGAGCCGACATAGCTGATGTCAAAGCAAGCTTCGCAGGCGTGAATGCGGCTCACAAGCTCACAGACGATGGCTACATAGTTGAGGCTGTTTTCCCGCTTTCTGAGCTTGGCATAGATTCACCGATTGACGGCACCATGATCGGACTTGAGGTTCTCAATAACGATGATGATAACGCCGGAAGCAATGCTGCAACCGACAAGGGCGTTCTGTATTGGAATGAAAAAACAAATGCAGACGATCCTTCAACATGGGGAAGCGTTTGCCTTTATACAAAGGCTCTGCCGATAATCTCTTATGCCGGAACTGCAAATCTCGACGGTGTTATTTCCGAAAATGAGAATTGGATCTTCACAAGCGAAAGAACAAATTCTGCAGGCGGTTACTCCTACCAGATTGCATCGATGTGCGATGAAAGCAATCTCTACATGGCGCTGAAGGTTATTGGCGAGGATATTGATCCCTCGGTCGTCAGCATGTATATGGATAAGGATTTCGTCAAGGGCGGCGAGCACGAGGAGTTTATTCAGATCGTTGAATATTCCTTCCAAAAGAATCAATCAAGCTATACAAGATCAGGCTCTGAGGGCGCATTCAACTATGGTCCGCAGGTTTCTACAGCTTCAACCAAGACAAGCGACGGTTATGATTATGAGATTCAGATCGCGCTTTCTGAATTCAACGAAAAGCCTCTTTATCTCAACACTATCGGTGTTGAATTTGATTTCTTCAAAACACTCGGTGTATATGACGCTACAAGAGCAAGATGGAGCGAAGCATCCACTGAGAGCCTTTGGAGCTCTTCGCTTAGCTTCGGAAGCATCGTGCTTAATAACTTAAAGGTTGCGGGCGGTTCTAACAATGCTCCGTGGGGCAACCAGATCTCGACCTATTCAATTGCACAGGGACAGACTGTATCCGGTAAAATTACTGTTACAGATCCTGACGGAGATGCTCTGACATACAAGTTTGACCCTAATAATAAGACTACAAGCAAATCATTCGGTACATTTGATCTTAATGAAACTACCGGTGAGTGGACTTATACTCCTCCCACAGAGAAATTCATTGCACCCGACGGTATAAACTATTACATTCAGGTCAGCGATGAAGAAGGAGCGACCTTCCATCAGAGAGTGGAGATCAGAGTTGATTACACTCCTACATACAGAACAATTCACGTAGATGGCGATACGGGCAAGGATACAAACAGCGGCGAAACGCACGATACCGCAAAGAAATCGCTTGCAACAGCAATTTCTTCAGCTCGCCCCGGTGATACCATCATCGTTCATGAATCTGATGTTCCGTATATGTACGCCGAAAATAAGGTTCTTAATATCACAAATTCGGGCTTGCCCGGCGCCTATATCACAATCAAGGCTGCAGAGGGCGAAAAGCCTGTTGTACACGCAAACGAATCCTGGAATACAATTCATATTACAGGTTCATACATTATTCTCGACGGTCTGACTGTTAAGGGTAACGGTCAGGAGATTATGCACGACTACAAGGGTAGATATGATGTGTACCACAGTGCTGCACAAGGTGCGAACCAAGGCTCTATCCCGAAGGTAGCAAGATATAACACCAACGGTATTAACATTTCACCTCCTGATAACAACAGAACGCTTCTCAACAACGGCGGAATCGATGCTATCAAGGTGATCCACCACGTTGAGGTAAGAAACTGTGTCATCGATAGCCTTGCAGCGGCAGGTATTGGTTCTTCTGTTTCTGACTATATCATTATAGAAAACAACACAATTACAAACAACTGCTGGGGTAACATGTATGCGTGCAGCGGTATCAGCGTGCTCGGCACCATCGATATCGATGACAACTTTGGCGCACATAAGATCGTTGTAAGAAACAATGTCACTGCAGGTAACCGTCACTTCGTACCGTGGATAAGCCTTAAGAGATTCTCCGACGGTAACGGTATCATCATCGACTCAACAAACAATGCAAGCTCTAACAGCACTCTTCTTTCAAAGGGAGATAAGTGGGGCGTTCAGCCTTATCAGGGACGCTTCCTCGTTTCGAACAACCTTTGTTATTTGAACGGTGGTTCCGGTATTCACGTATTCGACGGTGACAATGTTGACCTTATCAACAATACCGTTTACAGCAACAGCTCCACACCTATTCTTGGCTACAGCGACTTCTACGCAAGCCAGGCAAACAGCGTAAACATGTACAACAACATCGTTTACTCTCGCACAGGCGCGAAGATGCAGATTTCCAGCGCTGCTAACTCGGAAATTTTCTACGACAACAACCTCTTCTACAACTATTCCTCCAACAACAACCTTGGAAAGGATATTGCAGGCAGAAACGGTAAGGCGGGAACAACTGCCGGAGCAAACAACATCTACGGTAAGGATCCGCTCTTCAAGAATGTTTACGAGGTAAATCACGACAAGGGTATTGCATACCCCTCCGATTGGACTGCTGAAATGAAGGAATTTGCTAAGAACGGCGGTTACTTTATAGATGCAGACTATAATGTACACAATCTCGACTACGATTTCGGCCTCAAGGAAGGCTCTCCCGCTCTTAACAGTGGTAACAAAGAATGGTCGGATAAGATCGGTAATACCGAAAACCGCATGGGTGTTTTCGGAACAGTCGGTTCACCGCTTATGCCCGTAGTGATTTCCGATTCGGATTCATCGTTCTGGGTTATTGACCGCGGAGTTGACCCTGTAACCACTCCTATGTCTGACGAAGACAAGACCGATGATACAACAAAAGCCGATGATACAACAAAGGCTGACGACACTACAAAGGCCGATGACACAACAAAGGCTGATGATACAACAGACGATACTTCTTCGGTTGTTGACAACACAGATGGCGGCAGCAGCTCAATGATTATCTACATAATCATTGGTGTAGTTGTTGTAATTGCTGTAATTGCAGTAATCGTTGTGGCTGGTAAAAAGTCCAAGAAGAAATAATTGAATCCTAATAAACTGCACTATTCTGAATTATCGGAATAGTGCGGTTTTATTTCGTTGAAGCTCCAATTGGCTCGGCGCATAAACCGAATAGCTTCCCGTTGTTATAATATAAGAAAAATTTTGAAAAACCCTTGAAAAAATCTTATATTTAAGTTATAATAAAGATGGTTATAAACCGCAGTATATTTATAAGGAGTTCATATTATGGAATACGGCATTCAGATGTACAGCCTTCGTGATATCACAAAGGACGACCTCGCAGGTTCTCTCAAAAAGGTTGCTGAGATTGGCTACAAGTTCGTAGAGTTCGCAGGCTTCTTCGGTCATAGCGCAGAAGAGGTTAAGGCTATGCTCGACGAGTACGGTCTTGCAGTCAGCTCCACTCACAGCGGAATCGGTGAGCTTGAAAAAGATTTCGCAGGTACTGTAAAGTATCACAAGACTCTCGGAAATACAAACTTCATCGTTCCTTACTTCCAGTGCGATACGAAGGAAGCGGTTGACAACATTATCGAGCAGTTTAACAAATTCCAGCCTATGCTTGCGGCTGAGGGAATCAACCTTGCTTTCCACAACCACGCAGGCGAATTCAAGCCTAACAAGGATGGAGTAATCGCTGAGGACGAGATCATCGCTCGTACATCAATCGACCTGCAGATCGATACATATTGGGCATTTGTTGCAGGATGCGATCCGATTGAAACAATCACCTCACTCAAGGACAGAGTAAAGATCATTCACCTCAAGGATGGCAAGGCTAATGGTCAGGGTCTTGCACTCGGCGAGGGCGAAGCTCCCGTTGCCGCTGTACATGCAAAGGCTATCGAGCTTGGCATGAAGATCGTTGTTGAGTCTGAGGGCTGCGATCCTACAGGTATTGAGGAAATTACAAGATGCTACAAGTATCTTGAAACCCTCGCGAAATAAGCAGTTATATTTTAACCTAAAACCGCCTCCTGCGAGCGTTAAGCTTTTGGGGGCGGTTTTTCGTAATTTTTAATTTTGAGATAGAAACATCCGAACGCTTTGCTATGTAACGCGATCGGCTGTGCTTTTTTCGGGTGTTGATTCAAGCTGAGTTCGCGGCTTATAAAGCGTAGATCCGCTCGTCAAGGTTCACTTGCAAGATGCTCACAATAAGCTCTCATTTTTGAAGCTGCCTGCAATTTTCAGCTTATCACAACAGCTATGCAGCTCATCGAGCATTTTCATGCCGTTTTCGGAAGCGATGTTTCCCTCAAGCTCTACATAAAAATAATACTGCCACAAAAGCTCTTTCATATTACGGCTTCGCAGGGTGATCATGTTGAAGCCGTGCTGACCGATGATATCGATCGCTCTTGCAAGTGCGCCTGCTTCATTGCGTACCGTGAACATCAAAATGGTATGCACGCCTTTTTCGCCCGCGCCATAACGGTTGTCCGCTTTTGAAAAAACGGCAAATTTGGTGGTATTATTGCGACTTGCATTAATGTTCTTTTCGAGCACGGTAAGCCCGAATAGCTCTGCCGCTTGTTCGCTTGCAATGGCTGCTACCGATTTGTCGCCCTTTTTTGCAACATATTCGGCGGCAAGTGCGGTGTTTGTATATTCGCGTGAGGATAGCCCTCTTTGCTTTATAAATTCAGCACATTGCCCCAACGCCTGAGGATGGCTGATCACTTCCTTGATGTCGGAGAGGGAAGCGCCCGGAACGGCAAGCAGATCCTGCGTAACGGCAAGCTCGGTCATATTGTTCACATAAAGAGAACCCGAAAACATCATATCCGTGACCTGCCCGACCTCGCCGTTATAGCTGTTTTCCATGGGAAGGATTACCACATCGCATTCGCCGTTCTGTACCGCCTTATATGCAGAGGCAAAATCAGGATAGGCAATTTTCTGTGCGGTAGGGAAGAGCTTGCAGGTGACGATGTGTGCAAACGCACCTTCAGTTCCGCTGTATGCCGCCTTCATGCCGCTTGTCAGCCTCTCCTGATATGCACGGGAGATCACCATGTTTTCCATGAGAAATCTGACATAGTATTCGCGCAGCGTTTTGTCCTCAATGCGCTCGGCGTTGCGTCGGATGACCTCTGCCTCACGCTCGGCATCATAAATCTTCAGCCCGTGCTCCTTTTTGTAGGCGCACACAGCTTCGGCGGCTTTCATGCGAATGCAGAAGAGCTCCGCCATTTTCGCATCAACTTCATTGATGATATTTCGTGCTTCTTCGAGTGAACTCATTGTATCTTCTCCTTACTTGTTAAGGGTTTCTGCGATTTCCAAGATCAGCGATTCTGTCTTTTCCCAACCGAGGCAGGGGTCTGTGATGGACTGTCCGTAAACTGTGCCATCTGTCTTCTGAGAGCCGTCAACAAGGTAGCTCTCGATCATGATTCCCTTGACCATCCTCTTGATCTCCTCGTTTTGACGACGGCTGTAAAGAATATCTCTTGTGATGCGTATCTGCTCCAGGTATTGCTTTCCGGAATTTGCGTGGTTGGCATCCACAATCACGGCAGGATTGGATAAGCCCGATTTTTCGTAAATATCAAGAAGTCCGAGAAGATTCTCATAATGGTAGTTGGAAACCGATTTTCCGGTTGTATCCTGATATCCGCGGAGAATAGCATGCGCATAAGGGTTGCCCGTGCTCTCTACCTCCCAGCCTCTGTAAATGAAAGTGTGGCTGTGCTGAGCCGCGGTGATTGCGTTCATCATTACTAAAAGCTCGCCGCTTGTGGGATTTTTCATGCCTACGGGAATATCAAGTCCCGAAGCCGTCAGACGGTGCTGTTGATTTTCAACCGAACGCGCGCCTACCGCTACATAGGAGAGCAGGTCGGAAAGGTAACGGTAATTGTCGGGGTAGAGCATTTCATCCGCACAGCTGAAGCCGTAATCACGGAGCGCACAGAGATGCAGATCGCGGATGGCGACAATGCCCTGAAGCATATCAGGCTTTTCTGTGGGGTTTGGCTGATGGAGCATTCCCTTATAGCCGTCGCCCGTGGTTCTCGGCTTGTTGGTGTAAATGCGGGGGATGATGAGAATTTTTTCGGCAACCTGATTCTGAACCGTGCGAAGCCTGCCGATGTATTCAAGCACCGATTCCTTGTGGTCGGCGGAGCATGGTCCGATAATCAGAAGCAGCTTGTCGGATTCGCCGCGGAAAACTCGTTTGATCTCCTCGTCACGCTCGGCTTTGATTTTTGCCATTTCTTTGCTTACCGGATACTGTGCTTTGATGTCCTGCGGAATTGGAAGCTTGTGATGGAAATTCATACTCATGATATTATACCTCTTTCTTAGTATATGAAAATTATATTTGAAAATAAAATAAGCCTGCACATATTTGAAATGATTCAAATATCTATGCGGGCTTTTCTGTATACTATATTTAACCTGATTCACCATCAAGCCGATGGCGAAAAAGCCATCGAATCAATGTTCTTCAGCAAAGGCAGAAAAACCGCATCGATGGTAAAATATAAATCGAGAGTCATAAACGTATTGAATGTGTTTCATATGCGATTTTCCCCTTTCATGATTTCTTGTCACATATTCTACACCTTTTATTCGGAGTTGTCAAGAGTTTTTTTGAAAAAATAAAAATTTTCAGGGAAATTTTTTAAACCCCTTGACAAATAAACAAAACAGGTGTATAATTTATAACAACAAAAAATGAGGAAGGAGAATCGCAATTGATTATCAATCACAGCACTCGAAACAATCGATTTTGCTTTAGCCATCAATGCGGTTTTTCTGCCTTTGCTGAAGAACATTGACTCGATGACTTCCTGTTGTCGGCTTGATGGTGGATTAGTTAAAAGGAATATTGAAAGTCCGCATGGATAATTGATTTGGATCAGTTTCATGCGGACTTTATTTATTTTCAGCTTATATGAAGTGTAATGAGGGGGTGAATATATCGGAATGGATATCCTTATTAAGAGTATATCGGAATACAAAATTAAAAGCCGTATCGCGCGTTACGCAGGATATTTGTTCTGTAGCTTTTGACTGTACCGAAAGCGAGCGCCCTACATATATAATTAAATTACAGAAAAGGATTGATAATCATGAAAATTACAGAAAATAAAATCTACAACCCCGAAATCGAATGTATGGACAGAAAAGCTATACTCGAAATCCAGAGCGAACGACTCAGAAAAACTGTTGAACACGTTTATAATAATGTACCGCTGTACAGAGCAAGAATGGACGCCGCGGGAGTAAAGCCTGAGGATATAAAGAGTGTTGAGGATCTGCGCTTATTGCCGTTTACCAATAAGACCGACCTGCGCGATGAGTTCCCATATGGCTTGCTTGCAGTTCCGAAATCGGAGATCGTCAGAATACAAGGCTCATCGGGAACGACAGGCAAACCGATCGTATCGGGATATACCGAGAATGATGTCGAGGTATGGACTGAAATGGTTGCCCGCTCGCTCACCGCGGCAGGTGCAGGCAGAGATGATATTATTCAGGTGACCTATGGCTACGGCTTGTTCACGGGCGGACTTGGCGCACATCAGGGAGCTTCAAGGGTTGGTGCTATGGTTGTACCTATGTCGAGCGGAAATACTCAAAGACAGCTTATGATGATGCACGACCTCGGAGCTACGATGCTCTGCTGCACACCGTCATATGCTATATTCCTCGGAGAGTCGCTCAAGGAAATGGGATACGATCCCAAGGAGTTCAGGCTGAAATCTGGATGCTTCGGTGCAGAGCCGTGGACTGAGGAAATGAGAGAAAAACTTGAGGAGCTGTTCGATATCAATGCCTACAACATCTACGGACTGACAGAAATTGCAGGCCCCGGTGTAGCGTTCGAATGTCCCGCAAAGAACGGCATGCATGTAAATGAGGACCATGTTATTGCCGAAATCGTTGACCCTGAAACGGGAGAGCCGCTTCCTTACGGCGAGAGCGGAGAGCTCGTTTTCACGACAATTACCAAGACGGGAATGCCGATGATTCGCTATCGCACACATGATATCTGCACGCTTGACGCTACACCGTGCTCCTGCGGAAGAACGCACGTCAGAATGAGCAGAATTACCGGCAGAACTGATGATATGCTGGTTATTCGCGGCGTAAACGTGTTCCCGAGCCAAATTGAGTCGGTTCTGCTTCGCATCTCGGGAGTTGCTCCTCATTATATGCTTGTGGTTGACCGCGTAAAATCGACAGACCGCCTTGAAATTCACGTCGAGATGACTGAGGAAATATTCTCCGATACAGTTGCTGATATAGAAAGAATTCAGAATCTGATTTCCGAACAAATAAAATCTGTTGTCGGCATATCTGCGGTTGTAAAATTGGTCGCACCCAAGTCCCTGCCGCGCTCGGAGGGCAAATCAAAGAGAATAATTGACAATCGCGGACTGACAAAATAATAAATAGAAAGGATTTAGCATTATGTTTATTACGCAAATTTCTGTTTATCTTGAAAACAGCCGTGGAACGCTTCGTTCCTTGACAAAAATATTGGCTGACAAAGGCATCAATTTGCTTGCTATGTCTGTAGCAGATACGGCTCATTTCGGAATAATTCGTATAGTAGTCAGAGAAGCGGAGGCGGATTTGGCGATTCAAACACTTCGCGAAAATGGATTTGTTGCGAAAACCAATCATGTTTTCTGCGTCGCTGTACCAAATCAGCCTGCGGGACTTGATCGCGTGCTTGAAGTAATTGAGAAAAACAATATCTCTGTTGAATACATGTATTCGCTGAACTGCATTATTGGCAGTAACGCTCTGCTTGTTTTGCGCTTGTCGGCTGAGGGAATGGATAAAGATGCAATAGCCGATGTGCTTTGCAAAAATGATGTGAAGCTTATTAAGCAGGATGAGATCAATCTGCTTTAAGAAAATCCTTTTAACTGCATGTAATATCGAAAAGCTACAGCGCCGTACAATTCACAGCTGACGCTTTGATAGCACGTCAGTCGTATATTAAATTAAATAAAATGAGTCAAGCTCCTGCGGCTGTTACCGCATGGAGCTTGACTCGTTTTTAGTTTAGCTTATTTCTTTTTCTTTACAACGATGAGCACGACTGCAGCCGCAACAACCGCTATTACGATTATTGTGACAATGATTGCAGTAGGAGCTCCGCTTTGCTGAGGTTCTCCTGAGCTGCTGTCACCGGTTGTGGTGTCGTCAGCCTTAGTGGTGTCGTCAGCCTTGGTTGTGTCATCAGCCTTGGTTGTATCGTCAGCCTTGGTAGTGTCGTCAGCCTTGGTTGTATCATCAGCCTTGGTAGTGTCATCAGCCTTGGTAGTGTCATCAGCCTTGGTGGTGTCGTCAGCCTTGGTGGTGTCGTCAGCCTTGGTGGTGTCATCAGCCTTGGTGGTGTCATCAGCCTTGGTGGTGTCATCAGCCTTGGTTGTATCGTCAGCCTTGGTTGTGTCATCAGCCTTGGTGGTGTCATCCGCCTTGGTTGTATCGTCAGCCTTGGTTGTGTCGTCAGCCTTGGTTGTATCGTCAGCCTTGGTTGTGTCGTCGGCCTTAGTGGTGTCGTCGGTCTTAGGCGGAGTGACCGGTGCTGTATTTGACTCGCCGCTGTTGGGGTCAAAGTTCATGCCCGTAGCCGAGCCGACCATATCAAAAATACCGATATTATTCGATTCATTTCCAACTATCTCCGACCACTTAGCATCACCTGCGCCAAATGCGGGAGAGGTGGGTTTCAGCAGCACATTGTAAACTCCGTTTTTGGTAACATCATAGTCATGGCCGGGGATATAAGCTGCTTTCTTCGCGTTATCAAGCTTGGTCTTGGACCAATCCGAAGGATATGTTGCCGTTTTTACATCATGAACCATCGGAGAAAGCTCTGTAAACTGCGGGTCTACAGGGTATAAGTTGTTGCTTCCGACTGATACACCTCCGACAGCTTTGCCAACGTTGCTTGACGTGGAATAGTTATAGAAAATATTGTAGTCGTAACCTACATCGGTAAAGCCTGATCCGACGGGGTTTTCAACGCAACCGGTACGCGAATAAACGATGTTATTGTACATCTTAAATCCGTTGGACTGGTTGTTAAAGAGCTCGCCCCAATTAAGCTGAGGAGTAGCATTATTGTAAAGAACGGTATTGTTGATTATGTGAACATTATCGCTTCTGAATGCGTGGATACCCGAACCGCCGTTTTCATAAACGAGGTTGTTCGTAATGAGGATCTTGCCTTCATAAGGCATACCCTCCATAGCATTGTTGTTACTGTCTATGATAATACCGTTGCCGTCACTGAGATTCTTTCTGTAAAGCCACGGGAGGAAGTGTCTGTTTCCTGCGGCAATATTGTTTCTGAAAATAATCTTATAATCGGTCTTGTTATCGTCAATGTCAACATTTCCGAGTGAGCCGAAGCCTGACGAAGCGAACATGCCCCACCAGCCATTATTTGTTGCAACGCAGTTTTCAATTGTTACATAATCCGAATGGTCCGTTCCGATACCGCCGCCTGCATTCAGATTGGCGGTGCAGTTGCGGACGATTACATGGTGCGGAATAATTACACCGGAATTGAGAACACCGTCATCAAAGTCACCGGGAGCGTGATTTCTGCCGGGAGAAACGGAGAAGGCACCTGTGCTTGTGACGCTCCAATCCTTGTCATCAACCTTTTCCTTGGTATATTCCTTCTTGTTGTAAATATCCCAAGCATAGTCGTAGGTTAACTCGTCAGCCTTTCCGGTAAAGGTTAAACCGTCGATAATGACATAGCTTGCCTGAACACGCATGGTTCCCCAGCCTGCATTGGCAGTTATAACGGGATGCTCACCCTCAGCCGCCTTATAGGTAATATAAGCCTCCGGCAGACCGGAACGGGTGATAGTGATTTTTTCCTCCCAATTGTAGCTTTCAGTCCAACCGTACGGAATGTCACTTTCGTAAATGATAACCGTGTCACCGGGGTTGGTCTTCTTATGCGCGGCATTTATGGTCTTGAGCGGGGCGTCTATGGAAAGACCGCTATTGGTATCTCTTCCTGTATCGCCATCTACATAGTAGGTCTTGTTGGTCGGCTTGTGAAGAACCTTGATCTCAACTCTTGCTTTGTGGCTTCCGCCGTTTCCGTCGGAAACCTCAACAATAAAGTTTACACCAACCGGATCCTCGTATGAGTAGTGCAGAGGGTCAGTCTTGGAATACGAGGGCTTAACGAAAACTGCACTCGGGGGAGTATAGGTCCATTCACCTGTGGATGAATCAATCTTAACGGTGCCCTCTCCCTTGAGAACATTCGTTGAGATTGTATATGTAAGCGCGTCGTTATCTATATCTGTAGCATTAACTTTTCCGCTCAGCGTTGTGCCTTGCGCGATTGCATATGAATAAAGATGGTTTCCGGTAGGTGCACTATTGGCTCTGTCTTCAACGTTTTCGTTGTTTACAACGATTCTACCGAGGTTTGAGCAAGCATCGCCACTCCAAATCGGAATATAGCCGTTTGTGAAGTAGCCTGAGCATGCGTCAGAACGGCCTGACATTATCTCAAAGCCGATTTGCGATAGGTCGTAGCGAAGCGGGACGTCCGTACCGTCAGCCACGGGAGTAATAACCTCCCACGGAATGGTGCAAAGCAGGAAATATCCGCCGTTCACATCATACTGCTTAAACTTTACGGTCTTGAATTTTGCGGCTGAGTTGTAATGGGCGACATGGGTTTTTGCTGTAGGCTTCCATTCGACAATGAAGTCGTATTGGTTTTTAGCACCGCTTGCAGTATTATCGCCGTCGATAATGAACTGAACGAGCGGAGGCATTTCTTCGACAACGCCATTCGTTTCTTTGGTTTGAATTGTAGCGAAGGTCTTGTTGGGATCCTCAACATATAAACCGAGATAAAGATTCTTGTTATCGGAAAGAGCGCCGATGCTTGTTGTCGCAGATTCGTATTTCATGAAATTCTGCTTGCTTGACAAATCCCATTCAGCGAGGTTTATCGTATCTGCCGAGGGAGTTCCTGCGGTTGCGACAAGCGGCGATTTTTGACCGCCAAGGAACAGAATACCCCATGTTGAGGGATTGCTAGTCGACATATCTCTGTTCCAAAGCCATGTCTGGCGAACCGAGCTTGTGTGTGAGTCGTTGTCGTTGTTGCAAACCTCAAGTCCGATCATAGCATTATCCTTAGCGGTGATGCCGAGCGATGCGAACGGAATGTTGATTTCGAGATTATAGCCGTCGCTGTCCTCTTTGACTGAATAAATAAGTCCATCAATTGTAGTGGATGTGGTCGAGCCGTTTTTGCCGCCCTTGATGTCAATTGTACCGTCATACTGAATAGAGATGTGATAGTCATTTTTGTTATCGTAGGAGCCGTTTCTGCTGTTATCGGCATCAATATAGATTTCAACTGAATCGTTTTCGACAATGTTCTTGCTTGTGAAATCCTTTACGATATCGCTGTCAACGACGTCAACTGCGATTGACAAATAGGTGCTGCTCCACTTGGAGTCGAAATGACAGATGTTGTTGAAGATTGTAGGGTCAACCTGCTGATTTACCAGGTAGCGAAGCTCACCCCATTCGCTCAAATCTCCGTCAACAGTTACGGGCGAGCCCGATACGGAAACATTGGTGGTTGAATACTTTCCGCCCGAAAAGCTCAGCGCGGGAGCATTGTGAGCTTTTGCTGCGGTTGTTTTGACCGAGTGCGCAAATTTGCGGGATGGCAGATCAATTGAGTCATCCGCCGAAACTGCGCTCGCCATTGACAACATTCCAAGACATAATGAAGCACTCAAAAGTCCTGTCAAAAGTCTTGTTTGCGTCTTTTTTTGGTTAGTTGCTAAAGACATGGTTACCTCCGATTATTTTTTTACAATATAAATTTGTGCCAAAGCGATAATTTGCTTATTATATTATACAATAATTTGCCATTCATGTCAAGCTTTAATGTGAAATCAGACATAATAATGTTTGCGAAAAATATCGAATATTGTTGAAATGGTATGCGCTCTTGTGATATAATAATAAAAGCAACAAATGCCTCCGCTTTGCTACGGCGAGAATAAGGAAGCCTCAGCACAGCAGAAAGGAATACATCAATATATGAAAAACAATAAATTCAATAGACTTCCCGATACGGTGGCGCTTGACGAAGCAACACCGTCGCTCGAAATTATCGATCAGACTCTGCTCCCGGGTGAGCTGAAAATTATTAACCTGACCTCACAGACCGATATTTGGGATGCCATAAAGAAGCTAAAGGTTCGAGGGGCACCTGCGATCGGTGTTGCGGCGGCTATCGGACTTTACATAGCCGCACACGAGCTTTACCGTAACGGTTTCAGCGAAGGTCGAAGCTTTTTAGGAGAGCTTAAAAAAGCCGCAGACTATCTCGCCTCCTCTCGTCCGACTGCGGTGAATCTTTTTTGGGCGATTGACAGAATGTATCGCACTGCCGAGAGCTTTATTGGCGGCGGGAATTCCGTTGCTGACTGCGTGGAACGGCTTTGCGACGAGTGCAAGGCTATCCGTGATGAGGATATTGCAGCCTCGCGTGCTATCGGAGAAAACGGATTGACTCTGCTGAGGGATGGCGACGGAATACTCACTCATTGCAACGCGGGGCAGCTTGCCACCGTGCGTTATGGCACGGCACTTGCGCCGATTCACGTCGGGCGCGAAAAGGGAATGAGCTTCAAGGTATATTGCGACGAAACGCGCCCGTTGCTTCAAGGTGCCAGACTGTCAGCCTATGAGCTGTTTGCCGACGGAGTTGACACAACCGTTATATGTGACAACATGGCGTCGCAGGTCATGAAGGATGGCAAAATTCAAGCGGTTATCGTAGGTGCGGACAGAATAACGGCTAATGGAGATGCGGCGAACAAGATCGGTACCTCGGGAGTTGCAATTTTGGCGAAATACTACGGAATACCGTTTTATATTGCCGCGCCGTGTTCGACTATTGACATTACCCTTGAATCGGGCGATTTGATTCCGATCGAACAGCGCGACCCTGACGAGGTCACCGAAATGTGGTACAAAAATCGCATGGCGCCCGAGGGAATCGGCGTATTTAATCCCGCATTTGATGTTACGCCGAATGAGCTTATTACCGCGATAATCACCGAGCGAGGCATCATAAGACCAAGCTTCGCGGAGAATATTGCGCGCATTATGGCAAAATAGTCACGCTAAAAAAATAAGAAAGCTGATATGGAACCAAACATGTCCGCGTAGAAAAACACCTCAGGGAATTCAGTTCCCTTGAGGTGTTTTTCATATTAATTCGCGATTTCTAATATAGGAATTGAACGATAAACAGCATACGCTTTACGAATTCGTATCATCAACATTTCCCGACTCCAATATCTTGTTGAACATATGATTGAAGCTGGGGATGATTTTTTTGAACAGTTCAACATTTAACCGGTAGAAGCTTTGAATACCTTCTCTTCTAGATAAATATATGATATTGTTTTCCAATAATATCGAAAGCGGGCGAGTCAAGGTCGTTGGAGGACAGCCAAGATATTTTGCCATTTGACTTCCGGTCATCTCACCGTTTTCGATTAAGGCATGAATCATCTTCACGCGCCGTTCGCCACTGCAGGCAATCAGAAAATTGTCAACCTCCGCAAAACTGTCTTCATTCGGAATCACAAATTTATCATAAACAATTCCTAGCAAGAAAACAATCTTGTCCGACCTCGCAAAAAAACATTCCATATATTGGTTTAATAGCGAATATGCAAATGTTGCATTTTCAATTTTTTCTACAGGGAATTTAGTTACTTCTGCCAGAAAGTGCTTGCCTGCATCCGACTCGCTTCGTTTGCAAAACTCGCTTATTTTGTCTTGGTGGTTACTATGGAGCTGCTCTACGGCTTGGTATACAGTTTTAAGATAATCGCACAAAATTTCAATCGTTTGATCAAATTCTCCAAATAGCAGCGCCGTTTGATCTACTGAAAAAGATACGGATTCCAAAAACGCATATCGCTTTGAATCATCAGCAAATAACGCAAGAAGATTTTGCCTCAGAGATGCCTTGTTGGATTTGATTGCTTCAAATAGATTGTCTATTTTACCATCAAGCATAGGAAAGCGGTCGGTAAATAATTGACTTATCATTGATTGTGAATCTTGATCCGTATAGAAAAACGGAGCAAGCATCGATGGGAGCACATCGACTTTTTCTTTTACTTCACGAAAATATATTTCTGTCAAATTCAAGTCAGTATGTTTGCGAACCCGAGCTTGGAAGTCAGCATTATCCCTATTAAAGAATGCAATTGAAAAGAAAATAGTATCGTAAACTTTTCCTATTGACGAGTCAAAAATCATAGAATCACCGTCCTATCGTTATGTGACATAAAAATTATATCACATGGAAAAATATAAGTCAAGAAATTTGTAAAGATTTACGCATAATTCGTACGTTGCGCTTGAATCATAATAAACTTGCTTGACATTTACGCATTTTTAGTATATAATAAACATAAATCCAAATATTGAGGTGACAAAATATGAAACAAACATTGAAACATATCACGGTTGCATCCGTCGCCACGCTTGTGGCATACATTGCCTCGTATTTTGTATGGGGAGCTATTATAGGCGGTGTAGAGAATCAAACCTTGCGCTTTTTCCTTGTAGCACTTGTAACAACCATTGCCTACCCATTCATACTTTTATATTTCTCTAAAATCAAGAATTCCGACGGTGAGGATGAGGTTGTTGCCGATTACAAGGAAAAACCTTATGTATCATTCGCCGACGATTTAAGGTGTGTTATAAAACGCGAAGCCAAAACTCTCATCTGCATCGCGGTGATCATTTTAATATGCTTTGCTCTCAATACCCTTGACGCGATTATGTTTGGAACAAAGACATTCTCAAATATCGCATTGCTGTTCGTTGCTTTATGTATGTTCGCGAATGTTATTAAAATCGAGATCTTAGGCTATTTGCTGAGCGCTGTGCAGATTTGCGCTTTTTATATTCTCGTGCTTTTGTTCTATCGCAAGAGGACATACGATTATTGGATGAAGAACAATCCGCGAAGATGATTTTAGAACAAATTCAATGATGCTATTTTTATTGATCGGTATAGTGTGAAACGCCGATAATGACTGAAAGGAGTCCATATGGAGATTAACACTGATCGGATCAACCGTGTGGTCATTCCTCGCCACTCACTGGCAAAACGGGTAGGGATACTGTGGCTATTTGAAATTATTGCTTGCCTTTGTTGCTGGGGGATATTTTGCATTGTGTCGGCGTTTTGTGCAATGGTAGTGGTTTGGCTAACGGCAAAATTCCGCCCGGTCTGGAGGTTATTTTATCACACCGCCTCGTTGTATATCCTGCTGATTCTTCTGATCATCCCTGCGTTCCCCATAGGACTCGGTCTGCGGCGTCTGATCCATTGGCTGATCTTTAGCCTTCCAACACTCATCTTCTGAAAGGAGTACATATGGAATCTTTCTCTCTGATCTATCCGCCTCACATTCACAATAATAGCCCCGTCTGCACTACTGCCCGAGATTTGATTTCCAATTTAGGTGCGGCGTGGTTTTTTCATAGTCGGGATTGTCGCTTGGTCGACTATCTCACAACTGATCCCGATGTGATTCTCTATCGCCGTACTGCTATGCGGGATGTTGTGGAGTGTCCTCCTTTGCGTCAGATGCTGCGAGATGCGAGCGAATTGCTGTCCCAAATTGAAGAGAATATCAAAAGAAGAGATAGCAGTAGCGATAGCTTCGAAGCCCAGTTCTTCAGTATCCGTGAACTGGAGATTTATATTGACCTGATGGGCTGTATGCAAAATGCCTTTGCGGCGGTGGAAACGGAAGGCTATTCTCTGCGTTCGGATGGTTTTATTGCTCTGCGGGACAGCATTGCCTCTCAAGCCGACACAGTAAACGAGCTCCGTGTGGGATTATCCCATATGGTTACAACAGTTAAAAATATTAAGAGCGTGACAATCGGTTTCAATCTGGACGCCAATTTATCCCCCTTCGAAGCGGGGCTCCTGTCAATCAATGATCGTTGCGTTCACTCGGGCGAGCTGATTGATCGCTTGCTAAATTTGGAATTGGAAAAGGACGATATGACAGCTCTTGCCCCTATGACCGCCGTTTCTAAAAGGCTGACCGCGCGTGAACGAGAAAGTGTGGATATGGTCTTCATGAGTGCTATGCAGAAGGTATATGGCGGGTCGCTTCGTATGTGGGCACCTATGATTCGTAAGTATGTAGCTGCGGGGGCTTGTCCATGGTTACGGCTTTTGCCTGAAATGCGTTTTCTAACCGTGGCTGCTGATCTGCTGACAAGTCTTTCCGATCACGGTCTACCGCTCTGCTGGCCGGAGGTGCGTCCTATGGAAGAAAGAGCCTTCTCGGTTACGGGCATGTACAACCCGGCGCTGGCAATGAAGTTATCCGAGAGCAATCCGGATGCACGGATGGTATTCAATGACTTGACTTTTGATGCCGAGGGCGGTATTTATATTCTCACAGGTCCCAACAGCGGGGGCAAGAGTATCTTTACTTGCGGTGTGGGAATTTTGCAAATTATGTTTCAATTAGGCATGCCAATTCCTGCGTCGGAGGGACGTTTGAGCCCCGTTGACGGCATTTTCACGCATTTTCCAAGTGAAGTAGAAGTCACAACCATTGACGGAAGACTGGGAAGCGAGTGTGCTTTGGTCAAGAAGATGTTCGACAAGCTCACCTCTCACAGCTTGGTTCTGATGGACGAAACCTTTTCGGGAACGGGATCGTTTGAGGGCTCTTTCCTTGCTGCAGATGTTTTGGCAGCCCTGTCTGCCCGTGGAGTGCATACTGTTTACTGTACCCATATGCACGAGCTGACCACCCACATTCCTGAGATTAATAGTCGCCCTGAGAGCCGAACCAAGGTGGCAACTCTTTCGGCGGGTTCCGAAGGAAATGAGCGGTTCCGCATTTTACGCCGAGCCCCTGACGGTAAATCCTATGCCGCACGAATCGCGGCTAAGTATGGACTTTCTTATGGAAACCTACTGGGGAATCAAGCCGATGCTAAAAACGGATAAGCGTAAATAAACGGCATACCCCTTCTTTTAATTAATCCCAAACTGCACAAAGGAGATAGACCTATGCGAAAAAATCCCAAAGAGAAAAAACTCAAGCTTCCCATAAAGCGGATAATCAGCAACAACATATTTATGTTAAAGCTGATACACAGCGCCGCCCCTTGGTATATGCCAATGGAGTTCCTTTTTACTATCCTTTCGGCATCACTTTCCTTTATGACCAATACATGGCTGCTTCGCTATGCACTCAACGGCATCGGAAAAGGATACAGCTTTGAAAGAATCGCAACCACACTGCTGTTGTGTCTTGCGTTTAATCTTCTGATCAATGCGGCTCAGAGCTGGTTTTATAATATAATCTGCGTAAAGCCGTCGGCGAACATTGACCGAGATATTCGAAAAGTAGTCTACAAAAAGGCGAAAGAGGTGGAGCTCGGCTGCTACGAGAATCCGAAATATTACGACAAATTCGTGAAAGCCATCGGCGAATGTGCAAGCCGTCCGTGGGCGGTTATAAATTCAATTGGCGAACTGATCTACAGACTAATTAACATTTCAGCGAATATCGTGCTACTCATTGTTATTGACCCCGTTCTTATTCTGTTTTTGCTGATCCCATTGCTCGCAATTCCGCTTCAATCGAAATCGAACAAGCTTAACTACAATAAAAACATGGAGCTTGCCGAGGAAAACCGCCGCTGCGATTACTCGCGCAGAGCTTTTTACCTCGCCGATTATGCTAAGGAAATGCGTCTTACCGATATGCCTCATCTTATGCTCAGACGCTTCAAGGCATCGGGCGAGCGCATTATAGCGATTATTCAAAAATACGGTTTAAAGGTTTCGACTTTATCGTACATCTCCGACGAATTAAATCAGGTCTTCTGCGGACTCGGCGCAACCTTTTATGCGGCGTGGAAAACCTTCGGAGAGGGAACAATGGGCTACGGCGACTGCATTGTAATCGTAAACTCCATCGACAGCGTTTCGTATACTCTTATCAGCTCCGCGAATGTCTTCTTGCGCTTTCAGGAAAATGCACTTTATATCGAAAATCTTCGTGAGTTTCTCGACTATGAATCTACCATCAAGGACGGTTCTTCTCCCATGCCGCAAAGCGGTGATATCGTGCTTAACAATGTTTCTTTCAGATACGACGGTGCATCGGATGACACACTTCACGATATAAGCATGCACTTTGGGCAGAACGAGAAGATCGCCATTGTCGGGCATAACGGAGCAGGCAAATCCACACTTGTTAAGCTGCTGCTCCGCCTTTACGACGCAAGCGGAAGCATTACATACGGAGGTACTGACATTAAGGATCTCAAAGTAGAGGAGTACCGAGAGATCTTTTGCGCAGTGATGCAGGAGCCACATGTTTTCGCGCTTTCACTCGCAGAAAATGTGCTTCTCAGAAGAAAGTGCGAAGGGGATGACAGGCTTGTTTCCGAGGCTCTCGAAAAAGGCGGTCTGAGTGAGAAGGTCGCATCCTTTGCTTCGGGAAGCGACACGATTATGACAAGAGAGTTCGACCCAAAGGGCGAGCTTCTTTCGGGAGGCGAGGCGCAAAAGTTGGCGATCTCTCACATATACACAAAGGAAAACCGATTTGTCATACTTGATGAGCCATCCTCCGCGCTCGACCCGATTGCCGAATACGAGATGTACAAGCGTATGACGGAAGCGTGCCGTGACTGCGGAATGATTTTCATTTCGCACCGACTTTCCTCGGCGGTAATGGCTGACAGAATATACCTTATGGAAAACGGCAGAGTTGCCGAATGCGGAAGCCATTCTGAGCTTATGGAGAAAAACGGCATTTATGCGGATATGTTCAGAAAGCAAGCCGAGAACTATGCCGAAACGGAGGTGATTGCATGAATAATAAGCAAGAATCAAAAGCCACTTCGCTTAGCAACATCTTTTGGATGTTCGGGCAGGTGTGGAAATATACACCGGGATATGTAATCTGGATGGTCGCCGAGGGCGTTATTTGGGGAATCAATCATTCGCTTGGTATCTATTACATGGAGAAGCTGCTCAGCGCGCTCGGAAACGGCTCGGCTTTTACTCCGATTGCAAAAATCATTTTAGCCTATGCTGTGTACAAGCTGTTTTTCTGCATGTTCCATTGGTGGTATTGGGGGCTTTACAATCCGAAAATGCGCCAAAAGCTTCATGTTGCAATGCACAGTGATCTATTCGCTCAGGCGACGAGAATCGACCTTTCAAAATATGACGACCCCGAATTCTACAACGATTTTGTGTGGTCGATGGAAACCTCGTTTAATCATGTTGTCGGACTGATGGAGGACACGGGAAAGCTTATTAACCGTATTTTCGCTTCTGTTAGCTTGGTTGGAATTATTTTCAGCGTTGATTTTACAATGGCGATAATTATTCTTGCGTCGGCAATAATACAGCTCCTTCTCGGCAGAGTGCAAAATAGGCTCTATAAAAAGCAAGAAGAGGAATTTAATCCGCTCAGACGCAAGATGGGTTATATCGAGCGCGTGTATAAGCTTCCCGATTACGCAAAGGAGCTCCGTATTTCACGCGTATGCGAAAATCTTTCGGATGAATTTGACGACAGCATCGAAAAGCGTAAAAAGATCGGCGTCGCATACGGAAAGAAACGAGTGCTTATTGATACGTCTATAAGATTCTTGTTGTTCGGAGTTGAAACGGGACTCATGGTGCTTATGCTTTATAAAATTATGGTAACGGGAGAGGTAGCGCTCGGAGGCTTTGCGGTTGCGATAAACGCTTGCTGGAAAATGAGCTGGGTGCTGCGTGATATGATAGATCGCATTACCAAATATCACGAGCATGGAATCTTTGTTACAAAGATGCGCAGGTTCCTCGATACCGAGCCCGAGATCGTCAGCGGATCTCTTGAAGCACCGCACTTTGAGAGCATTGAGATACGAAATCTTGCGTTCGCATATCCTGCAAAGGAGCATGCGGCCAACGCGCTCCTTAATGTTAACATGGAGATAAAGCGCGGAGAAAAGATTGCAATTGTCGGATATAACGGCGCAGGAAAGACTACGTTGACGAAATTGCTCATGCGCCTCTACGACCCGACGGACGGAGAGATCATCTACAACGGCAGAAATATGAAGGAATATTCCATCGAAAGCCTGCGTGGACACATGGCGGCAGTTTTTCAGGATTACCGCATTTTTGCCGCAACGCTCGCCGAGAATGTTGTCGGCGGAAGCTATGAGGACGGTATGGAAGAACGTGTACTCGATTCGCTCAATCGAAGCACATTCACAAACAAGCTTGAAGCGCTTACCGACGGAATCGCGACACAGCTAACGCGCGAATTTGATAATTCAGGTACACAGCTTTCGGGCGGAGAAGCGCAAAAGGTTGCAATTGCGAGGGCGTTTTTCAGAAATGCCGATTTTATCATCCTCGATGAGCCATCGTCAGCACTTGACCCCGACGCCGAGTATGAGCTGAACAAGGCTATTTCGCAATACGCCGAGGACAAAACGATCGTTTTCATCTCTCACCGTCTTTCCACCACGCGCGGTGCGGACAAAATTTACATGTTCGAAAACGGTCAAATCGTCGAATCTGGCAACCACGAAAGCTTGATGCGGCAGAATGGAAAGTATGCGTACATGTTTAATTTGCAAGCGGAGAAATACAGAAAGCAAATTATAAACTAAATAAATCATCAACTCTACAACTTGATGGTACAGCACCTATCAGTACATCATTGCGTTTGACAACATCACCTATCATTTTGAGGATTTCGGCGCAGACACTCCATCGCAGTATCACGGCTTCCTGTATCAAAATACGGCGGGACTTCTTGAGATGATCGAGTATCTGAAAGCGAACGACCTTGACGCCAATTTTGATACCGTCCGTGATTTCAATTTCAACATGACCTTTGACTGAAGCGGCTATTCAAGAACCATGTATGAAACGGGAAATATCAAAATCTACTGCCATACCACCGTTGTGATTGAAAAAACACCACTTATCTATATTGCTTACCGAAAGAGGGGTTTATAAATGGAGTTTTGGTATACATTGATAGGCATTGCTGCCTTAATTGTATTATTGCCCTACATCCGATGCTTTTTTAAGCGGCTTAGCTGCATGAGAAAAATCCATAAGGTATGTCGGAATAAAGGCTATAAGATGCACGCAGCACATCAGTTTTGGTTTCTCGGAAGCAGGCACTCGAAGAAATGTGACCTTTACATAGAAACGGAAAATGAGGTGTTTGCTATTAAATTGTTCGGCATGCTAAGACGACGTACTATATTGATTTTTAAAGAAAATGGTGAATATTTTATTCGAAGCTTTATTGCTTTTGCTCCTTATGGTTTACCAATACGGTTCCCGATTGATAGTAAATCAAAGCAGTTACCTTTATATGATTTTCGTTACAAATACCAACAGAGTTGGGAGATAAAAACCCCAAGGCATATCCTTTTGGTTAACCCCGTTTCGATGGAATTCAAGCGTCAACCGCAATACAGCAGAGAGATGACTGTGGGGGCAGGCGAAAACGTAAACGGTATGGAGATCGATTCCTTGCCTCGACTTTTGGGAGATTTGGAGAGTGCGTTATGAATTCCTTGCCAAGATTGCTGAACACTAAAGATACTATTTTACTGCCGCGTGAGCTGTTTGCGGATCTGCAGATTAATAAGATCCTTAGCGAACAAGCAATTTCCGTTTTGCAGCAGCCTTGCGGTAAAAATGAAATTGTGCGTCGTAATGAGTTGTTTGGTCTGCTTGAAAACAGCGAATATCTAAGCCGGATAGAAACGGTTCTTTTGGCTTTATGCGATGCCGAGCGTTCTCTGCACTTATTGCAGGAAGAAAAAATTCCGCTTTACAGATACCATCGTTACGGCGAAGTGTTTGAATTCTATGTTGATGCCTGCGAGCATCTCATGTTAATGTCTGACCTCGGAAGCCTCTTTGCGGACACAGCGAAATATTTTGCCTTCGAAGAAAAGCGGAGCAAACTTGCCGAGCTGAAAGAATCAGCGCAAAAAATAG